>CAZAEP010000024.1:0-16986 GCA_964484045.1 uncultured Sphingomonadales bacterium
TGCAGCCCGGCGGCTCCTGGCTCATGGGGCCGCCGAAGCTCGTTCCCGCATACGACGGGGACGATCCGGGCATCCCGAGTCCCGCGGCACGGGCGGACCGGCCCATGCGATCGGTCCGTTTTTCCCGTCGCCGGCAAAAAGGTCGCTCGCGCTTCTTGGCGTCGCTCGCGGCATCGACTATCCTTTCTGGCAGGGTCGGTGCATCGAACAGCCGCCCGGAAATTGTGGAGACCGAGGATGCTGGCCGAGTCCACCGAGCGCTTCTTCAAGGATTTGAACCGCGCGACCGACCTGCATCAGGCGATGAAGCTGCTCGCGCAATTCAGCCGCACGCTGCCCGCACCGCGTGCCGGCTTCGATTACGACATCGCCAATCCCGGCCTGCCCGGCAATGGCGACAGCGAGCCGCTCGGGGTCGAGCTCGGCTGGCCGTCGGAGTTCGTCCGCCGCTGGGTCAAGGGCGGCATGGTGCTCGCCTGCCCGCTCGCGATCCCCTGCCGCAAGCGCTGGCGCCCCTTCACCTGGGGTATCGACGAGGACAATCTCGGTCTCGACGGCGACGAACTGCCGCGCCCCTTCACCGCCATGGGACAGCAGGCCCTGAGCCTGTTGCGCCAGACCGGCGTGCGCTCGGGCATCCTGGTGCCGGTGCACCAGCCGGGCGGGCGCACCGGCTTCGTGTCCTGGGTCAGCGACCAGCCGCATGCCGAAACGCGGCGCTGGGCGGACGATTATGCGAGCGAGCTCTTCGTCGTCGCCCACGCCTTTCTCGAGCGCGTCGACAGCATGCTCAATGCGGAAACGGCCGCCCGCGAGGACTGCCCGCTCACCGAGCGCGAGCGCGAATGCCTGACCTGGGTCGCCCGCGGCAAGACCGACAGCGAGATCGGCATCATCATCGATCGTTCGCCGGAGACGGCCCGCTTCCATGTGCGCAATGCCATCGCCAAGCTCGATGCCAGCTCGCGCAGCCATGCCGTCGCCAAGGCGATGCGCCGCGGCTGGCTGGGGACGATCGAATAGGAGTCCCCCGCATCAGGAGCGCCCGCGCCGCGCCTTGCGGGCGAGCGGATGCTTTTCCTCGACGAGCGCCTTCAGACGCTGGTCGAGCACATGGGTGTAGATCTGCGTCGTCGCGATGTCGGCATGTCCCAGCATCTTCTGCACCGCCCGCAGGTCCGCTCCATGGGCGAGCAGATGGGTGGCGAAGGCGTGGCGCAGCTTGTGTGCCGACAGCTTCTCCGGCGCCAGCCCGGCATCGGCGGCGAGCTGCTTGAGAATCTGCTGCACCCGCACCCGGCTCAGATGCCCGCGCCCCCCGCGGGAGGGAAAGAGCCACGGGCCCTTCGCGCATTTCGCATCGGCGGCGAGCGCCCGGCGATAGCGCGCGAGCGCCGCGCGGGCGCGACGGCCGATCGGCACTATGCGCTCCGCCCCGCCCTTGCCGCGAACGAAGAGGACCGGCCGGTCGTCGCGGATGGCATCACGGCGGAGCGTGACCAGCTCGGAGACGCGCAGCCCCGTGGCGTAGAGGATCTCGAGCATGGCATGCAGGCGCAGGCTGTGCAGGGACGGCCGCGCATCCGCCGCTGTCTGCGCGGTGCGAAGCAGGCGTTCGACCTCGGCTTCGCTCAGACAGTGCGGCAGCGAACGCACCCGGCGCGGGCTTTCGATGCTCAGCATCGGATTGTCGCCGCGAAAGCCCTCGCGGAAGAGAAAAAGGAAATACTGCCTGAGGGCACTCAGGCGCCGGGCCGTCGTCGACGCCGCCAGCCCGCGCCGGCGAAGGTCCGCGAGATAGCCGCGGACATCCTCCGCGCGCGCCGCGAGGCCGCCCGTCCCGGCGCGGGCAAGGAAGTCGGCGAGATCGCGCTCATAGGCGGCAAGCGTGTTCGCCGCCGCACCGCGCTCGGCCGCGAGGGCTTCGAGAAATCTCTCGACGAGATAGCGATCCTCATCGCGTGCCGCCGCCATTGCGGCTAGAACCCCGCGTCGATCAACGCCTCGAGCGCCAGTTGCCGCGCGTCCCGCTCGAGCCCGACGGCCTTCAGCGCCGCGACGCTGGTGGCGAGGAAGGAAGGATCGCTCGTCCGCGCTCCTTCGCTGCCCAGTCCGACGAGCGCGTCGAGGATCACGCCCCCCACGCGGCGGCGCTGCGCCGCCAGGATGAGATCACGCCAGAGATTGATCGCCGGACTTGCCGCGAGCCGCGCCGGCGCCGCCAGCACGGCCGTGCGGAGGGCATCGGGAACCGCATAACCGAGCTCGCCGAGAAGCGCGAAGAGAAGATCGCCGCGGGCGAGACGCGCCGCCTCGTCGCGCTCCCGGCGTCCCTGCCACCAGAGCTCGAGGAGTTGATCCGAATAAGCGACGCCGCCGGTGCCGTCGCCGATCAGCATCAGGGGCCAAAGACGTGCCAGAGCGGCGCGCGCATCGCCATTTCCGGCCGTGGCCGCCGTGCGAGCCGCTTCATACCAGGCGCGAGCCTCGTCGAGGCGCCCGGCCGCAAGCGAGATGCGCACCGCAAGATCGGCGTGGCCGGCCAGCACCGGCGCCGGGCGAAGCCCCGACAGCGGAACCAGAAGCGCTTCGGCAATGGGCAGACGCAGTCCGGCCGCCGCGGCTTTCTCCAGAGCCAGATCCATGAGCTGCATCTTTTGCGCCGGCGCATCGGCAGCGACCGCCTGCTGGAAGAGAAGCGCGATCAGCTCGGGGCCCTCCGGCAGCGGCCGTTGTTCGGGTGTCGCCGCCGCGGCATCCCCGGGACCGGCCGGCGCATCCCTCGGGTCGCCGTCGTCCTTCGCGGCGGGAGCCGGTCCGGCAAGCGCCGCCGGCGACAGCGCACGAAGCGCATCGTCAAACGGCACGGCGGCCAGAATGGGAGCGAAGTCGATGCCGTCGATGAGGCCGAGGCGGAGCGCCCGCAGCGCGAGGTCGAGACGACGCCGGGGCGCGAGATCCGGCAGTTCGAGCGCTGTCCCGAGCACCAGCGGCGGCGCCGAGAGCACGAGCTCGGGCGGGATCGGGACGCGCGCCAGCCGCGCCAGGGCAAAAAGCAGCGGATCGAGCGTGCGCGCCCCTTCGAGCAATGCCGGAGGGGCCTCCGTCGCACTCCCTTCGATCTCGCTCAGCAGCAGCTCGACGAGACGCGCGAACACCGGATCGCTCTCATCGGCGTCGGCGAGCAGATTGAGGCGGAAATCGGTGCCGGCGCGGTTGCCGTCGAGCGCTTCGCAAAGCGCGAGCAGCTTGAGCCAGTAGGCGGCGCCGGAGCGACCGACGGCGGCACGCGCGAGCTCGCAGGCCGCCGCATAGTCGCCGCGCACGAGCAGGGCGTCGGCCTTCAGGCGCTCGACATCCTCGGACATGGCGGCGGCGGGAATGCGATCGGCGAGCGCCAGCAGGTCGTCGAGCGCCCCGCCGCGGGCCAGCGCCGCGAGGCGCAGAACGAGCGGGCTCGGACCGTCCCCGGCGGCCCCTTCCGGAAGCCGCGCCGGCGAGAGAAGAAGCCGCCGCGCGAGCGCGCGGGCCGCCGGCAGGGCGCTCGCCACCGGAAGCCGCGGCAGCAACAGGACGAGAGCCTCGCGCGGCGTCCCGTCCCACATCGTCACCGGCAGGGCCGGGATGCGCGCCTCGTTCCAGGCTCCGATGGCCGAAGGGTCGAGCGCGGCAAGGCGATCGACGGCAATCTCTTCCGCTTCCGCTTCCGTTTCCGCTTCGCCCCCGCCCGTCTCCGGCTGTCCGGACGCCGGTGCCGGTTGCCCGGCCGAGAGATCGGGCAGCGGGATGCTGCCCCGGGGAAGATAGGGACCGATCAGGATCGAGGTCGGCGGGCGCTCCGCGGCGGGCGCCTCCTCGGGGGGCGCGCCGGTGGGGCCGAGAAAGAAGGGTGCCGGCGCCTTGCGCGGGGCGACCGGCGTGGCGGCATCGTCCTGCGCCGGAGCCTGCGGGGCGGGCGTCTCCGGCTGCTGCGCCAGCGCCGGCGTCGCCCCGACGAGGGCGAGGGCCAGAAGGTGTCTAACGCCCATTACGATCGACGGACAGCGTTTGCTCGACATGTTCCTGCGGCGCCGGGATATCCCACATATAGAGAAATGCCGCCGCCGTCACGACAATGAGCACGGACAGGATGACGATCACCAACCACAGACGCGACATTTCGCTCCGGCTCCCTCTTCGGTTCGCTTGCGAAGCCTCTCGCGCACCCTTATAGGCGCGCCGCAAAGCCGCTGTCCAGAAAGCGCGGACCGCCTTCAGCGCCGTTGCGGCCGGCGGCATTTGTGCTCTAAGACGGAAATATGACGACAACACGCCGCTTCCGGCTTTTTTCCGCACGCGACCCCGATTGCCCGATCGTTCTCATCGGCCTGATGGGGGCCGGCAAATCGAGCATCGGGCGTCGCCTCGCCCGCCGTCTCGGCGTGCCCTTCGTCGATGCCGACGAGGAGATCGAGAAGGCGGCGGGGCGCAGCATTTCCGACATTTTCGCCGAATTCGGCGAGAAGGCCTTCCGCGACGGCGAGCGGCGGGTCATCGCCCGTCTGCTGAGCGATGACGCGCCCAAGGTGGTCGCCACCGGTGGCGGCGCCTTTCTCGATCCCGACACGCGGGCGCTCATCAAACGCCGGGCGATCTCGATCTGGCTCGACGCCGATGTCGAGATTCTCGCCCGGCGCACCCGACGACGGAACACCCGGCCCTTGCTCGAAGGACAGGATCACGAGGAGGTTCTGGCGCGTCTTGCGGCCGAGCGGGCGCCCGTCTACGGCGAGGCCGATCTCCGCATCAGGAGCGGCACCGGTCCGCATGCCGAAGTGGTCGCGGCGATCCTGAAGGCGCTCGAAGGCAAGATCAAGGAAACCCCCGCCGAATGAGCACAGCCTCCGCCACCCTTCTCGACGCGGTCGAGGTCCCGCTCGGGACCGAGGGCTACGACATCCGCATCGGCACGGGCCTGATCGCGACGCTCGGAGAGCAGATCGCCGATCTTCTGGCGCGGCCGCGGGTGGCGATCGTCAGCGACGAGACCGTCGCCGCGCACTATCTCGACGCCGCCCGTGCGGGCCTCGACGCCGCCGGCATCGCCGGCGAAACCATCCTCGTTCCCGCCGGCGAGCGCTCGAAGTCCTTCGCCACGCTCGAGACGGTGACCGGTCGCCTTCTCGATCTCGGCCTCGAGCGCCAGGACACGGTGCTCGCGCTCGGCGGCGGCGTGGTCGGCGATCTCGCGGGCTTCGCCGCCGCCATCCTGCGCCGCGGCGTCGCCGTCATCCAGGTGCCGACCACCCTGCTTGCCCAGGTCGACAGCGCGGTCGGCGGCAAGACGGGGATCAACATGCCCCAGGGCAAGAATCTGATCGGCGCCTTCCATCAGCCGCGCCGCGTGATCATCGACCTCGGCGTTCTCGGCACCCTGTCCTTGCGCCAGCGCCGCGCCGGCTATGCGGAGATCGTCAAATACGGTCTCATCGACCGTCCCGGCTTCTTTTCCTGGCTCGAGAAGAACGGGCCGGCGGTCCTCGCCGGCGATCCGGCGGCCCTCGCCCGCGCCGTCGGCGAGAGCTGCCGCGCCAAGGCGGCGGTGGTCGCCGCCGACGCGCAAGAGGCGGGACGGCGGGCGCTGCTCAATCTCGGCCACAGCTTCGGCCACGCGCTCGAGGCCGCGCTCGGCTATGACGGCCGCCTTCTCCATGGCGAGGCGGTGGCGATCGGGATGGTTCTCGCCTGCGCGCTGTCGACGCGCCTCGGCCATGCCGCGGCGACGGAGGGGGCCCGGCTTGCCGCGCATCTGGCGGCGGTCGGATTGCCGACCTCCATCGCGGCGCTCGACGCCGCACTCACCCCCGAGGGTCTGATCGCGCTCATGCGCCAGGACAAGAAAATGCGCGACGGGCGTCTCACCTTCGTCCTCCTGCGCGGCATCGGAGACGCCTTCCTGAGCGACGACGTGCCCGACGAAGCGGTGCGCGCCGTGCTCGCGACCGACTGCGCCTGAACACTCATCCGCGGGGCCCCGCCATGCCACTGTCCCTTCCCTTCACCGTCGCCTCGATCGTCCTCCTGCTCGCTCTCTCGGCCCTCTTTTCGGGATCGGAGACGGCGCTCACCGCCGCCAGCCGGGCGCGGCTGCACCGCCTCGCCGCCGAGGGCAACCGCGCCGCACGCCGCGTGGAGGGCCTGATCGCCGACAAGGAACGGCTCATCGGCGCCATTCTCCTCGGCAACAATCTCGTCAACATCCTCGCCAGCGCGCTGGCGACCCGGCTCTTCATGCACATCGTGGGGGAGAGCGGCGTTCTCTATGCGACCCTGGTGATGACCACCCTGGTGCTGATTTTCGCCGAGGTGCTGCCCAAGACCTACGCCATCGCCGACCCCGACCGCGTCGCCCTGCGCATTGCGCGTCCGCTCGAGATCGTCGTAGCCCTGTTCTCCCCCGTGGTGGCGCTGGTCGGGCATATCGTGCGGGCGACGCTCGCCCTCTTCGGGATCGACCTCAGGGGCCGCGAGGCGGTGCTCTCGGTCAAGGAGGAGCTGCGCGGCGCCATCGATCTCGGAGCCAGCGAGGGGGCCTTGCGCAAGGCCCATCGCGACATGCTGGGATCGATTCTCGATCTCGACGAGATCACCGTCGAGGACGTCATGGTGCATCGCAAGAACATGCAGATGATCGATATCTCGAAGCCCGCGGCGGAGATCATCGACGCCGTGACCGAAAGCCCCTATACGCGGCTGCCGGTCTATGATGCGGATCCCGAGAACATCGTCGGCGTCATTCACGCCAAGGACGTCCTGCGCGCCGTTCGCCGCTCCGGCGATACGGGAGATTTCGACATTCGCAGCATCATGAGCGAGCCCTGGTTCGTCCCCGAGACGACGACCCTGCGCGAGCAGATGAACGCCTTCCTGGGCCGGCATGTGCATTTCGCGCTGGTCGTCGATGAATACGGCACGCTGCAGGGGCTGGTCACGCTCGAGGACATCCTCGAGGAGATCGTCGGCGACATCTCCGACGAATTCGATCAGGCTATTCAGGGCATCAAGAAGCTGGCGAACGGCTGGATCCTGGTCGACGGCACGATGAGCATCCGCGACCTCAACCGCCATTTCGACTGGTCGCTGCCCGACGAGCACGCGACCACCATCGCCGGTCTCGTGATCTATGAAGCCGAGACCATCCCCATCGTCGGCCAGCGCTTCCGCTTCCACGGTTTCGAGTTCGAGATCGCCGGACGGCGGCGCAACCAGATCACGCAAGTGAAGCTGCGCCCGATCGCCGGGACCGAAGGAACGAGCGGGAAGGCGCCCTGAACGGCGCCTTTCACATCGGGCGCGCGGCGCGCAGGGCCGCGTCATAGACGCTGCGCGTCGCCGCGTCGAAGCAGACCAGCAGCACGGTCTCGAGCGACGTGCCCCTGCCGGGCCCCACCGCCCAGCCGGTGACGGTGCGCGCCGCCACCGCCGCCGCGGCGTCGAGCGGATAGCCGAAGATGCCGGTGGAGATGGCGGGAAAGGCGATCGAGGCGAGCCCTTGCCGCGCGGCGAGATCGAGCGCGGCGCGATAGCAGGCGGCCAGCAGCTCCGGCTCGCCCCGGTCGCCGCCGTGCCACACCGGACCCACGGTGTGGATGACGTGCGTCGCCGGCAGGTCGAAGCCGGGGGTGAGGCGCGCCTCACCCGTCGGACAGCCGCCGATCCTGCGGCAGGCGTCCGCGAGCCGCGGCCCGGCGGCGCGGTGGACGGCGCCGCTCACTCCGCCGCCGGGCGTCAGGCGCTCATTGGCGGCGTTGACGATCGCGTCGACGTCCATGCGCGTGATGTCGCCGACCTCAGCGCGAATCGTCGCCACCGCCGCCTCCTTCCGCCGTCTTTCCCGGATCGTGCTCGGAGAACCACTTGTCGAGATACGCGATCGTGCGCAGCATGTTCGACGGCTTCGACTGCGTGCCGTGATACTCGTCCTTCATCACGATGAGCTTCGTCGGCACGCCGAAATATCTGAGCGCCGAATAGAACTCCTCGGCCTGCGAGAGCGGCGTGCGGAGATCGAGATCGCCGGTCATCAGCAATGTCGGCGTCTTCACCTCGGGCGCATGCATGAGCGGCGAGTGGTCGAGCCAGAGCCCGGGGTTCTGCCAGAAGTCGGGCCGGAAGCGCCGGTAGGCCCAGGCCACGATGTCGGTCGTGCCGGCGAAGCTGATCCAGTCGATCACCGGACACAGCGCCGCCGCCGCGGCAAAGCGGTCGGTGTGGCTCACCGTCCAGCTCGTCAGCACGCCGCCGCCCGAGCAGCCGGTGACGAAGAGACGCTCGGGATCGATGAAGCCGCGCGCAAGAACGGCGTCGGTCGCCGCCATGAGGTCGCTGAAATCCCGCCTGCCGGGATAGCGATTGTCGATCGCGTTCGCGAAATCCGGTCCGTAGCCGGTGGAGCCGCGCGGATTGGCGAAGACGACGACATAGCCGCGCGCGGCGAAGACCTGGAAGTCGAAGTGGAAATTCACCCCGTACATGGCGTGCGGTCCGCCATGAATGGAAAGGATCATCGGATAGCGCCTGCCGGGATCGAAGCCGGGCGGCGTGATGACCCAGCCCTGCACCGGCGTGCCGTCCTCCGAGGCGGTGCGGAATTCCTCCACCTCGCCGAGATCGACATCGTGCAGGATGTCGCCGTTGAGGTCGGTGAGTTGCGCGACGGTGCCGGAGTCGAGCGCGATGCGCGCCAGATTGCGCGTCACCTGCGGCGCGGTGACGATGCCCGCGGCGATGCCGTCCCGGCTCACCGAATCCAGGGAAAGCCGCATCTCGCCCCTGGTCACCGCGCGGTCGCGGCCCTTGAGATCGACATGGTGGATATGGGTCGCGCCTTTCTCGTTCACCGTGTAATAGAGGCCGCGGCCGCGGGCGTCCCAGTGGAGATCCGACGCCTCCGCCGGCAGGGCCGCGATCAGCGCCCGGTCGCCCGTGCCGTCGATGCCGATGACGCGCAATTGCGGGGTCGGGTAATTGACCTCGCTCGCCGCGTTGCCGACATAGGCGACGAGCCGTCCGTCGGGGGAGGGGGTCGGCCGCATCCAGAAGCCCGGCTTTTCCGTGATCCGGCGAATCGTGCCGTCCGCGACATCGACCGCATAGAGGTGCGAGACGAAGGGCTCGGGCTCGGTGCCGTCCTCGACGACGAGTCCGTCGAAGAGAATATGGCGGCCGTCCGGAGTCCATTGCAGCGGCCCGCCGATATCGATGGCCCCGACCACGCGCGCGCCGACGTCCCATTCACCGCGGGTGAGCTGTCGCGGCGTACCGCCGTCGGCGGGGACGAGGAAGATGTGGTCGTACCATTCCTTCATCCCGACGCGGTCGAGGCGGTACTGCCAGCGATCGATGACCGTCGCGTCCGCGGTCCATTCGGCGCCGGCGGGCCGCGGCGGCAGGTCGATCGTCCAGTGCGGTTTCATCGCCACGCGGGCGCGAAAGGCGATCCACCTGCCGTCGGGCGACCAGGCGAGCCGCGTCGGATGATCGAGACCGGTCGCGATCCGGCTCGTCGCGCCTTCGGCGTCCATGTAGCGGACATGGATCGCGGCCTTGCCGTCCGCGGCACCGACATAGGCGATGCGATCCCCCGTCGGCGACCAGCGCACGCCGCCGCCATCGGCGAGATAGCGATGATGCCCGCCATCGGCGTCGATCATCCACAATTCGCTCCGCCAGCGATCCTTCAGCTTGTCGACATGGCGGCGGGCATAGATGATGGCGTGACCGTCGGGAGCGATCTGCGCCTCGGCGGCGCGTTCCCAGTCGAGCCAGTCGCCGCTCCTGAGCGGTCGTGCCGCGGCATTCGCGGCGACGACCAGTGTCACCAGCAGCACGCAAGCGTGTCGCAACATGCCGTCCTCCCCTCCTCGTCCGTTCGCACGACGCAGTGTAGACCTTTTCGCGGCGATGCCAAAGCGCCTCACCGGGCGCTCGCGGCGGTGGACAGGCGGGGGACGGAATGGCACAAGGCAATCCTGCCGCGATCCGGCCGCCCGGGCGGATCACGGCCGCAATGCGAGTGCGAGCGATGAGTCGTCCGAGTGGCCGCGCGCATGGCCGTGTCATCGCCATGCTCGGCCCGACCAACACCGGCAAGACCCACTATGCGGTCGAGCGCATGCTCGGCCATGCCTCGGGCATGATGGGCTTTCCGCTGCGTCTCCTGGCGCGGGAGATCTACGACCGCGTGGTCGCGATCAAGGGGCCGACCCGGGTCGCCCTGCTCACCGGCGAGGAGAAGATCCGCCCCCCGAATCCCGCCTATTACGTCTGCACCGTCGAAGCGATGCCGCTCGCGGAGCCCGTCGATTTCGTCGCCGTCGACGAAATCCAGCTCGCCGCCGATCGCCAGCGCGGGCACGTCTTCACCGACCGCCTGCTCCGCGCTCGCGGCCGCGAGGAGACCGTCTTTCTCGGGGCCGAAACGATCCGGCCGCTGATCGCCCGCCTTCTGCCCGAGGCAACGATCCTCAGCCGGCCGCGCCTGTCGCAGCTCAGATATGTCAAGCCGCGAAAGCTCGGCCGGCTGCCGCCGCGCTCGGCGATCATCGCCTATTCCGCCGAATCGGTCTATGCGCTCGCCGAGCTCGTGCGCCGCCATCGCGGCGGCACCGCCGTCGTCATGGGGGCGCTCAGCCCGCGCACGCGCAATGCGCAGGTCGCGCTCTATCAGACCGGCGAGGTCGACTATATCGTCGCCACCGACGCCATCGGCATGGGCCTCAACATGGACATCGACCATGTCGCCTTCGCGGCGCTCGCCAAGTTCGACGGCCACCGGGTGCGCCGCCTCGAGGCCGCCGAGGTGGCGCAGGTCGCCGGGCGCGCCGGCCGGCACATGAACGACGGCACCTTTTCCACCATCGCCGGCGCCGAGGGCGTGGCGCTCGACGCGCGCACCGTCGCCGCGGTGGAGGAACACCGTTTCCCCGCACTCAAGGCCCTCCAGTGGCGCAATGCGACGCTCGATTTCCGCTCGCTCGCGCGCCTCGTCGCCTCGCTCGAGGCCACGGCGCCGCGCCCCGGGCTCGTGCGCATGCGGGCGGCGACCGATCTTCTCGCCCTCAGGGCCCTGGCCGAAGACCCCGGGATCGGCGACCTCGCGCGCTCGCCTGCGGCGGTGCGCCGGCTGTGGGAGGTGTGCCAGATCCCCGACTTCCGCAAGCTCGGCGATCGCGATCACCTGGCGCTCTTGAGGCGCATCTATTATCAGTTGATGGCCCCCGGAGGCGTGATCGAGACCGACTGGCTGGCGCACGAGGTCAGCCGACTTGACAATGTCCAGGGCGATATCGATAGCTTGGCGGCGCGCATCGCCAATATCCGCATCTGGACCTATGTCGCCAACCGGCGCGACTGGCTCCGCGATCCGGCGCATTGGGCGGCGGTGACGCGGGATGTCGAGGACCGGTTGTCGGACGCGCTGCACGAGCGGCTGACGCAGCGATTCGTCGACCGCCGGACCTCGCTGCTGTTGCGCGAACTGCGGCAAAGGGGCGACCTGTCGGTGAGCATCGAGGAAGGCAACGAAATCGTCGTCGAAGGGCACGCCATCGGGCACATCGAGGGCTTCGCCTTCCGTCCCGACGTCGCCGCCATGGGTGCCGGGCACAGGAAGCTCACCGCCGCCGCCGAGGCGGCGCTCGCCCGCGAGGCGGCCCGACGCGCGAAGATCTTCGCCAATATCGGCCACCAGACGCTGACGCTCGATCTCGGCGCCGGACTTGCGCGGCCGCGGCTCGTCTGGCAGCAGGCGGCCATCGCCGAGATCGTCAAGGGTGGATCCCCCCTCGCGCCGCGGGTGCGTCTGCGTCCCGGACATCTCCTGAAGGACCGCGACGCGGTCCTCGTCGAGGAGCGCTGCACGGCCTGGCTCAAGGCCCGTCTCGAGGACAAGCTGGGGCCGCTTCTCGCGCTCGCCCGCGCGCTCGCCGACGGCCGCGGAAACGGCGCCGGGGGCCCCGCCCCGAGCGGGCTCGCGCGCGGCATCGCCTTCCGGATTCTGGAGAATTACGGCATCCTCGCGCGCGCCCATGTGGCCGCGGAGCTGCGCAGCCTCGATCAGGAGGCACGGCGCGAGCTGCGGCGCTTCAAGATCCGTATCGGCGCCACCGCGCTCTACATGCCGCTCCTTTTGAAGCCGCATGCGGTGGAGCTGCGGCTCATGCTGTGGGCGCTCGAGACGGGCATCGACACGCTGCCCGAGATCCCCAGGCCGGGGCTGGTATGGATCCACACCGCGCCGGATGCGCCGCGCGCGTTCTACGAACTGGCCGGCTTCCGCCTCATCGGCGAGAACGAGGCGGTGCGTCTCGACATGCTCGAGCGCCTGGCCGATGCGGTGCGGCCGCTGGGGCGGGACGGCGCCGAATTCGCCGCCACGCCCGAGATCATGGGCCTTGTCGGCTGCTCGGGCGAGAGCTTCATCCGCGCCATGCGCTGCATCGGCTATGGCCACCGGATGGTCGAGGTGCCGGCCAGGGCGACGTCCGAAGCGGCGGACCCCGCCCCCCCGGCGGGCGCCGTCGGCGCCGATGCGACGATGTCCGCGGAGAACGATGCCGGAGCGGCGCCCGGAATGGTCGAAGAGGCGCGATTCTTCTGGGCGCCGCAGCGCCCGCGGCCGGCGCGCAAACGATCCGACAGGACGAAAGGCGGTGACTCCGGAAGCGGCGGGAAGCGGGAGGGGAAAGGGAAGACCGGGACCGCCGGCGAACCCGCGAAACCGGCCCGCCGCTCGCGTCGTCGCGAGCCCGGGATCGATGCCGACTCGCCCTTCGCCCAGCTCAAATCGCTGCGCGAGGCCCTGGCCAGGAAGTCCTCATGAACGGCGATGGCGCGCCATCGCCCGGCACCGGACGCATGCGCATCGATCGCTGGCTGTGGGTCGCACGTCTTTACAAGACCCGCACCCGCGCCGCCCGCGAGGCGCGGGCCGGGCACATTCGCCTCAATGGCGGCCACGTCCGCAAGGCGAGCACCGCCGTCACGATCGGCGACGTGCTGACCTTCGCCCGGGCGCGGCGCGTGCGCATCGTGCGCATCACCGGCCTTGCCGAGCGGCGCGGCCCGGCCACCGAGGCCGCGTTGCTCTACGACGACCTCTCGCCGCCACCGCCGCCCCGGGGCGTGGCCGAAGCGATGCCGCCGCTCGCCCGGAGACGGGGCAGCGGGCGGCCGACGAAGGCCGAGCGGCGGGCGCTGGATCGTCTGCGCGGCGGACGATAGGCTCCGCCATCCGTTCGAACCCGACAGGGAGTTGGAAACCATGATGGACCGTGTGCGTGCCTTTCTCTCCGGCCTGTCGAGCCCGGGCGAGACCGCGCACGCCTTCGACGACAAGGAGATGGCGGCCGCGGCGCTGCTGATCGAAGTCGCCGCCATGGACGGCCGTCTCGACCCGGCGGAGGAGGCGGCGATCCGGCGGGCCCTTGAAAAGGCCTTCGCGCTGCAGGACGACGAGGTCGATGCGCTTCTCGCCGCCGCCCGGGAGCGGGCCGGACGGACGACGCAGCTTTTCGGCTTCACCCGCGCCTTCAAGGACAACAGCTCTTATGCCGAGCGCGTCGCCCTCATCGAGCTCCTGTGGGAGGTCGCGCTCGCCGACGGCCGCATCGACCATTATGAGTCAAATCTCTTGCGTCGGGTCGGCGGCCTCCTTTATGTGAGCGATCGTGACCGCGGTGAAGCGAGAAAGCGGGTCGAGAGCCGGCATCGGGGCGCCGCGACACGGTGAAGCCGTTGTGAGGGGAACGACGCCCTTTGACGAGGGCGCCGGTCCGGGGCCCGGGCCGGCCTGCCGCAGCAGGCGGTGCCGACCGGCGTGCCAGCGAGGAGGATCATGACCTACGTCGTTACGGAAGCCTGCATCAGGTGCAAATACATGGACTGCGTCGAGGTCTGCCCGGTCGATTGCTTCTACGAGGGCGAGAACATGCTCGTCATCAACCCCGATGAATGCATCGATTGCGGTGTCTGCGAGCCGGAATGCCCGGCGGAGGCCATCCTGCCCGACACCGAGGACGGGCTCGAGAAGTGGTTGGCGCTGAACGCCGAATATTCGCAGAAATGGCCCAATATAACGCAAAAGAAAGACCCGCCGCCGGATGCCGACGAGCACAAGGGCGAAGAAGGGAAGTTCGAGAAATACTTCTCCGAGAAACCCGGTACCGGCGACTGAACGCCCGGGACCTGCGACACGCTGCCGCAGCGCGAATTGGGACGCCCCGCCCGGCCTGCCATTGCCGCGGCTTCGGGCGGACGACTTCAGGCCGGGGCCGGGTCTACCCTTTTTAGGGAAATTATGTTACAGTGCTTGGCGTTGTAACTTGTGTACCACCATGTCGGCGGATCAGGACGGCGAGGACGACCCTCATCACATTCCGCGCAGACCCATGAGACCGGCGATCCCATCCCGTTCGCGAACCCGAGCGGCGGGCGGAGGGACCGGCAGGCTGCGATCGGAAATGGTCCGCCGACCCAGGAAGGGGCTGCTGAACCGATTATGGCAAAGAAGAAAGTCGTGCTCGATTTCGCACCGGGCGATTATGTGGTCTACCCCAAGCACGGCGTCGGCCGTGTCATGGAGATCGAGCGGCAGGAAATCGCCGGCGCCGTTCTCGAGCTTTATGTCGTGCGTTTCGAGAAGGAGCGGATGACGCTCCGCGTGCCCACCAACAAGGCGAAGACCGTCGGCATGCGTCGCCTGTCGAACAAGGCGACCATCCAGGAGGCCTTCACCACGCTCAAGGGCCGGGCGCGCATCAAGCGCACCATGTGGAGCCGGCGCGCCCAGGAATACGAGGCGAAGATCAATTCCGGCGACATCGTCTCCATCGCCGAGGTCGTGCGCGACCTCCATCGCGGTGCCGATCAGCCCGAGCAATCCTATTCCGAGCGGCAGATCTACGAGGCCGCGCTCGGGCGCCTCGCGCGCGAGCTCGCCGCGGTCGAGGATATCGACGAGCAGTCGGCGATGTCGAAGCTTGAAAAGGTGCTGATCGCCGCCTGAGAACGGCACGATCGCCGATGCGACCGGGAACCGGCGCCGTTCAGGGCGCCGGTTTTCTCTCGGGCGCCGCAGCGAGGATGCGGATCTGCGCCGGGTCGCCGGGCTCGACCAGGGGCCCGTTCTCGTAGAGGAGAAGCCCGCGCACCTCGATCAAGCGCCCGCGCCACCAGCCCGCGACACGGCGCTCCCGGGGCAGGCGCCGGCGCACCGTGTTCGTCAGGCGCACGGTGAAGTCATGACGCCAGTCGGCGCCGAAATTGAGATAGAGGACGCTCTCCACCCGCGCCGCGGCGAGAACGCGCCCGCGCACGATCACCAGCCGCCCCGACGGCGCATCGACCGCCGCCGCCGCAACGACGTCATATCGCCCGCTCGCCCAGAGGCCGCGGCGCGCCTTGCGGGCCGCCGCCTCCACCGCATAAGGCGGCGCCGCGGCACCGGCCTCGCCCGGCCCCGGAAAGACGATCACCCGCCCCGCACCCGTCAGCGCGGCGGCAAGATCGCCGAAGTCCGGCGCGCAGGCGAGCCGGGCGACGAGGCGGCCATAGCGATCCCGGGTCGGGGCCACGAGGTCGAGGGTGCAGCGACGGCCTGCCGCCAGCCTCGTGAGCGTCTCGCGGGCCGCCAGCGCCAGCGCTTCTCCCAGCACATCGCCGGGTCCTTCGGGGCGCGGCGCGCGCACCCCGGCGAGCCGCACGACGCGGCCGTCGGACAGCGCCACGCTCTCCCCGTCGAGGGCCCTCGTCACCATGACCTCGCCCACCGGCTGCGCCGCGCCGGTCGGCGCGAGCCCCGGCAGCGCGATCAGGACCAGAGCAAGCCGCCGCCTCATGCCAACGTCCCGATGCGTCGGTGGAAATCGAGAAAGGCGTCCGTCACCGCCGCCGGCGCCTCGACCTGCGGATAATGCCCGATGCCGTCGAGCCGCACGATGTCGGCAGCGGGCACGACCTCGGCGAAGCGCGCGGCGATGGCACGGCCCGAGATCGGGTCTTCGGGCCCGTAGACGAGACGGAGCGGCAGGTCCGCCTCGGCCAGCGCCCGGGTCCACCGCGCCTCGAAGCGCTGCCGCTCGTCCAGATACCGGATCACGTCGTGGATCACGCGGCGCCCGCGATTGTGCGTCACCAGCCGCCAGAAGGCGTCCCGCATCGCCGCGCTCGGCCGCGTTCCGGGGCCGAAGATGGCGCCGAAGCTCGCATGAAAACGGCGCCGGCTCATGAGATGCTGCGCGATCGCTCCCAGGGGCGCGCGCAGGAGCCGCTGCATGGGCGAGAACCGGATGTGGCTGTAGAACATGCCGCCGTTCAGGAACACCGCCGAAGCGACATCGACGCGGGCCGCGCCCTCGCGGCGGCGCGCGAGCAGCTCCTGCGCGACGGTGTCGCCGTAGTCATGGGCGAGAAGATGCACCCGCTCGATGCCGAGCGAGCCTAGAAGTCCCGTGACGAGATCGGCCTGATCGAAGAAGGAATAGGGATAGGGCTTGGGCTTTGCGGAAAAGCCGAAGCCGATGAAGTCGGGCGCGACGACGGTGAAGCGCGCGGCGAGCGTCGCCCAGAGCGGGGAAAAATCCCACGACGCGGTGGGAAAGCCGTGCAGCAGCACGAGCGCCGGCCCCGCACCGCCGGCGCGATAGAAGATGTCGTGGCCGCGATGGCAGTAGACGGCCCCGGCCGCCCGCCAGGCCTCGAGATCCTCGGCCGGACCGTTCATCGTCATCTCTCCCCGTCCGCCGCCCCCGCAACCTGCCGCCTCGGCGCCCCCGAGGCAAGCGCGGACCCGCGTGACGCCGGGAATTGACTTCGCGCCGGGCATCCTGCACATGACGGGAAAGGCGAAGGGCGCAGACAACGGCCCCGTAGCTCAGTCGGATAGAGCGGCGGATTCCTAATCCGTAGGTCGCAGGTTCGAATCCTGCCGGGGTCGCCACGTTTCCC
>CAZAEP010000025.1:0-16531 GCA_964484045.1 uncultured Sphingomonadales bacterium
ATTCTCTCCCGCCGTCTTCACGAGCATCGGGCCGAGCGGGCGGCCGGCGAAGATGTGGACGTGGAAATGGGGCACCTCCTGATGGGCGTTCGCGCCGTGATTGGCGAGCAGGCGATAGCCGCTCTCGGCGACGCCGAGCTTCTCCGCCACCGCCCGCACGGCGCGGAAGAAGCCGGCGATCTCGGCGTCGGACGCTCTCGCGGCGAAGTCGTCGAAAGACGCATATTCGCCCTTCGGGATCACCAGTACGTGCACCGGCGCCTGCGGGTTGATGTCGGGGAAGGCGAGCGCGAACGCGTCCTCGTGGATGATCTCGGCCGGGATCTCGCGGCGCAGGATGCGCGCGAAGACGTTGTTCGAATCGTAGGCCATGGCGTTCTCCTCCTACCGCCGTGCCGGCGCCGGTCGAGGGTAGCGCCCGCACCGCCGTTTGCAAACGGTTCCGCGAGGGCCTCAGGCCTCGGTGTCCACCCGCTCGGGTTCCGCCTTCGCGCCGCCCCCCCTGGCCACCGTCACCATCGCCGGGCGCAGGAGGCGGTCCTTCAGCACATATCCCGCCTGATAGACGTCGACCACCGTGCCGGCCGGCTGATCCGCGGTCTCGACCTCGGCCATCGCCTGGTGCAGATTGTGGTCGAACTTCTCGCCCGCGGGCACGATCTTGCGAATGCCGTGACGCTCGAAGGCGGCGAGAAGCTCGCGCTCGGTCATCTCCACGCCCTCGACGAAGGCCTTGAGGCGGGGGTCGGCGCGCATCTCCTCGGGCACCGCCTCGAGCGCGCGGCGCAGATTGTCGGCGACCGCGAGGAGATCGCGCGCGAAGGCGGCGATGCCATAGGCCGCGATGTCCTTCTTTTCGCGCTCGGTGCGGCGAAGCACGTTCTCCACCTCGGCATGAGCGCGCAGGGCCTGATCGCGCAGATGCTCGATCTCGCCCTCGAGCTCGCTGATCCGTGCCAGGGCGTCCGTCGTCTCGCCGTTTCCGGCCGACGAATTCGCTCCGCCGGCGTCTCCCGCCGCGGCCGCGGCTTCGGCCGCCGCCTCCGCTCGATCCTTTCCTTTCTCCGCTCCGCTCATGGCGTCCGTCCGTCTCCTGAATGTCCGATGGCACGTCTTCCCGGCTAGAGAAGCGTGCCGACCACCTTCGCCGTATAATCCACCATCGGGATGATGCGTCCGTAATTGATCCGTGTCGGGCCGATGACCCCGATCACCCCGACGATCTTGCCGTTGCCCTTCATATAGGGCGAAACGATGAGAGAACTACCCGAAAGCGAAAAGAGCTTGTTCTCCGATCCGATGAAAATCTTCAC
Organism: uncultured Sphingomonadales bacterium; assembly: GCA_964484045.1. Classification (GTDB taxonomy): domain Bacteria; phylum Pseudomonadota; class Alphaproteobacteria; order Sphingomonadales; family Rhodothalassiaceae; genus J134. The sequence goes on from CAZAEP010000025.1 coordinate 1,314, forward strand.
GCCGTCGGCGCGGCGCGCCTCCTCGAGAAGGCGAATGAGCCCCTCCTTGGTCTCGAGGTCCTCGAACAGCTTGCGAATCCGCTCGAGCTCCTCGAGCGCGTGCACATTCTCGAGAAGATTGGCCCGGCCGCGCACGATCAGCGACGGCGCACCGCCACCCGACCAGGTGGCGATGCCCTCCTCGACCACCTTGGCGCTCAACTGGTCGAGCTCGGCGCGCTGCTCCTTGAGCTCGCGCTCGATGATCTTGCGCGCCTCCTCGAAGGTGCGGTTCTGGAATCGCGCATTGAGATAGTTCGTCGCCCGCGTCAGGGCCGCGACCGGCATGCCGGCGGGCAGCGCGATGACCCGGTTCTCGACCGTCCCTTCCTCGGTGACGATGACCACCAGCGCGCGGCCGGGCGAGAGCGCCACGAACTCGATATGCTTGACCGGAGCCTCCACCTTGGGCGCGAGAACGAGACCGGCGCACTGGCAGAGACCGGAGAGAAGCTCGGTCGCTTCCGAAAGTACTTCCTCGCGCTGCCGCCCCTTGGCGGCGCAGCGGGCGTCGATCCGCGCGCGCTCCTCCTCCGTCAGGTCGCCGATCTCGAGCAGCCCGTCGACGAAGAGACGCAGGCCGAGCTCGGTCGGGACACGCCCCGCCGAGGTGTGCGGCGAGTAGATGAGGCCGGTTTCCTCGAGATCGGCCATCACATTGCGAATCGAGGCCGGCGACAGCTCGACCCCGGGCTGCCGCGACACCGTGCGCGAGCCCACCGGCTCGCCGCGCTCGAGATAGGTCTCGACGATCGAGCGGAAGATCGCGCGCGAACGGGCATCGAGATTTTCGATCTGCAAGGTCATGGCGTCATCCGACACATCTGCGGCCCTGATTTAGGAATCAACCCCGCGAGCGTCAATCGGTGCGCCATCGACTCTGGACGGCCGCGCTCCGGACCGGTAGACACACGCCGGAAAGCGGCGACGAAACGGCCGCCTGAGCGGAAGAAAGGATCATCATGCGGGCATCCGGACGCGCCCCCGACGAACTGCGCCCCGTCAGCTTCGAGATCGGGGCGGCGAAGCACGCCGAGGGGTCCTGCCTCGTCAGGTTCGGGGACACGCATGTTCTCTGCACCGCCTCTCTGGAAAACCGCCCGCCGCCCTGGCGCAGGGACAGCGGCCGCGGCTGGGTGACGGCGGAGTATGGCATGCTGCCCCGGGCCACGCATAGCCGCACCGATCGCGAGGCCGCGCGCGGCCGGCAGAGTGGACGCACACAGGAGATCCAGCGCCTCATCGGCCGCTCCCTGCGCGCGGTGACCGAGCTCGAGCGTCTCGGCGAGCGGCAGATCCGCATCGACTGCGACGTCCTGCAGGCCGATGGCGGCACGCGGACGGCGGCGATCTCGGGTGCCTTCGTCGCCCTTGTCGAGGCGCTGCGCTATCTGCGCGACGGCGGTCTCATCGAGACCCTGCCGATTCGCGAGCCGGTGGCCGCGGTCTCCTGCGGCATCGTCGACGGGGCGCTGCTGCTCGATCTCGACTATGAGGAGGACAGCCGCGCCGCCACCGACGCCAATTTCGTCCTCACCGCCTCGGGGCGCATCGTCGAGGTGCAGGCGACGGCCGAGGACGAGGCGTTCTCCGAAGAGGAGCTGATGCGGCTGTTGCGACTGGCGCGCATCGGCTGCGACCGGATCATCGCCGAACAGAAACGCGTCCTCGGCTTGCGCTGACGTCGGCGATGGGCAGCGGAGACACGTGCAGGACCCCGCGCCGCTTCGCCGGCGACCGGCTGGTCATCGCCAGCCACAACCGGGGCAAGGTCGCCGAGATTTCCGACCTTCTGGCGCCGCTCGGCGTGGACGTGGTTCCGGCCGCCGCGCTCGGGCTCGCCGAGCCGGAGGAGACGGGGACGACGTTCCGCGAAAACGCCGAGCTCAAGGCGCGCGCCGCGGCGCGGGCGTCCGGCCTGCCCGCGCTCGCCGACGATTCCGGGCTCGCGGTCGACGCGCTCGACGGTGCGCCCGGCATCCACTCGGCGCGCTGGGCCGGCGCGGCGCGCGATTTCGCCGCCGCCATGCGCAGGCTGGAGGCGGCGCTCGGGGGGGAGCCGGGCCGGGCGCGCTTCGTCTGTGCGCTGGCGCTCGCCTGGCCCGACGGCCATGTCGAGACGGTCGAGGGAACGGTCTCGGGGCATCTGCGTTTTCCGCCCCGCGGAGCGCGCGGTTTCGGCTATGATCCGGTTTTCGTCCCCGACGGTCATGACATCACCTTCGGCGAGATGGAGCCGGAACGCAAACATGCCATCAGCCACCGCGCCGACGCCTTTCGCAAGCTCCTCGCCCGCTGTTTCGGCGCCTGAGCCGGCGCGCGCGCCGCTCGCGGTCTATGTCCACTGGCCCTTCTGCGCGCGCAAATGCCCCTATTGCGACTTCAACAGCCATGTCCGCAAGGAGGTCGACGCGGCACGCTTCGGGGCCGCGCTGGTGCGCGAGATCGAGACGACCGCGGCGCACCATCCCGAGCATGTCGTCGCCAGCATCTTCTTCGGCGGCGGCACGCCCTCGCTGATGCCGGCGGACGTCGTGGCGCGGGTCGTCGATGCGGTCGGGACCGCCTGGCCGGTCGCGGACGATGTCGAGATCACGCTCGAGGCCAACCCCTCGAGCGCCGAGGCGGAGCGGTTCGCGGGCTATCGCGCCGCCGGCGTCAACCGGCTCTCGCTCGGCGTGCAGGCGCTCGATGACGGCGCGTTGCGCTTTCTCGGGCGGCTGCACGACGTACGGACGGCGCTGGCGGCGCTCGGGCTGGCGCTCGAGGTCTTTCCGCGGGTGAGCGCCGATCTCATCTATGCCCGTCCGGGGCAGACGCCGGACGCCTGGCGGCGCGAGCTTGCGCGCGCGCTTGCGCTGGGGGTCGGCCATCTCTCGCTCTATCAGCTCAGCATCGAGCCGGGCACCGCCTTTCATCGCCGGGCGGCGGCGGGCGCGGCGCTGGCCGCCGATCCCGATCGGGCCGCCGACCTCTATGACCTGACGCAGGAGATGACCGCGGCCGCCGGCCTGCCGGCCTACGAGATTTCCAATCATGCCCGGCCGGGGGCGGAGAGCCGGCACAATCTCGCCTACTGGCAGGCCGGACACTATGCCGGCATCGGTCCCGGGGCGCACGGGCGCCTGCCCGCCGCCGGCGGCGGCGTCTGCGCCGTCGCCAATCACCGCCGCCCGGAGCGCTGGCTTGCGGCGGTGGAGGCGGCGGGGCTCGGCCGCGAACGCGTCGAAGCGATCGATCCGGAGACCCGCGCCCGCGAGGCGGTGATGATGGGCCTGCGCCTCGTGCGCGGCATCGACAAGGCGCTCTTTCGCGCCCGCACGGGGCGGGCGCTTGCGGCGGTGGTCGACATGGAGGCGGTGCACAGGCTTGCCGGCGCGGGATTCCTCGTCGACGGAAGCGATCGTCTCGCAGCGACGCCGGAGGGGCGTCCGGTGCTCAACGCGCTGCTGCGCGAGCTGCTCCTTGCGTCGTCTCGGCACTGATATGCGCCGGCTGGAAGCCGGTGGCGGCGGGGTCGATGATCTCGAAGCCGCCGCGGGCGAAGCCGAGCACGGCGAGCCGACGTTCGGCGATGCCGTCGGGGCGGAAGCGGAAGGCCCCGTCGAGGCCATAGAACCCGGCCGGGTCGGTGAGGGCGGCCGAGGTGAAGCGCTCCTCCTTCACCGGATTGCGCGCCAGCGTGGCGACCAGCGCCATGGCGTCATAGGCCAGCGTCGCGATGCGCGGCGCGGGATGCCCGAAGCTGCGCTCGAAACGGGCAAGAAAGGCCCGCGGCCGGTCGGGATCGGGGGCCGGGAACCAGGCCCCGCGCAGGGGCGGCTCGCGGGCGAGGTCGGGATCGTCCCAAAGCCCGGTGCCGAGAAACTGCACCTTTTCGGGGTCGATCTCGTAATAGGGAAGCAGGGGCGCGAGGGTCCGGATGAGGGGGTCGCCGGCGGCGACGAGGACGGCGTCGAAGCCCGGCCCTTCGAGGGTCTCGCGGCTTTCGAGCTGCTTCAGGATCTCCAGTGATAGATCGTCGCCGAGCGCTTTCAGGGCGGCGACTTCCGCCTCGTAGGCGGCGCGGCGCTCGTCATAATGCGCGAGCCGCTTGATCGGCGCCGCGAGGCGATCGGGATCCGGTGCGAAGCGCGCGATGGCGACCACGTCGGCACCGCTCTGCTGCACCGCCGGGCCGAAGCTCTGCATCAGGCGATCGCCATAGGCGCTGAGCGGGATCAGCGCGGCGAATCGCCGGTGGCCGCGGCGGGCGGCATAGCCGATGATGCGCCGCACCTCCTGATCGGGCATGAACCCCATCAGATAGACTCCGGGCGCGGCCACCCGGCGGTTGTTGGAAAAGCCGATCAACGGAATGCCGGCGGCGCGCAGGACGGGCGCGGCGGCGGCGATCGAATCGGCGAAAAGCGGTCCGATCGCCATGCGCACACCGGCGTCACGCGCCGCCAGGGCCGCCGCGCGCGCGCCCTCGGGGGTTCCCCGCGTATCGAAAGGGAGAAGCTCGAGCCGCGGGTCATAGGCATCAAAAAGCGCCAGGCTCGCGGCATCGCGCAACGCCGCGCCGACATCGCCCGCCGGGCCGCTCAGCGGTACGAGAAGCGCGATGCGGACGGGTTCGAGCGCGAGCGGCGGGATGGTCTCCCGGCGGGAGGGGACGACCGCGGTCGACGGCGGCGCGGCGCCGGCCGGCCCTCCGACCACCGGCGGTGCCGGGCCGGCCTCCGGACCGGGTCGGGCGCATCCGGCGAGGAGCAGGATCGCAAGCGCCGCCGCCCCCATGCAGATCGCCCGTGCCGCCGATGTCGATGTCAAAAACATCCTCCTCGTCCTCGCGACCGCGTGTAAACTGGTCCTTCGATTATCTCCCGCGCAGAGAAGGCGAGATTGTGTCGGACCCCGAAACGCCCCTCGATCCCGGGCTTTACATCGTCGCGACGCCGATTGGCAATCTCGGCGACATCACCTTGCGCGCGCTCGACGTGCTGCGCGGCGTCGACCGCATCGCCTGCGAGGACACGCGGGTGACGCGACGGCTGCTGGCGCGTTACGGGATCGAGAAGCCCCTTCTTGCCTATCACGATCACAATGCCGTCGCGATGCGGCCGAAATTGCTCGACCGGCTCGCGGCGGGAGAGCGCATCGCGCTGGTCTCGGATGCCGGCACGCCGCTCATCGCCGACCCCGGCTACAGGCTGGTCGCGGCGGCGGCGACGGCGGGGGTCGCGGTGCGGAGCATCCCCGGCCCGAGCGCGCTCACCGCGGCGCTCGCGGTCGCCGGTCTGCCCACCGACCGGGTGCTCTTTCTCGGCTTCCTTCCCGCCAGACGCAGCGCGCGCCGGGCCGCGCTCGCGGCGGCGGCGGATGTGCCGGCGAGCCTCGTCGTCTATGAGGGCCCGCACCGCCTGGAAAAAAGCCTCGCCGACATGTGCCGCGTTCTCGGCGATCGCGAGGCCGCGCTCTGCCGCGAACTGACCAAGCTTCACGAGGAGGTGCGGCGCGATCGCCTGGAGCGCCTTGCCGCGGCGGTGGCGGCGGGCGAGATCGCGGCGCGTGGCGAGATCGTGCTCGTGATCGCGCCGCCGGACCGGGACGAGCGGCCGCGCGACGATCTCGAGGCCGTCCTCGAAGCCGCCCTCGAGACCCTGTCCCTGCGCGAGGCGGTGCACGCGGTCGCGTGGATGACGAAGCGCCCCCGTGCGGAGGTCTATGCGCGGGCGCTCGCGATCAAGAACGCGCGCGAAGGCTGAGGCGATGAGCGCCGGGCGCATCAGGGCGGAACGCCGTGGCCGCCGGGCGGAGCGGATCGCGGCGCTGTGGCTGCGCCTCAAGGGCTATCGCATTCTCGCCCGCCGCTATCGCACGCCGGTGGGCGAGATCGATCTCGTCGTGCGTCGCGGTCGCACGCTGGCCTTCGTCGAGGTCAAGGCGCGGGCGCGCATGAGCGTCGCGCTGGAGGCGATTTCGGCGCGTCAGCGGCGGCGGGCGACACAGGCCGCGCGCGCCTATCTGGGCCGCCATCCGCCGTCGCCCGGCATGATCCTGCGCTTCGATGCGCTGATCCTGTGTCCGGGGCGTCGGCCGCACCACATCGTCAGTGCCTGGGAGGCGCAGGATACGGGTCTGCCGTGAGCGGCGGGGTCCTGACGCTTACCCCGGCGCGGAAAAGGCTCTATAAGGCGTCACGGACTTTCCTTCGACGGAGCACCCCGGGATGAGCCTTGCGGTCGCCATCCAGATGGACCCCATCGCCGGCATCGACATCGACGCCGACAGCACCTTCGCGCTGGCGCTCGAGGCGCAGCGGCGCGGCCACCGGCTGTGGCACTATCTGCCGGCCGATCTGAGCTGGCGCGAGGGCCGGGTCCGGGCACGCCTGCGCCCGCTCGAGGTGCGGCGCGCGCGGGGCGATCATTTCACGCTCGGCGCCGAGGAGCAGCGCGATCTCGCGGAGATGGACGTCGTCCTGATGCGCCAGGATCCGCCCTTCGACCTCGCCTATATCGCGCTCACGCATCTTCTCGAGCACATCCATCCCGAAACCCTGGTGGTCAACGATCCCGCCGCCGTGCGCAATGCGCCGGAGAAGCTGTTCACGCTCGAATTCGCCGATCTCATGCCGCCGACGCTGGTTGCGCGACGCCGCGAGGACATCCTCGACTTCCGCGCCGAACACGGCGACATCATCGTCAAGCCGCTCTACGGCAATGGCGGCGCCGGGGTGTTCCGCATCCGTCCCGAGGACGAGAATCTGAACGCCCTTCTGGAACTCTTCGCCGACATCAGCCGTGAGCCGCTGATGGTGCAGCGCTACGAGCCCGCCGTGCGGCGCGGCGACAAGCGCATCATTCTCGTCGACGGCGCGCCGGTGGGGGCGCTCAACCGGGTGCCGCCGCCGGGCGAGGCGCGTTCCAATCTCCATGTCGGCGGGCGTGCCGAGAGGGCGACCTTGACGGCGCGCGAAAAGGAGATCTGCGCGCGCCTCGGGCCCGAGCTGCGGCGGCGCGGTCTGGTCTTCGTCGGCATCGACGTGATCGGCGACTATCTCACCGAGATCAACGTCACCTCGCCCACCGGGATCCAGGAAATCGCGCGCTTCGACGGCACCGACGTCGCGGCACTCATCTGGCAGGCGATCGAGGCGCGGCGCGCTCCGGACTCGCCCGATGGAGGTCGTCCGCGACGGCCAGCAGACGCTCGAGATCGGACAGGCGCTGCATGACGAGACGTCCGAGCCGTACGCTTGCGGCGCGCCGACGCGCCGGCGCCGGATGCGGCCCCTCGATGAGCGTCAGAAGACGCGACAGCTCGTCCACCGACATGCCGAGATTGCGCGCGCTCAGGATCAGCTTCAGTCGTGCGAGATGCCCGCTTCCGTAGCGGCGATGGCCGCCGGGCGAGCGCGGCGGCTCGGGCAGCAGGCGCATGCGCTCATAATGCCGCACGGCCTCCGCATTGCAGCCGGCGAGCGCCGCAAGTTGCGTCCGCGTCATTCCCTCCATGGGCCGCTCCGCAAAAACTGTAGTTACGACAGTTTCATGTTTTGCCGCCAAGGGCAAGCGGGGAATGGTGAATCGGGGAATGGGGACGATGACGTCGGGCGTGGTCCGCCGGGCGGATCCAGTTGATCATTGACCGCATGGACGGGCGCAGCCACACTGGCCAGAGCAACCGAAAGTGGCGCCGGGCGCGGGAGCCGGTCCCCGTGCCGAGGGTTTTCCGACGACCGCTCGGGAGCGGCGCGCGAGGGGGGAGATGGTCGCGCATATCCATACGGTGGCCTTCCAGGGGATCGAGGCGAAGCCGGTCGACGTGCAGGTGCAGGTGGCCGCCGGAATGGTCGCCTTCACCATCGTCGGACTGCCCGACAAGGCGGTCGCCGAATCGAAGGAGCGCGTGCGCGCGGCCTTGGCGGCGATCGGGCTCGCGCTGCCGCCGCGGCGCATCACCGTCAATCTCTCGCCCGCCGACATGCCCAAGGAGGGCAGCCATTTCGACCTGCCGATCGCGCTCGGCCTTCTCGCCGCCATCGGGGTGCTGCCGCTCGAGGACGCGGGCCGGCTTCTCGCACTGGGCGAGCTCTCGCTCGACGGGCGCATCGGGCCGGTGCCCGGCGTGCTCCCGGCCGCGCTGGCGGCGGCCGAGGCCGAGCGCGTTCTCGCCTGTCCCGCCGCGCAGGGCGGCGAGGCGGCCTGGGTCGGCGATCTCGACATCCTCGCCGCGCCCGACCTTCTGAGCCTCGTCAATCACGTCAAGGGAAGCCAGGTTCTGGCGCCGCCCGAAGCGCGGCTCGTGGAGGCGGGTCCCGCACCGCCCGACCTTGCGGACATCAAGGGTCAGGAGACGGCGAAACGGGCGCTGGAGATCGCCGCCGCCGGGGGGCACAATCTGCTCATGATCGGCCCCACCGGCGCCGGCAAGTCGATGCTGGCGGCGCGGCTGCCCTCGATCCTGCCGCCGCTCGAGCCCGCCGAGGCGCTCGAGGTGTCGATGATCGCCTCGGTCGCCGGGGTGCTCGACGGCGGCGCCATCAGTCGTGCGCGCCCTTTTCGCAACCCGCATCACTCGGCCTCGATGCCGGCGCTCGTCGGCGGCGGCGCACGGGCGCGGCCGGGCGAGGTCAGTCTGGCGCATCTCGGCGTGCTGTTTCTCGACGAACTGCCCGAATTCTCGCGCGCCGCGCTCGAGTCGCTGCGCCAGCCGATCGAGAGCGGCCGGGCGGTGGTGGCCCGCGCCATGGCGCATGTCACCTATCCCGCCCGCTTTCAGCTCGTCGCGGCGATGAATCCCTGCCGTTGCGGCTATCTCGACGATCCCGCACTCGCCTGCACCCGGGCGCCGCGCTGCGCCGTCGATTACCAGGCGAAGATTTCGGGGCCGCTCTTCGACCGCATCGACCTTCATGTCGAGGTGCCCAACGTCTCGGCCGCCGATCTCGGCCTGCCGTCGCCGGCCGAGGGCTCGGCGGCGGTGGCGGTCCGTGTCGCGGCGGCGCGCACGCGGCAGCGCGAGCGGTTCCGGGCGATGGGTGCGGACGCGCTGCGCACCAATGCCGAGGCCGACGGCACGCTGCTTGAAGACATCGCGCGCCCCGACGCCCGCGGCCGCGCGCTGCTCGACCGCGCCATCGAGCGCATGCGCCTGAGCGCGCGCGGCTATCACCGCGTCCTGCGCGTGGCGCGCACGCTCGCCGATCTCGAGGGCGCCGCGACGGTGACGCGTCCCCACATCGCCGAGGCGCTGAGCTATCGCCGCCTCGCGCCGGTGGCGAGACAGGCCTGATCCGAGCGCCGCTCCGCCCGGACAGAAAGGCATCTCTAGCGGCGCGGCGGCGCCTCGTCTTCGTCGAGAGGAATGCAGCTCTCTCCAGGAGGGCACTCCTCGACGGTTACTATGGTCTTTCGATCACGATCGTTGAATCGTTCCATTTTTCTGAGAAGCTCGATCGTCTGTGGCGGCATCGCGCGATGCGTCGTATCGGCGGACAGCGCGAAATCGGCCAGGGCCTGACTCCTCGGCTCGCTTCCCATCGCCCACAGCAAGGGTGCCATATTGTTCCACTGGCCCCGATGATGCGTGCCCCCGGAGAGGTCGGCGAGGTGCCAGTCATAGAGGGTGATCCTGATCGTCTCCGTTTTCTCGAGGCCGAGCGAAAACGGCGTTACCGCATAGGCCTCGATATGGTGTCGCAGGCTCGCATCGTCGGCGAACAGCGGGGCTCCCCAGCCATAGAGCAGGGAGACCTCGAGCACCCGGCCGTTCGGCTTCATACCGCGGTTCGAGTTGATGAACTCCCGCGCATTGCCCTCGAGCATGTCCCACACGCTGTCGGCCTGATAGGCGTGCAGCGGCAGACGCGGACCGCCGATCGCCCCCTGCCAGAGGCCGTAGAGCACCAGCGGATCATGCCAGATGGGAAAAAGAATGCGCGTCTCGATGTCGCGCAGGGAGAGCGCCACGCCTGCGACCTTGAGGGTCGGTTCATACCAGGTGCCCTTTTCCGGCGTTCCCGGAGCGTTGCGTAAGGTCCGGGTCGTTTCCGCAGGGTAGTGCGTCGCCACGAGCTCGAGCGCCCGGACATTGTAGAGATTGAGCCAATAGGCGAGCTGTTCGGCGCGATCGAGTCCGGCCAGGGGGACCCGCTCGGGCAGCGCTTCGAGCGCTCGGCGATAGCGCCTCATGAAGGCCATGTGCGCGTCGTTGAATCTCCCGAGCACGATCCGGTTGTTTTCATAGCGGGAGGGGAGATCGTTCCCGAAACGCATCTGCGAGCCGATCCAGACGCGCTTTCGTCCTTTCGGGAGCCGCTTTTTCGAGTGGCCGGCATAGACCACCGTTTTCGACAGGAAACGGCTCCATAGGCTGTAATCCAGATGGGTCGTGGCCGACGCATCATAAGCGGAAAAGGCCGCCGTCACGGGATCGGATGGATCTCTCACCACGGATTCTCCCGCGCGTACAGTGTCCATCGCGATGATGGGCAGGAGAAGAAGCGCCATGAAAACAAGGTGGGGATGAAAGATCCGTTCCAGGCGATTTTGGCGCGACGCGCAGCTCGGAATGATGCGGAAGCGTGGCCGCTTTTTCAGAATGGAATGCCTGAGCACGATCATGAAGCCGTCTTCCGTCCGCTCGTTTCCGAGATCATCCGAATCAACTCGCCGCATTCCCGGCTTCTCCTGACCTCTGACAATGCGATTCCCGTAGGAACTGTCCCGGAACCTGCCGCGCGAAAGAGAAACTGCACAAATGCCTCCAAGTAACATAGTTCGGGACAACAATCCTCGATCCAAAGAAACTGGCCCATCTCATTCACTTCAAGGAAGTAGAATTGCCCATCCTTGCCAAGGAGGACATCCAGACACCCAAAAGTCAGACCCAGACCAGACACAAGTCGACGGCACAACTCACAGATCTCCGGCAGCAGGTCAAATGGAAGAACCTGCATCTCATGTTGCGCCACGCGCCAGTCGACGGCCGCCCTTCTTGCGTTTCCGGCGATGATTTCAGCGCAGTAGACTCGGTCGCCCATCACCGTGATCCGCAGCTCCGCCACCTTGTCGACAAGGACCTGATAGATACCGGGACAGCGGCGCAGGTCGTCGGGCGCTTCAAGAAGGTCCTCGGTTATGGCTGTCGCGTTTGTGACCATGACAGAGTCACCCCCCCCGTCCCAGACCGCAGGGAAGATCGTCTTGAAAATGATTTTCTCGATGCCGTGCCGGGATACGAATTCGACGATTTTCTCCGGATCATTCGAGATCAGGGTCGGGCTAATAGGAAAGCCGATTGCCCGCGCAACGGAAAGTTGTTTTATTTTCGTGTCGGCAAGCTTTCTTGATTGCCAAGGGTTGATCCAGATGGCATCCCGTGCCGCTCCCTCCCAAAATCCGTCGAAAAACGCGCGAAATTCCCGGCTTGCGAACGCCAGGTCGTCCGGGTGAATAAAAGACGTGTCAAGGCGTCCCCGACGTCGACACCAAACGATATCGATATGATTGTCGATCACATGGAGCTGATCGTGCAATCGTAATAGTCTTGTCTCTCCCGATTCCTCTGCCGCGAAGGAATATACCTGATCAACGGGACTGGCGTCTCCAACCGAAAAGACGACCTCTACATCATACCGCTTCAGGACGGCCGCGACGGCGGCGGCATGAATGTCTCCTCCGATTGTTTGAATGAGAACGTTCAAAATGTCCGCTCCCCGACGCGAAAACGGGACGATCGGAAGAACACGAATCTCAACCGACTTTCACACCGTGCCGCCTCCTGTCGACCCAAGCCCGTCCTCGGGCACGGAAGACATGCTGAACAAGCGGCATCGAGAAATCAGAGATTCACTTGCAGCCGGCACGCAATGCCTCCGAGTTCCACCGGCAATGTGCGAGCGTCATCCTCGGATGACGCTTCGCCAAGCATCACATCCGAAGCAATTACTCATAACAGTCGGTGTCATAGCTCCCGTCTGCGGTGGGGCCCGTCAACGGGCTGCCACAACTTCCGGAAACGAGAGCGAGTTCTTCCGAAGACAGCTCGCGTGCGAGACGGCGCGCGACAACGCGTCCATTATGATCAGATCTGGCCATTGTCTTATCTCCACGAATCCAAGTTTGAAACGCTGCATGCGCAAAGTGAATCCTTTCACGGAACAAGCAGACCACGCCTACCACGAAAACTGGCAAAGCACAATAAATCGTCAATCACACAACCGCGATCATGTTTGCCAGACCATGTGAGAATAGGCGCGCAGGCTCGCCGATCTCGAGGGCGCCGCGACGGTGACGCGTCCCCACATCGCCGAGGCGCTGAGCTATCGCCGCCTCGCGCCGGCGGGCGCGCGCGCCTGACCGCAGCCGACGCGATTCGGTCTTTCTCTCGCCACGGCTTGACCTTAGGCTGCCGGCCATGACCGGTACCCGGAAAATCCGCGCCGCCGCCGCGGTCTATGGCAAGCCGCGGCTCATCGCCGTCTTCGGTCTCGGCATGGCCAGCGGCTTTCCCCTGACGCTTCTCCTGTCGACGCTCGCCTACTGGCTCGCCCAGGACGGCGTGTCGAAAGGGGAGGTCGGCCTTTTCGCTTCGATGACAACGCCCTATGCGCTGAAGTTCATCTGGGCGCCGCTCGTCGATCGCGTGCCGATCCCGCTTCTTGGACGGGTCTTCGGACAGCGCCGCGGCTGGCTCCTTTTCACGCAGGCCCTTCTCGTGCTGTCGATCCTCGGGCTCGCGGCCCAGGACCCGACGCGCACGCTCGGCACGATGGCGCTCTTCGCCTTTCTCGTCGCGTTCTTCTCGGCGACGCAGGACATCGTCATCGACGCCTACCGGATCGAGCTGCTGAGCGACGAGGAACAGGCGGCCGGCGCGGCGATGAACACCTTCGGCTATCGCACCGCCAATCTCCTTGCCGGTGCCGGGGCGCTTCTGCTCGCCGACCACCTCTCCTGGTCGGCGATCTTCGGCCTGATGTCGCTTCTCGTCCTTCCCGGCACCCTCGCCGCCCTTCTTGTCGGAGAGCCGGCGCGTCGTGATCCGTGGCGCGGGGCGGCGGAAGAGGCGGTCGCGGAAGCGTTTCTCGAAGGTAAGGCGCATTGGCCGCGCCCGGCCGCGAAGATCGCGGGCTGGCTCCATGCGACGGTGGTCGTGCCGTTCGCCGAGTTTCTCGAGCGCCGGGCGGCCGTCCCGATCCTGCTTTTCGTCGTTCTCTACAAGCTCGGCGACGCCATGGGGCAGGTGATGATGCCGCCCTTTCTCGTCGATCTCGGCTTCAGCAACGCCGAGATCGCCGTCGCCAACAAGACCGTCGGCTTCGCCGCGCTGATGATCGGCACCGCGCTCGGCGGCGCGTTCGCCTATGCCGTCGGCCTGTTCCGCGCCCTGCTCGCGACCGGCCTCTTCATGATGCTGACCAATCTCATGTTCACGGCCCTTGCCGTGCAGGGCCATGACATATGGTTTCTCGCCGTTGCGGTGGCGCTCGAGAACTTCGCCTCCGGCATGGGGCTCGTCGTTTTCGTCGCCTATCTCTCGGGGCTGTGCAATCTCGCTTTCACCGCCACCCAATATGCGCTCCTCTCCTCGCTGGCGGCGGCGGCGCGGACATGGCTCGCGGCCCCGTCCGGCTTTCTCGCCGAGGCCACGGGCTGGCCCCTGTTCTATCTTCTCACCACCGTGGCGGCGCTGCCCGGGCTCGGGCTGCTGTGGCTCCTGTGGCGGCGCGGCTTCGCGGTGCGCTCCGCCGGGCTGACGAAACCGTGACCCCGGCGCACGAATCCCTGCGCGGGTTTCTGTTGAGATCGAAAGCCCGCTCGGTCAGACTGTGCCCGGCACGCGGCCACGCCGCCCTTGCGGCGGCGCGGGGAACAGGCTAAGCGGGTCGCCGCCGCGTGCGGGGAAAGCGGCCATGGACGTTGCAGGCGAGGATCGAGCCATTCGCGCGGAGATCGGGATCAAGGCCGAGTTTTACGCCCGGGCCGGTGTGCTCGAAGTGCGCTGCTCGCGCGACGAGGACGAGATCCTTGCCGCCCAGCGCCTGCGCTATCGCATCTTCTACGAGGAGATGGCGGCCCGGCCGACGCCGGCGATGCAGCGCGAGAAGCGGGACATGGACGACTATGATCCGCTGTGCGACCACCTGCTGGTGATCGATCATTCGCGCCCCGCAGACGACCGCGTGGTCGGCACCTACCGGCTTCTGCGCGAGGAGGTGGCGTTGCGCCACGCCGGGTTCTATTCGGCGCAGGAATATGATCTCGACCCCCTGATGAGCGATCGCTTCCGCGCCCAGATGCGGCGCCAGGGACAGCTTCTCGAGCTCGGCCGCTCCTGCGTGCACCGCGACTACCGCAACAACACGACGATCAGCCTTCTGTGGAAGGGCATCGCCGGCTATCTCTACGAATACAATATCGCCTATCTCTTCGGCTGCGCCTCGCTGCCCGGCACCGACCCCACAAAGCTCACATTGCCGCTCGCCTATCTCTATCACGAGCATCTCTGCCCGCCGGACTTCCGGGTTCGCGCCCTGCCCGAACGGCACGTGCCCATGGACGGTCTGCCGCGCGCGGCGGTCGACATCAGGGCCGCGCGCCGCGCCCTGCCGCCGCTCATCAAGGGCTATCTCCGGCTCGGCTGCTTCATCGGCGACGGCGCCGTCGTCGATCACCAGTTCGGCACCACCGACGTCTTCATTCTTCTTCCCGTCGAACGCGTCGCCCGACGCTATTCCGAGCGCTTCGGCACGCCGCGTGACGCGGAGGCCGACGGCGCGGCCTTTGACGGCGCGGCCGGGAAGGATTAAGAGGCGCGAAAGTGCAGCCGGCCGCGAAACGGACGCCCGGCCCCCGCCGCCATGGCGCTCCCCCCATCGCACGTCAGCCCCCATCGCACATGAGGTAGAGTGATGACCACCCCGAGCGAGCTTCTCACCGCCCTTCATCTCGACCCCTCCGCCTTCGACCGCGGCGACCTTGCCGTCCGGTCGCCGATCGACGGCGCCGGGATCGCGCGACTTGCGTCCGACACGGCGGCGACGGTCTCCGCGAAGATCGCCGCCGCCGCCGCCGCCTTCGCGGCCTGGCGCCTCCGCCCGGCACCGCAGAGGGGCGAGCTGATCCGTCTCTTCGGCGAGGAGTTGCGGGCGCACAAGGAGTCGCTCGGCCGCCTCGTCACCCTGG
>CAZAEP010000026.1:0-4975 GCA_964484045.1 uncultured Sphingomonadales bacterium
GACGTCGAGCTTCCGGACGATCGGGTCCACCTTCTCGCCGGCGAAGGCGCGTCTGGCCTTTTCGATGTTCCACATCGCCACCTGGCTGTCGATGAAGAGCGTGGTGAAGGCGTTGCCCTTGCCGTCGAAGGCGGTGTGGAGCGGGCCGAGGCCGAGTTCGGGCTCGGCGACCACCGTGTCGCGCGGCTTGATCCTGTCGGCGAAGAGGTCGGGCAGGCGGCGGACGTCGATCACCGTGCAGGTGGGCGACAGCTTGCCGTTGATCACGAGATGGATCTTGTCCGGCGCCATGTTGCACCCGTGCGGGCTGGTCGAGATCGGGATATAGCGGGTGTAGGGCGAGTTCGCCGCCTTGCGCCCGTCGAGCACCGGCACGCCGCTCATCTCGGTGTAGTCGCCGCGTTTCACGGCGGCTTCGATGGCGGCGATGTCGAAGACCACGACCCAGTCCTGCTCGGACGCGGTCATGCCCGCAAGGTCGGTCGCCTCTTCCGAATTGTAGCAGGTGGAAAAGGCGTATTTGCCGTCATAGTCGGCGTCGCAATTGTCGAGATTGCCGTCGACCAGCACCTGCCAGGCGACCTCCATCCGGTCGCCGTCCACCGCAGTGAAGACGCATTTGTATTTCGAGGCGTCGTCGAGGATTGCGCCGTCGTTGGGGATCGGCACCCGATGCTCGGAATTGATGAACACATAGCCGGTGCGCGGGTACTTCTGCGGCCGCATGCCGTGCATGTCCGAGGCGTTGGGGATCTCGATGATCCTGTCGACGCGCATGATGTCGCAGCGCACGCGGGCGATGCGGGTGTTCGCCTTGTCGTTGGCAAACAGATAGCGGCCGTCATAGGTGCCGTCGGTGAACGACATGTGCGGATGGTGCAGATCGCCGTTGAGGAAGATGCCGCCCCTCTTCGCGAGCGACTTTTTCGTCTCGGGCAGAAGGCCTTCGCTCAGGATCCGCCGCGACGGATTGGAAATCCCGTAGCCGCGCGCACCATCGTAGTTGAACACCGGGATCCGCATCAGCTCGCGCATCGAGGGGACGCCGAAGATGCGGATCTCGCCGGTCTGACCCGACGACCAGATGCCGTAATAGTCGTCGAGCTGCCCGGGGGCGACCTCGGTCCTGCTCCGGGGCGCGCTCTTCGGCCCGGGCGCGGTCTTCGTATTGTCGCAGGCGCTCAGGCTGAAGGCGCCGAGGCCCGCAAGGCCCGCCAGCACCGCCCCGCCGGCGGTGCCGCCGAGAAGTCCGCGCCGGCTGGGAGCGAGGGGGTTCGGGGCCGGCTTCCTGTCATCTGGACGTTTCGACATCGTGCTCTCCTTTGGCTTCCTGAGGGACGGGGGAGTGGGAACGCCCGGCAACGGCACGTCTCTTCGCCAGGAGTGCCGCCTTCTCGGCCCGCTGCTTCGGCGTCAGCGTCGAATCCGAGGCGCGCAGAAGCCGCCGTTCGCGGCGCAGACGGTCCTGGATCGCACGCGGGCATTGATGATCGTCGTAATAGAGGAGTTGGCAGTCGAGACAGTAGATGCACTCATTGACATTGATATGGCCGTCGGGGTGGATCGCCGCCGTCGGGCAGGCCCTGGCGCAGAGCTGGCAGGGATTGCCGCATTCGCGATAGCGCTTGAGCCATTCGAAAAGCCGGAGCTTCGAGGGGATCGCCAGCGCCGCACCCAGCGGGCAGAGATAGCGGCAGAAGAAGCGCTCGATGAAGAGATTGACCACGATGAGCCCGCCGGCGAAGACGACGAAGGGCCAGGCGCGCATGAAATTGAGGATGATCGCGGTCTTGAACGGTTCGACCTCGGCCAGGCGCTCGGCCAGCGACATGGAATAGAACGACGTGCCGAAAAGACCGAGGAAGATGATGTATTTGATCGGCCACAGACGCTCGTTCAAGCCCCAGGGCAGCGTGATCTGCGGGATGCGCAGAAGGCGCCCCAGACGATTGCTGATCTCCTGCAACGCGCCATAGGGGCAGAGCCAGCCGCAAAAGACCCCGCGCCCCCAGAACAGCATGCCGGCGGCCACCCCCACCCAGAGGATGAAGATGAGCGGCGCCATGAGAAAATAGCCCCAGGAGAAATCGGTCACCACCGCATTGGCGAAGGTGAGAACGTTCACCACCGAGAGCTGGGCGTTCATGAAGAAGCCGAGCCAGACGAGAACGACGCCCAGATAGCCGTAGCGCACCCATTGCGCCAGTCGCCGGCGTTTGACCAGCCAGTCCTGGAAGAAGAAGATCAGCGTCAGGACCCCGAGCAGGACGGCGAGAGCGGCGATCTCGGGAATCGACCGGCGCCAGATCCGGAGCCAGAGCTCCTCGCGCGCCGCGTCCTCGCTCAAGGCGCTCCCGGCCGCCGGCGTCGCGACGCCGGCGAGCCGGCCCCGCCGCGCGACATAGATCGCGGGAAGCGCGTAGTCGAGCGCGAAGCGGACGAAGGCCTTCCGGCGCGGACCGATCTGGCGATTGACCAGAAGCTCGAGACGGAAGGGCACGGTGGGATCGAAGTCCGTTTCTTCGGGGATGAAGAAGAGGCCGATCTCGCGGAAGTCCGGCGCCCCGGCGGCCGCGACGCGGGCGAGGCGAAGATGGTCATGGTCGTGGAAACGCACCGAGACGTCGCCCTGGATGAGCTGGATGCGATCGAAAATGCCGCCGCGCACATAGCCCGAGCCCTTGAAGGAATAGAGACCGGCACCCATGACGAGAACCGCCTGCCGGCCCGGCCCGAGGCGCGCCTTGAGGCGCGCATAGTCGCGCGCGCCGAGAAGGCTGCGGCCGATCGTCGGCACCGAGACGAGCGCGAGGCCGAGCGTGATGAAACGGGCGTCGGGATCGCGCGCCTCGGGCCGCCGCGCCGCTTCGCTCTCGCCGGCACGGCGGAAGGCCGCGGTGACGTCCCCCACGCTGAGCTCGAGAAGCCGTACCGCGCCCTCATCGACGAGCGCCCGCCAGTCCTTGACCTCGGGCTCGGCCTCGGCCCTGAGAACGCCCCGGGCCGCCCGGGCGCCTTCATTTCCGGGTCCGCCGATGGCTTTCGCGCGGGCGAATTTGAGCGCCGCGCGGCGGATCGAATCGTCGATCACCATGATCGTCACCGTTGCGCCGGCGACGATGTCGGGGCCCGTGTCGGCAACGCCCTCCACCCGTTCGCGCACCATGTTGCGGCCGATGAAATGCGCGATGACGGCGCGGATCTTTTTCTCGGGAATGCCGATCAGCACGATCGGCTCATGATGCTCCACGAGCTCGGCACCGGTGATCGTGCCCTCGGGATCGAGTCCGAGAAGGATGCGGATCGGCTTGCCGGAATAGCCCACCGCATTGACATAGTCGGTGGTGAGGATGGCATGGCCGGCGACCGCGCCGTCCTTCAGGATCGGCGCCATCGGCGGCGAGTCCGAAACGGCGCCATAGCCCTCGGCCCCGGGCATCAGCCGTGCGGCCGGGACCTTGCCGAGATACTCCGCAAGCGTTCCCGCCGCGGCCGCGGCCGGGCCGAAAGCGAGCCAGGCCACAGCCAGCAACAGCAACGCGCGCGTCGGCAAGAGGGGCGGCGACCACCGCCCTGCATCACGGAAAACCGCATTGCGCGCGCAATCGCGCATGGCTGCCCCTTCCCCGTGGCACGGCCACAAGCCGTACCCTTGCCTGGCGGCAACCCATACAGTCTAGCGCAGGGAATTGTATGATCTAAATCAAATCTGCCCGAGAGCCGGGCATGCACAACGCCGCTCTCCCGGGAACGGCGGCATGGCGGTCGTCGCGATAGCGGACGATCCTGCGGGCGGCTCGCCGCCGCCCGCCCGACCATGTTTCAAAAGCGGATCCCCAGCCGCACCGCCGCCAGGTTCTGATTGAAGTCGGCGGACGGCAGGTTGGAGACGAAATTGTCATATTCGTATTCGAGCCGGAGATAGAGGCGCTCGCCGAGGGGAAATTCGAAATTCGCCTCGAGGCGATTGCGCTTGTCGTCGCGCTTGACCCCGATCGAGGGCGTGATCTTCGAGTAATTGCGCCGCTCGTAGCGCCAGCCGGCGTCGAACTCGACCTTCTGGTCGCCGAGCATGAAGTCGTGCGAGAAGCGCAGGCGGATATTGTGACCGTCATAGTCGAACCGCGGACCCGTCGCATTCTGCAGCTCCAGCTTGTAGCCCGCGCTCAGGAAGGTGCGGGTGCCGTCGATGAAGAAATACGCCGTCAGCCCCCCGGCATTGACCGTGGCGTCGCGGTCGGTGCGGTTCTTGAAGGCCTTGTCGGTGTATTCGTAGAACGCCCGCAGATAGACCCGTTTGCCCACGAACCCGGCGAGCGAGGGGTTGATCCGCTGCAGGGTCAGGAAGCCCTTCCGACCCAGCGTCGAATAGGCGTAGAAATAGGATACGCCCGCCTTCACCGATCCCAGATCGCGATCGAGACTCAGCGTGCCGCGATGGGTCTGGATGTCGAAATTGGTGAAGTCGAAGTGCAGGGACTGCGAAAAATTGTAGGCCAGGCTGAAATCGGTCTTGCCGTCGAATTCGGTGTCGTAGGAAAGCTCGCCGTCGATCGCGCCGGCGAAATCGTCGCGCGCGGTATTCTGGTCGAGCTCGATCACCGAGATATTGCTGTCATATTCGATGCCGGCGCTCGCTTCGCCGGAGAATCCGGACTTGCCCTGGGCCAGCGCGGCGCCCGGCACGACGCCGATGGCGGCCAGAGCCAGAGCGAACAGAGCCGGATGCGTCTTCGGACCCGGATTGCGTTTCATGGAGCGTTCCCCTTCCCATTTCGCCAGATGAAGATTTTCGGTCGAGAGCGGGTAGGCGGTCCGCACCGATGCCCGCTCCCTGACCGGGTCATGACGCCTTATCCGTTGCCGTCGGTCTCGTCGTCAACCTCCTGCTCGACCTCGGTCTCGACCTGATCCTTGACCTCGTCCTCCACGGCATCCTGGACCTCGTCCTCGACCTCGGTCTCGACCGCGTCCT
>CAZAEP010000026.1:5075-10441 GCA_964484045.1 uncultured Sphingomonadales bacterium
CACGGCATCCTGGACCTCGTCCTCGACCTCGGTCTCGACCGCGTCCTTGACCTCGGCCTCCACGGCATCCTGGACCTCGTCCTCGACCTCGGTCTCGACCGCGTCCTTGACCTCGGCCTCCACGGCATCGTGAACTTCGTCCTCGACCTCGGTCTCGACCGCGTCCTGGACCTCGGCCTCCACGGCATCGTGAACTTCGTCCTCGACCTCGTCCTCGACGGCGTCGCGGGTTTCGTCCTCGACCTCGTCCTCGACCTCATCTTCGGCGGCACGCGCCGCCTCGTCGTGCGCTTCGTCCTCGGCAGCCTCACGAGCCGCGTCGCGTGCGGCATCCGCAGCCTCGCGGGCAGCCTCCCGGGCCGCGTCGGCGGCCTCCCTCGCGGCGTCCCGGGCGACATCCGCTGCATCCCGGGCCGCATCCCGCGCCGCGTCGGCGGCGTCCCTCGCGGCGTCGCGCGCGGCATCGGCCGCATCCTCCGCGGTGTCGTCGGCATCCTGCAGGAATGCCATCTGTACCGGCTCTGCGCCCGGCGCGGCGGGCGCGGGGTCGGCATGCGCGGTGGCCGCCCAGCCGAGGGCGATCATGAGCGCGAATGAGGATACCAATCCTTCCTTGTAGGACATGCGACTTCTCCGTTCCTGAGGCAGCATCGACGCAAAAACGCGCGGGTGGTCCCGTTTATTCCATGAAGGATGTGAAGATTTTCTTGGGAGAGGCTAAAAATCGAGGAAACGGGTGGACCGCCAAGGGGATGCGGTGCGCACCGCTCAGCGGTCCGCGCGCCGGCTCCCCTCCGCGTCTTCATTGCCGAAACGGATGAGCCCATGTCCGAAGACGGGATCGAAGCCGGGCGCGCCGAGGTCGCGGGCGGTCCTGGCCACCCGCGTCACGAGATGGCGGACGTCCATGGGCGCCGGAGCCGGACCGAGGCTGCCGGCGAGAAGCGCGGCAACGAAGGGCGCCGCCATCGAGGTGCCCGATCGCACGGCCCGGCCCCCCGGTGCGGCGACCAGGATATCGACGCCCGGCGCCGCGAAATCGACATGCGGGCCGCGCCCGGCGCGCACATAGGGCGCAAGGCGCCGGTCGACCGCGGTCACGGCGATCGTCTCGGCATAGGCCGCCGGATAGCGCGGCGGCGCGGCCGGTCCGGCATTGCCGACGGCGGCGACAAGAACGAGTCCTTTCGCGGCCGCCCGGCTCACCGCCCTTGCGAGCAACCGGTTGGGCGGGCCGGAGAGCGAGATGTTGACCACCGTCGCGCCGGTGCGGACGAGCCAGTCGAGCGCCGCGATCAGGCTTTCGGCGGTGGCCGAGACACGCCCTTGCGGAGTGCGGAAGAAGACCGCCGCGTCATAGAGAGCGACCTCCTCGAGAAGCCCGTCGAGGCCGCAGGCCGGGGCGGCGGCAAGGATCGAGGCCACCGCGGTCCCGTGCACCGGCGGGGCGGGCGCGGCATAGGCGAGAAAGCGTTTCTCGACGATGTCGAGGCCGGCGAGACAGGGATGGTCGGGATCGACGCCGCTGTCGATCATGCCGATGCGGGCCGGCCCGTGAATGCGGCCCGCAAGTCCGAGCACCGGCGCCGCCGCCGCAACCGTCCACCCGGTGGTGGCCGGGGGCGTCCCCCCGGCCCCGGAGTCCAGCTCGTAGAGATGGTTGAGGTCGACGCGATCGCCGCCGAAGCGGTCGGCAAGCGTCTGCGCCGCCTCGTCGACCCGCTGTCCGGGCGGGCGCCTGATTCGCGCCAGAACGAGACCGAGCGCCGCAAGATCCGTGCGCCCGGCGATTGCCAGCCCGCGATCGGCGAGGGACGCCGCCTCCGCGGGCTCGAGCAGCACCAGGACATCGTCCTCGATCACCGGATCGCCGGCATCATCGAGGACCGCCGCATAGTCGGTCACGGTCCGCGTGTCCTGCCATTCGTCGGCCGAGACACGCCGCGCGCCGGCTGCAGCATCGCGTGCGTCGTCTTTCCTGCCGTCCCGCGCATGACGCGCGGCATCGCGATCGCCGCGGTCACGGCCGTCGTCGTCGCCCCGGCCGCGAGGTGAATCGTCGCCGCGCCGGTCCGCGAGCGCGTCCTCGGCCCTGTCCGCAAGCCCGTTCTCGAGACCGTCCTCGACCGCGTCCTCGACCTTGTGCTCGACCGCGTCCTCGACCTTCTCTTCGACCTTGTCCTCGATCCGGTCTTCGAGTTCGTCCTCGACCTTCTGCTCGATCGCGTCCTCCACCCGGCTCTCGACCGCGTCCTCGACGCGGTCCTCGATCGCGTCCTCGATCTCGCTTTCGATGTCGTCCTCGCCGGGTTCCGCCGCCATCGCCGGGCGTCCCGTGATCGACATCCCGACCCGACCCGCCTCGGGGCCGGATGGACGAAGCCCCTCGAAGCGGAGCTCGAAGGGAAGGACGATGCCGGACAGAATGAAGGCGACGCCGACGGCGAACCGGCGGATGCGGGGAAGACCGCGGGGTTTGTGCTGCTGCGGGTCGACCATCGCTCGACAATGCCTTCACGGCCCTCGGGGAACGTCGCGGGGACAAGACTAGCTTTTCTTGCTTAACGAAACCATGCCATCCTTATTCCCCGCCCTCGTGCCGGAATAAATTCGGGTGGTCTCCGTTGTCGGACCGGATGCAGAGAGTTTCGCAGGCGTTTCGTGGCGCGCTCGTCGAGGCGGTGCCGAAAGTCCGTCGCTTCGCCTACGCCCTGAGCGGCTCGCCGGCGGATGCCGACGACCTGCTGCAGGCGACCCTCGAACGGGCGCTCGCAAAGGCGCATCTTTTCGAAGCCGGTACCCGGCTCGAAAGCTGGCTCTTCCGCCTCTGCCGGAACATCTGGATCGACGAGATGCGGGCACGCAGGACGCGAGGTGTCGCCGTGGAGATCGACAACGAGACGGGCCCGTCGCTGGACGGAGAGCGCGCGACCATGTCGCGGCTGACGCTTGCCGAAGTGCAGGCGGCCATGCGGCAACTGAGCGAGGACCATCGGGCGATCCTCGCCCTCGTGGGCGTGGAAGGGCTGAGCTACAGGGAGGCCGCCGCGGTGCTCGGCCTGCCGATCGGCACGGTGATGAGCCGTCTCGCCCGCGCCCGGGCGCAGCTCCTCGCCCGCCTGGGACCACAGGAGACGACGTCATGACGGTTCGCGACGCGCAACTGAGCGCCTATCTCGACGGCGAGCTGCCGGCGGACGAGGCGGCGGCGATCGAGGCGGCGCTCGCGCGCTCGCCCGAGCTTCGTGCCCGGCTCGATCGCCTGCGACAAGCCGATGACCTGGCCGCCCGCGCCCTGCACGGGATCGACCGCCGCCCGCTTCCCGTCGCGGTGCGCGACCTGCTGGCGCATGATGGCGACGGCGTCCCGCGTCGTTCGCGCGCATGGATCCCGTCACCCCTTGCCCGGCCGCTGGCGCTTGCCGCCTCGATCGCGCTTCTCGTCGGCTTCGGCGCCGGCCTTCTCGCCGCCGCGCAATTCGGGGCGGCAGCGCCCGCGTCCGCCATCGCCGCGGCGAGTCTCGGCGAGATCGCGTCCGACCAGCCGCTCTTTCGCGTGCTCGAGACGACCCCGAGCGGCACGCGCAAGCCGCTCGCCGGGCTTGATCTCGAAGCCACCCCGACCCTGAGCTTTCGCGCCAAAGACGGCCGCTACTGCCGCGAGATCGTGGTCATGGGGCACGATCTCGCCCGGCGCGGACTCTTCTGTCGCACAGGCGCGGGCACATGGCGGGCGCTGGCGACGGTCGCCGCGCCGGGCCCGGACGAGACCGCCTATGCCCCGGCCGCGGACGCCGGTGCGGCGCTCCTCGATCGCTCGATCTCCGAGCTCATTTCCGGCGCCCCCCTCGACGCCGCCGCGGAACGCCGGCTGATCGAACAGGGCTGGCGCTGAGCGCCGCGGCGCGCGCGGCGGCTCAGAACCACAGGCGAATGCCGGCGACAAGGGCGACATTGCCGGCGCGTGATCCTGCGGCACGTGCGAAATCGGCACTGTCGCCGAGGCGCCGTTCCCAGGAAATCCCGATATAGGGCGCGATCTCGCGGCGGATCTCGTAACGCAGGCGAAAACCGAGCTCGACGTCGCTCAGCCCCGCACCGATGCCGAGCTCGGGCACGTCCTGCGCCGCGAAATTGAGCTCGATCCGCGGCTGCCCGATGAGACGCTGCGTGAAGAGAAGCTCGTACTCGGCCTCCACGCGTGCCGTCAGATCGCCGTCGTCGCTCAGAAAAAGCGCCGAATCGAGCTCGAACCAGTAGGGCGCGAGGCCCTGGAGACCGAGCACGGCATAGGTCGGCGAGGGGCCGGGGCCGACATCCTGGCGGATGCCCGCCTGAAGGTCGAAGAAGGACGTGACGAGGCGGCTGTAGAGCCCCTGGAACTCGGCCCGCTCGACACCGGAGCCGAATTCCGCCTCGCCCTCGGCCTTGACCCAGAACTTGTTGTCATCGCGACCATACCAGCCCTGGGTGTCCCACAGATAGCGGGTGTTGCCACGGCCGAGGCGAAACTCCGAGCGGTCCGCCTGAAGAAAAAGCAGCGCCGGCGTGTCGTCGATCGGCGGTGTCCAGGCGGCGGGCGCCCCGGAGCCGGGATATTCCTGGGCCATCGCGGAACCGGCAACGGCGCTCAGGGCGACGGCACAAAGACCGCAACGGATGTTCATGCCACCTCTCCTTCATAAGGCGAAACCTCGACGACGCGGAACATCCCGGCGTCCATGTGGTAGAGGAGATGGCAGTGGAAGGCCCAGCGCCCCGGCGCGTCGGCATTGACCAGAAGCGACAGCCGCTCGGCGGGCTTGACGCTGATCGTGTGCTTGCGCGGGATGTACGCGCCATGTCCGTTCTCGAGCTCCATCCACATGCCGTGCAGGTGGATCGGGTGCTCCATCATGGTGTCGTTGACGAGGACGAGCCGCACCCGTTCCCCGAAACGGAAGGGAATGGGGCTTTTCACCTCGGAGAATTTCCTGCCGTCGAACGACCACATGTAGCGCTCCATGTTTCCCGTCAGATGGAGCTCGATCTCGCGGTCGGGCGGACGCCGGTTATAGGGCTCGCGTGCTCTGAGGTCGGTATAGACGAGGACCCGGTGACCGACGCCCTTGAGCCCGGTTCCGGGCTCGCCGAGACGATTGCGCTGGACCTCCGCCACCGACACCGCCCCGGGGCCGTGATGGTCGGGACCGTGCCGCGCGACGATCGGGCCGGCGCCGCCCATGGCCCTGCCGCCCGTGTCCCGGCCCGCCATGTCCATATGCCCGCCGGCCTTCTCCGGCATGCCGCCTTGCGGCATCATTCCGGGCATCGACCCGTGCCCGGGCATGCCGGACTTCATGTCGCCATGATCCATCGCCCTGCCG
>CAZAEP010000026.1:10451-16452 GCA_964484045.1 uncultured Sphingomonadales bacterium
CATCGGCGCCGCATCCTTGTTTTCCATGCCCGGCATCTTCATGCCCCCCATGTCCATGCCCCCCATGTCCATGCCCATATCGATCATGGTCCGGAGCGGCGGCTCGCGCAGCGGCGGCACGGGCGCCGTCATGCCGGGTCGCGGCGCCAGCGTGCCGCGGGCATAGCCGCTGCGGTCGAGCGATTCGGCGAAGACCGTGTAGGCACGATCGGCGTCCGGCGTGACGACGACGTCATAGGTCTCGGCGACCGCGATCTGGAACTCGTCGGTCTCCACCGGCACCACATTCTGCCCGTCGGCGGCGACCACGGTCATCGGCAGACCGGGGATGCGGACATTGAAATAGCTCATGGTGGCGGCGTTGATGAAACGCAGACGCACCCGCTCGCCGGGGCGGAAGAGCCCGCTCCAACCGTCGCCCGGGCCGGTGCCGTTCATGAGATAGGTGTAGACATGGCCGGTGATGTCGGCGATGTCGGTCGGCGCCATGCGCATCCGCCCCCAGGCCAGGCGGTCCCGGATCGTCGCCCCGAGGCCGATGCGGCGGGCGTCGCGGAAGAAATCGCCGACGGTGCGCTGCTGATAGTTGAAATAGTCGCTCTGCTTCTTGAGCCTGGCCATCGCGCGATAGGGATCGCCGAACATCCAGTCGGACAGCACGATCACATGCTCGCGGTCGTACGCGACCGGATCGGGCCCGGCGGGGTCGATGACGATCGGTCCGTAATGACCGAGCTGCTCCTGAAGTCCGGTATGGCTGTGGTACCAGTAGGTGCCGCTCTGCTGCACCTTGTAGCGATAGGTGAAGGTCTCGCCCGCCGGGATGCCGGGAAAGGAGACGCCGGGCACCCCATCCATCCGGTAGGGCAGAAGAATGCCGTGCCAATGGATGGAGGTCGGTTCGCGGAGGCGGTTGTGGACCCGGATGGTCACCGTTTCGCCTTCGCGGAAGCGCATGATCGGCCCCGGAATGCCGCCATTGAGCGTTATCGCCGTTCCCATGCGCCCTTCGATCTCGACCGGCGTCTCCGCGATCACGAGATCGAACTCGTGCGGCCCGGTCCGCGGATCGGAGCCGGGCGAGATCCCGGCTCCGCTCCGTGCCCAGGCGGGGAGCAGGCCTTCGAGCGCCAGAAGCGTCGCCGCCCCCGACGCCGAGCCCAGTATCTGTCGACGTGTCAACATGCCAATGTTCCCGAATTGCCCCGGTACGGCTCAGGGGTGACCATCCGTATGCGATCCGGCCTCGCCGTGCGCGTGCTCTTCGCTCTTCTCATGGCCGTTCGTCGCTGCATCGCCCGGCTCGATCCGGATCGCGCCGCGCATGCCCGCCGGATAATGCCCGGGGATGTGGCAGGCGAACTCGACATCTCCGTCGCCGGTGAAGGTCCAGATCAGGGTCTTCGTTTCCCCCGGCTTGAGGACGAAGCCGTTCGGTTCGCCGTTCATGTGGGTCATCATCTCGGACATGGGCACATCTCGCATGCCCGCCTCGTGCGCCTTCTGGCCCTCGACCGTATCGATCGACCAGGCATGCGGGATCCGGCCCTTGTTGGTGACGATGAACTTGACCACGCTGCCGGCTTTCACGGTGACCACGGGGGGCTCGAATCGCATCGTATCGAGCGCCGTGATGTGAACCTCACGGTCCGGCGTGGCTTCCGGCGAGGGATGGCCGAAGGGGAAGGCGGCCTCTCCATGGTCGTGATCGCCCGTGCCTTCCTCGTGATGCCCCTGCATCCCTTTCATCATGCCTTCCATCCCGTGGTCCCCGTCTCCTGACCGGGGAGGATGCGCCTGCGCCGGAAGCGAAAGAGCGAGGCCGGCGGCTAGAAAGCCGGCGAACGCGAGAGAGAAGACCGCGGGCGCAAGGCGGCGGCGGCGGCTTGTCGTGCGAGAGAACGTCATGTCTGGTTTTCCTTTCAACGGGTCGTACGGAATTTTCGAATGCGGGGGAACGCGGACGCGCCCTGACGGTGACGCACGGCCGCCGCAGGCGTCGGCATGCCGACGCACGGACGGTGGCCGCGCCGGGCCGTTTCAATTGCGCAGAAGGACTCTCAGGACAACCGGCGTCGATGGGACGAGCGGCGGCGGCCGGAGCGCCAGCGCGGCCCCTGCGGACCGCCCGGCGACATGCGGCGGGGCGACCGCAATGTTCGCGGGAAGAATCGCCGAAGACAGAATACGGGCGGCGTCCCGAAGCACCGCGGCGCGGGCAAGAAGGGCCTGCGCCGCTTTTTCGGTGCAGGCTTCGTCAGGATGTCCGGCCGTATCGTGATCGGCGGCCGCCACGGCGCCATGATCCGCGCCGTGATCCGCCGCGTGCTCATGATGTCCGAAAGGCAGCAGGCCGCAATCGCATGTCGGTATCGCGGCGGCGACCAGTATCGCCACCAACAGCCCGGAAAGGATGCGGATTGCCTTGCTCAATGCCTGCCCCGATGGCTAATATGCCGGCATACGATACCCCCACAGAGTACCGAAATCAATGCCGCCCAGGGATCAAGGTGCAATTCTCAATCGCCTCAAGCGGATCGAGGGCCAGGTGCGCGGTGTCGCGCGCATGGTCGAGGACGGCCGCTACTGCATCGATATCCTGAACCAGGTGCAGGCGATCAAGGCGGCGCTCGGCAAGGTCGAGGAGGAGCTTCTCAAGAATCACGCCGCGCATTGCGTCGAGGAGGCGATCCGGAGCGGCGACGCCGTCGACCAGCGGCGCAAGTTCGACGAACTGGTGGCTCTCTTCGGCCGCCTGCGCTGATGGGCGGCGCGCGGCATCGGGAGGGAGCGGCAGGGGCCGCGGCAGGCCCCCCCGGCGGCGCCTGGCTCGGTCTCCTGCGGCGCTATCTCGGGACCGTTCTGCTGGGCAATCTGCTCTGGGAGACCCTGCAGCTTCCGCTCTATACGATCTGGCACGACGCGGCGCCGCCGGCCCTCGCCTTCGCGGTCCTGCACTGCACCCTCGGCGATGTCGCGATCGCCGCGGCGTGTCTCGCCCTGGCGCTCGTTTTCTCCGGGACCGCCGACTGGGCGCGCGAGGTCCGCGTCTATCGTCGCGTGGCCGCCGTCGCGACGACGATCGGCGTCGCCTATCTGGTCTACAGCGAGCACGTGAATGTCGGGGTTCCGGGCCGCTGGGCGTACGCTCCGGAGATGCCGCGGCTGCCGCCCTTCGGCACCGGCCTTGCGCCCTTCCTGCAGTGGCTCCTGCTGCCGCCGCTCGCCTTTCTTTGTGCCTGGCGTCACCGTGTGGGGAAACGCCGCAGATAGGCGATGATATCGGCGATGTCGGCATCGTCGAGGGCGGCGTTGCCGCCCTTGGCCGGCATCACCATGAAGGCGCCGGGGCTGCGGAAGCCGTGCTTGATATGCTGGTGCAGGACCTCGTCGGACTGCGCCAGGGGACCGTCGCGATCGGTGAAATCGGGCACCGCCGCGAAGACGCCGGTGCCGTCGGCGCCGTGGCAGCGGACACAGGTCTTCTCGTAGAGCGCCCGGCCCCTGTCCGGGTCACCGTCATGGGACGGGTCGGCGGCGGCCGGGAACGTCAAAAGAGTTGCGGCGGCCGCTGTTGTGCCACCGAGCACCAGGAGGGGTTTGCGAACGCACATCGACAAGCTCCTCTTTCGTTTTGTCCGTCTTTGCCAAGCACTGACAGGATTGCCGCATCATCAGACGGGCGTCGCGGCCCGGACACGAACCGCGACGCGAGAACCGGTTCGAAATGACAAAGTACGCCTAGTCTATTCGGCGTCCCCGAATTCATGTCGGATATAAGCGAGAATATCGGCCAGATCCTTGTCACTGAGATCGGGGTTGCCGCCCTTGGGAGGCATCGCCATGAACGAGCCCGGACTCTGGAATCCGTTCTTGATATGCTTGAGCAAGACATCGTCCGCCTTGGTCAGGCGGCCATCCTTCTTCGTAAAATCCGGCACGCCGTCGAAAGCGCCCTTGCCATCGGATCCGTGACAAGCGATGCATGTTCCCTCATACAGAGCCTTGCCTTTCGCCGGATCCCCGGCCGGGGATCCGGCGAAAGCCGGAACGGCCACAAGAGCCAGCATGCCAACTGCGGAGCCGAGGCTGGTCACCGAAAACCTGTTTCCAAACCGCATACGGATATCCTTTTGGTTGTGGTCGATCGGAATGGCGGCCGCCTGAGCGGCCGCCGGGTCGGAATTGATCGCAAACGCCGGGATCGTGAACTCTTCGGCTGATCCGGTCAATTGCTTGATTGCAGGAATGCCTTGATATCCCTGGCCACATTGCCGGGGAGGTTCGCACGTACCCGCATATGGGCGACCGAGACATGCCACTCCTTGTCCCCGACTTCGCTGGGCGAGCGGATATTGTGGCAGCGACCGCAATTTTCGGCCCAGGCCTTCGCTCCGCGGGCGATCTGCAAGGGGTCCGGCTTCTTTTCCTGGGCGAGAGCGTTTGCGCTCACGACCAGCGCAAGCAACATCGGCACCAGAGCACCGGTGAACGAAAGGGTGTTTCGCAGGGTCATCGCGCCTTCTCCTTGATCTCGCATCAAAAACCATAGCCGAATTTGAGCTGGAAGCGTCTTTCGGTCTCGCGGCCAACCGCGGCAAAGTCTCGCCATTGGATGCTGCTGTGAACGACGATCGAGGGGGCGAGCCAGTAGTTGAGACCGATATCGAAGCGATTTTCGGCCGCTTCATCACGCAGCTCGTCAAGGCCTTTGATATGGAACTCACTGTAACGCACCACGGGCTCGAAGTTCTTGAGCACCGGTCGATCGGTAATGCCCGCGAGGCGATACGCCGCCTGCGCGTACCAAGCCTCCATGTCAAGGTCGGGGAGGAAGGTGACCTCGGTTTCCGTCGGCACCGCTTCTTCGTCACCGCCGGATTGCGCCCTGATCGCTGCCGCTGCCAGCCCCTCTTCCTCGAACGGAAGCGCGGAGAAGATGCTGTCACGCTTGCCGTTGAGGTACTCGAAGCGCAGGTCCCATGCACCGCGCGTGTAGTTGGCATCCACGCCCCAAAGGGTGAAGTCGGCATTCGTGGGAGCCGGGGTGTTGGCATCGACGACCGTACCATTGAGACCGGAAACCTTCGCGGTCAGGAACGAGGCGCCGACCTCGATATAGGGCACCGGTAGGAAACCGATACGTCCCATGATCGACTTGTTGCTGTTGTCATCGCTGCCGAACCCTTCGAGAACCACCCCACCTTCATTGTTCATGCGCGGCCCGTTGCCGACGCCGACGACATAGGTGAGAACGGACTTGCCAACCGGCACGCCGCCACGAAGCTGGATGCCGACTTCGGTCGCTGGCTGCAGACCGTCATGCCCGAAACCCGCCGGTTTGTCCGCAAGCCTTTTGATCCAGGCCGGGTGCACACGTTCCTGGAACTCTCCGACGGGACTCAGGAACTTGCCGACCACGAAGGTCGCATTATCGTTCAGAAAAATATTGGCCTGCGAATATTCAAGTTCGAATTCGGTTTCGCCGCTTTCCTCGACGGCGATCTCGGCTTCCGATTCGAAGAGCACCAGATCCTTGTACTGGAAGTGGAACATCGGGTTGAACTGGCCCGAGACGAATGTGTCTTCCTGATCGGGCGAATTCGAAACCACCAGCCCGGTCGCCATGTAACCGGCGAGATGCCACTGCGTGTCCGGCAATTTTTCGATCGGACTCACTTGCGACACCTGCGCCGCTTTTTGCGCGGCGCTGTCGGCCTGCTTCTGCGCAGCCTCGGCCTTCGCCGTCGCCGCCCGGGCCTTCTCGGTCGCCTTCCGAAGTTCCGCCTTGAGAACCTGTAACTCCCGCTCCATCTGCTCGACGCGGTCGGCGAGATTCGAATCGGCGGCTTCCTGCGCCTGCACAGATCCAACCGCGCCCATCAGCGCAGCGGCCGATACGGTTGCCAGAAGCAACCTGCCGAAACGGCCTTCCCGTGAATGCAACATTTGCTCCTCTCCCTAACATGGCCCGCACGGCGGCGGGCATATGACGTTTCCC
>CAZAEP010000027.1:0-16185 GCA_964484045.1 uncultured Sphingomonadales bacterium
GGCCAGAGCCAGTTCATGCCGTCTTCCTTTCTTGCCTATGCGCAGGATTTCGATGGCGACGGACGACGCGACATCTGGACCGACGAGGCCGACGTCTTCGCCTCCATCGCCAATTATCTCAGACGCCATGGCTGGCGCGACGACACGACCTGGGGACGAGCGGTTTCGCTGCCCCCCGGGCTCGGCCCGAAAAGCCCCGCGGTGGCACCGTCGAAGCCGCCGCGGCAATGCCTCCGGGCACTCAAGGATCACAGCGCGGCGCTGCCGCTGGCACGCTGGCAGGAACTCGGCGTGCGCCGTCTCGACGGGCGCGACCTTCCCCGACGCGATCTCACGGCCTCGCTGGTGCAGCCCGACGGGCCGCGTGGCCGCGCCTATCTCGTCTACGGCAATTTCCGCGCCATCCTGAGCTACAATTGTTCCAACCTCTATACGCTCGCCGCCGGGCATCTGGCGGATGCACTGAAGGAGGCCGAATAGGGCATGCGGACGAAGGAGGCCATGAGCCGGTTTCATCCTCCCGTGCTTTTCCTGGGACTTGCGCTGCTGCTCGCCGGATGCAGTGGCGGGCGGGGCGTGCAGATCCCGGGCGACGGCGGCGGGCCGGTCAGCGGTCAGCGGGTCGGTGCGCCTTATCAGGTGGCCGGAATCTGGTATTATCCGCAGGCCGACGAGAATTACGACGCCGTCGGACTCGCCTCCTGGTACGGCCCGAAATTTCATGGCCGGCGCACGGCGAGCGGTGAAATCTTCAACATGAACAAGCTCACCGCGGCGCATCCGACATTGCCGCTGCCGAGCCGGGTGCGGGTCACCAATCTCGAGAACGGCCGCTCGCTCATCGTTCGCGTCAATGACCGCGGGCCCTTCGCGCGCGGCCGCATCATCGACCTGTCGCGCCGGGCGGCGCAGCTTCTGGGCTTCGAGAAGAAGGGAACGACGCGTGTGCGCGTACAGCTCGTGCGCAATGACGGCAGCATCGCCGACAGCGGCGGGCGCTCGACGACCCCGCGTCGGCTGGCCAGGGGCGAGGTGCCGCTTGGGCCGCTCTATGTGCAGGTCGGCTCCTTTTCCGAATATCGCAACGCCAGACGCCTGCGCCGGATGCTCAAGAGCTTCGGCAAGGTTCGCATCGAAGAGGCCCGGGCGGGCGGACGCCGGGTCTGGCGCGTGCGGCTCGGTCCCTTCGGCGATCTCGCCGCTGCCGAGCGCATGCTTGACCGTATCCGCCACCGGGGCTTTTATGAAGCGCGGATCTTCACCGACCGACTGAGCTGACCGATGCCTGTCATCGCTCGCGAAGGACGGCTCTCCAGGCGCCTCCAACCCGAATTCAGGACACATTCCACGATGTACCGTTTCCTCCGTCCCCTCGTCTTCCTCCTTGCCGCCTGCGCTGCCTTCGGCCTCACCATTCCGGCCGCCGCGCAAGGCTTCGAGACCAGCGCCAGGCACGCCATCCTGGTGGAGATGGACACCGACACGGTCCTTTATGAAAAGGCCGCGGACGAGCCCTTCCCGCCGTCTTCGATGGCGAAGATGATGACCGTCTATATCGCGTTCGAACAGATCCATGCCGGGGCGCTGTCGCTCGACGACACGACGGTCGTGAGCGACGACGCCTGGCGCCGCTGGGCCGGCTCGGAAGCCTCGCTGATGTTCCTCGGCGCCCGCGAGACGGTGACGGTGCGCGACCTGCTCAAGGGAATCATCGTCTCGTCGGGCAATGACGCCGCCACCGTGCTGGCCGAGATGCTGGCGGGCAGCGAGGACGCGTTCGCCGAGTGGATGAACGACAAGGCGGCCGAGCTCGGCATGACCGGCACGCATTTCACCAACGCCTCGGGCTGGCCGGACCCGGCACAGCATACGACCGCCCGCGACCTCGTACGCCTGGCCGCGCACACCATCCGGGACTTCCCGGAACTGTACCCGATATATGCCGAGAAAAGCTTCACCTACGGCACCGATTTCGCCACCGGAAAGCCGATCCGGCAGTCGAACCGCAACCCCCTGCTCTACACCATGGAAGGAGCCGACGGCCTCAAGACGGGGCACACCAGGGATGCCGGCTACGCGCTCACGGGCTCGGCCAGGCGCGGCGACCGCCGCCTCATCGTCGTGGTTTCGGGTCTCGACAGCACGGCGGCGCGTGCCCGCGAGGCACGGTCGCTGCTCGAATACGGCTTCCGGGCCTTCGACACCTATGATCTCTTCGATGCCGGCGAGATGGTCGGCGAGGCCGATGTCTGGCTCGGCGAGAAGGGCAAACTGCCGCTCGTCGTCGAGGAGCCGCTCAGGCTCACCCTGTCGCGGCGGGCGCGGGCAGGGCTCAAGGTCGTGCTCGCCTACGACAGCCCGATTCCGGCGCCGATCACCAAGGGTGCGCCGGTGGCGACCCTCACCATTACGGCGCCGGGCTACGAAAGCCGCGAGATTCCCGTCGTCGCCGGGGCCGACGTGGCGCAGGTGGGCGGTTTCGGCAAGATCGGCGCCGCTTTCGAATATCTTCTCTTCGGTTCGTCCGGCCGATGACCATCCTGCGATGACGCGTGGGCGCTTCATCACCCTCGAGGGCGGGGAGGGAGTCGGGAAATCGACCCAGGCCCGGCGTCTCGCCGAGCGCCTCCGCGCACGCGGCATCGAGGTCGTGTCGACGCGCGAGCCGGGCGGCGCGCCGGGTGCGGAAGACATCCGCGCGCTTCTCGTCGATGGCGCTCCGGGGCGCTGGGTGCCGATGGCCGAGACGCTTCTCCACATGGCGGCGCGGGTGGAGCATGTGGAGAGGGTCATCCGGCCGGCGCTTGCGGCGGGCCGCTGGGTGGTGTGCGATCGATTCGTGGATTCGACGCGCGTCTACCAGGGCATGATGCAGGGCGTCGGCGACGAGCGGGTGATGGCGCTGCACAAGATCGCACTCGACGGTCTGATGCCCGACCGCACCCTCATTCTCGACCTCGCCCCGGATCTCGGCCTGGCGCGGACGCAGATTCGCGGCGCGCCGGAATCCCGGTACGAGCGGATGGAGAAGGCATTTCACCACGGGCTCGTCGAGGCGTTCCGCCGACTGGCGGCACAGGAGCCCGCGCGTTGTCGCCTCATCGACGCCAGAGGGGATGAGGCGGCGGTGGCCGCACGCCTCTGGCAGGAGGTCCTGCCGCTCCTTCCCTCCGGCAAGCCGGAACGCTGATGGCCAGGGACGAGGATATCCGCGACGATCCGCTGCATCCGCGCCACAGCGCGCGATTGAGCGGCCATGAGGCGGCGGAAGCCACCCTTCGCACGGCAGTGGCGCAGGGCCGGCTGCATCACGCCTGGCTCATCACCGGTCCGCGCGGGGTCGGCAAGGCGACGCTCGCCTACCGCTTCGCCCGCTTCCTCCTGGCCCGCGGGGAGGGGGAACCGGCAATGGCGCTCTTTGCCGACGAGCCGGCCCGCGCGGAAGGGCTCGACATGGCGCCCGATCATCCGGTGTTCCAGCGTGTGGCGGCGGGCAGCGAGGGCAATCTCTTCGTTCTCGAACGCGGTTTCGACCCGCGCCGCGGCAGCATGCGCGGCGAGATCGTCATCGACGATGTACGTGCGCTCGGACGCTTCTTCGCCCATACCGCTGCGGAATCCGGCTGGCGGGTCGCGATCGTCGATAGCGCGGACGAGATGAACAGAAGCGCAGCCAATGCCTTGCTCAAAATTCTTGAGGAACCACCTGAGCAGGGGATCCTGCTCCTCGTCGCGCATGCCCCGGGGCGCCTTCTGCCGACGATCCGCTCGCGCTGCCGGCATCTGGCACTGCGCCCGGTGGCCGACGCGCTGGTCGACGATGTGCTCAGAACCGCGCGACCCGACCTCTCCGACGAGGAGCGCGGCACATTGGGCGCATTGGCCGAAGGCGCGCCGGGCCGTGCGGTCCGCCTTGCCGAAGAGGATGGCGTGACCGTTTATCAATCGCTTCTCGGCATTCTCGAGACCATGCCCGGTCTCGACCGCGCGGCGGCGCACCGTCTGGCGTCCGGGCTTTCGGGCAGAACGGCGCAGGAGCGCTACCGGATCTTCCTCGAGCTTTTCCTCGATCTGCTCGCCCGGATGGTGCGCAGTGCGGCGATGGACACGTCCCCTCCCGATCCACGGCTGGCGCGGCTCCGACGGCGGCTGATGAGCGCACTGCCGCTTGATCGCTGGGTGGAGCTATGGGAAAAGATGGGCCGCCTCACAGCCCGGGCGGAGGCCGTGCATCTTGACCGCAAGCAGGTGATCCTGAGCCTGCTGACGGAGATGGATCGCGCCGCCCGCGGTCGACCGTCGGCCTGATCCGCCGCAATTATCTGACAGGTTCCAGATGCCCACGCCCAAGCGCTATTACGTCACGACGCCGATCTATTATGTGAACGACGTGCCGCATATCGGCCACGCCTACACGACCCTCGCCTGCGACGTGCTGGCGCGCTTCAAGCGGCTCGACGGCTATGACGTCATGTTCCTCACCGGCACCGACGAGCACGGGCAGAAGGTGGAGAAATCGGCCGCCGCGGCGGGCCTCGCCCCGCAGGAATTCTGCGATCGCGTCTCGGAGCGCTTTCGCGCGCTTCTCGAGACCATGAACTTCTCCGCCGATCGCTTCATCCGCACCACCGACCCGGCCCATATCCGCTCGGCGCAGGAGCTGTGGCGCCGCATCGAGGCCAATGGCCATATCTACGAGGGCACCTACGCCGGCTGGTATTCGGTGCGCGACGAGGCGTTCTACGCCGAATCCGAACTTGTCGAGGGGGAGGGGGGGCAGAAACGCGCCCCCACCGGCGCGCCGGTGGAATGGGTCGAGGAGCCGAGCTTCTTCTTCCGGCTTTCGGACTGGCAGGCGCCGCTGCTCGAGCTCTATGATCGCCACCCCGATTTCGTGCTCCCCCAGAGCCGCATGAACGAAGTCAGAAGTTTCGTCTCCGGCGGGCTCAAGGATCTGTCGATCTCGCGCACGAGCTTTCGTTGGGGAGTACCGGTGCCGGAGCATCCCGGACACATCATGTATGTGTGGATCGACGCGCTCACCAACTATCTCACCGGGGTCGACTTCCCCGATACCGGAAGCGCGGCCTTCAGGACTTTCTGGCCCGCCGACGTGCACATGGTGGGCAAGGACATCCTGCGCTTTCATGCCGTCTACTGGCCGGCTTTTCTCATGGCGGCGGGCCTCGAGCCGCCGCGGCGGGTGTTCGCCCATGGCTGGTGGACGAACGAAGGGCAGAAGATCTCGAAATCGCTCGGCAATGTCATAGACCCCTTTGAACTGGTCGCGACCTACGGGCTCGACCCCGTGCGCTATTTCCTCATGCGCGAGGTGCCGTTCGGACAGGACGGGGACTTTTCCCGCGCCGCCTTCATCGGCCGCGTCAATGCCGATCTCGCCAATGATTTCGGCAATCTCGCGCAGCGCACGCTGTCGATGATCGCGAAGAATTGCGATCACCGGGTCCCCGAGCCGGGAGAGCTTCTCGAGGCGGACACGGCGCTTCTCGGCGCCATCGACGGCACGCTCGCCGAGGTGCGGGCGCATCTCGAAGGGCAGGAGATCCATCTCGCGCTCGAGGCGATCTGGAAGCGCGTCGGCGAGGCCAACGGCTATGTCGCGACGATGGCCCCCTGGGTGCTCCGGAAGTCCGACCCCGCGCGCATGGCAACGGTGCTCTATGTCGCGGCGGAAGTCATACGCAATCTCGCCATCCTGGCGCAGCCGGTCACCCCTGACGCCATGACGTCGCTTCTCGACCAGCTCGGCGTGCCGGCGGATGCACGCGACTTCGCCCATCTCGGCGCAGCGGGACGCCTCGCGCCGGGTACGCCGCTGCCCCCGCCGCAGGGAGTCTTCCCGCGCCTCCGCAAGGACGAGGTGGCCTGATGCTCGTCGACAGTCACTGTCATCTCACCTATGAGGGCCTGCGGGAGGACATCGCGGGGGTTCTTGCGCGCGCCCGTGCGGCCGGCGTCGAGACGTTTCTCACCATCGCCACGCGGCTCGTCGACCATGACGAGATCGTCGCCGTGACCGAGCGTTACGCGCAGATCTTCGCCACCGTCGGCGTGCACCCGCACGAGGCGGAAAGAGCGGCGGACCTGACGGCCGAGACGCTGGCCGCGCGGGCGCGGCATCCCAGGATCGTCGGCATCGGCGAGACCGGCCTCGACTATTATTACGACAATGCGCCGCGGAATGCGCAGCGGGCGGCCTTTCGCGCCCATATCGCGGCCGCGCAAGAGACCGGCCTGCCGCTCGTCGTGCACAGTCGGGAGGCCGAGGACGACACCCGGACCCTGCTCGCCGAAGCCGTCGAAAGAGGGTCGCTTCGCGCCGTCATTCATTGCTTTACCGGCAGCCGGGAATTCATGAAGGAGATGCTCGGGATGGGCTTTTACATCTCGATTTCCGGCATCGTGACCTTCAAGTCCGCCAAGGACCTGCAGGAGACTGTGAAAGCGATACCCGAAGATCGTCTGCTGCTCGAGACCGATGCGCCCTTCCTCGCCCCGGTGCCGCATCGCGGCAAGCGCTGCGAGCCCGCCTTCGTCGCCGACACCGCCCGCTTCGTGGCCAGGCTCCGGGGCGTTGATCTCGAAAAGCTCGCCGCAAGCACGACGGCGAATTTCTTCCGCCTCTTTGAGAAGGCGGCTAAGGCAGGACCTGCGCCATGCGCGTGACGATTCTCGGCTGCGGCACCTCGACAGGGGTCCCGCGGCTGCCGGGAGACTGGGGCGTGTGCGACCCCGCCAACCCGAAGAACCGCCGCCGGCGCTCGTCGATCCTGGTGGAGGAGGGAGGCACGACGCTGCTCGTCGACTGCGGCCCCGACATGCGGGCGCAGCTTCTCGATGCCGACGTCAAACGTCTCGATGCCGTGCTCGTCACCCATGATCACGCCGATCACACTCACGGCATCGACGACCTTCGCGGCTACTACCTGACGCAGAAGGCGGAGATCCCGCTCCATGCGGATGCGCAGGCACTGGCGCGGCTCGAACGCCGCTTCGACTACATCTTCAGGAGCCGGCACGGCTATCCGCCGATCTGCAAGGGCCATGTGATCGACGGACCGTTCCGCGTCGGTGCGATCGGGGTCGTTCCCTTCCGGCAGATTCACGGGCGAATCTTCTCGCTCGGCTTTCGCTTCGGCGATATCGCCTATTCGACCGACCTCAATGACCTGCCCGAAGAGAGCTTCAGGGCGCTCGAAGGCGTGCGGGTCTGGATCGTCGATGCCCTGCGCTATCGCGAGCACCCCACTCACACCCATCTCGCGCGCACCCTCGACTGGATCGCGCGTCTGCGCCCCGAGCGCGCCATTCTCATTCACATGAGCAATCAGCTCGACTATGAGGCGCTCCGCCGCGAGCTGCCGCAAGGCGTCGAGCCCGGCCATGACGGCCTCGTGATCGAGTTCTGAGCGCTTTTCAGACCTGCCGCGGACGGCTTGCCCTCTTCATTCCCGCCGGCTTGACGGGAAGGGAGGCCGCATCAGGAGACCCGCAGCCATCGCGCCGCCCTAACGGCTCAGATGCAGATTGGCGAGGTCATTGCCGATGGCCCGGAAGGCCGCCTGCAGGTCCGAATTGCTCGGCGCAAGGAACGCATTCGCGGCCCGCGAGGCGCAATCGCGATAGATCTGGCGCAGGGCTTCGGCTTCCGGGCTCGTTTCGGTCGCCACGCTGCCGAGGATCACCGTATAGACCTCGACCTTGTCGCGACCGCCGACGCCGCCCGACTTCATGGCATAGCAGATCTTCTTCATCCGCTTGTTGAACTCGTTGACCGCATCGGCGGGATCGCTGACCCCGAGCCGGTTGTAGGGGTAGCCATAGGGCTGCAGGCGGCCATAGGCGGTATAGGCGGTGGCGCCGATCTCGTTCTTGCCGTCGGTCATCATGATCAGCGACTTGATGCTCGTCGGGTCGTTGTAGGGCACCGGATTGGGGAAGGGGGGCGAGGGGTCGAGGAGACGCCAGCCCCAGACCAGTCCGAGATTGCCGATCGTCCAGCCCTGGGGATTGAGATTGTTGGCGATGTAGTTGGTCAGGGTCGTCTTCGAATTGGTGAAGTCGAGGAGCCGTGCCGGGCAGTTCTTGTTCGGGCCATAGCCGTTCGAGGGCAGATTGTAGCGCTGCCAGTTGTTCGGGTTCATGGGATCGCGCCGATAGCGCGGGCCCCACCCCTGGCGGTAGCTCTGGCCGAAGATCGTCTGCCGCTGGGGCGGGATCGACGGCAGGACCGCCGGTGCCACATAGCCCGGATTGGTGGGATCCATTTCCGGCCCGGTAAAGGGAAGCTGGCGATAGGGATTATAATCCCACCAGGGCGATGTGTAGTTCCAGTGCGGATAGATATAGGGCTTCCATTTGCCGCCGACGTCGACGGGGGCGAGATTGGCGTCGAAGGCATCCGCTTCGAGCACGGTTTCATCGTCGCTCAGCACGCCCGGCGTTGATCGCGCCTGCACGCAGCCGGCCCAACGGCGGCCGTCATTGCCCTGGGCGCGCAGTTCCGGGGGAAGGTTCGAAAAGTCGATGAATTCGTCGCCGAGATCGCCGACATTGACCGCCTGCGAATAGGGGACGATGGCGATGCTGAGCTTGTCGCTGGTGGCGTTGTTGCCGAACAGGATGTCCACCAGATCCTGGGCCGCCGTGCGCAGGGCCTCGATCTTGCCGTTCCAGCGCATCGAGCCGGTGACATCGAGCACCATGACGAGCTGGAGACCGAGATTTTCGCGTGTGACCTCGGCCGAGGTGCCAACCTGAAACTCGTCGATATGCGCCAGATTCATGAAGATCGTCGGAACCGTCGCCGTGGCGCTGACCCGCAGGCGGTCGGCTTTCCCCGGCTCGGAAATGACTTCGATATTGAGCTGGCTCACGGTCGCGTTCATGTAGCCGGCGGGAAAATTGGCATTGAAGAAGGCGCGGATGTCGTCGTCGCGCGTCGGACTGTTCATGACCCGGCCGCCGGCGAGCGCGGCGGCGTCCAATGCGGAGTTGAGCTTCGCCCGCATGAGATAGCCGCGCGCCATGTCGGTGGCCATGCCGACGGCAACGAGCATGGGAATGAGCGAGACCGCCGTCCAGGTCAGAATCGACCCTTCGCGGCGCTCGACAAAGCGAGCCATGCGGCGCCAGATCTGCATGCAGCAGTCGCGAATCGACATCTCGCTTTCCTCCGCAACTGGGAAAATCGCGACGAGGAGAATGCCGTGCTCTCCTTGAAGAAAGGCTTAAATCCCCGGTCAAGTTTTTCTCAAATATGGCGAGATGCCTTACCTTTCCTTTAGATATCTTCGTGAAGATTACGGCTCCGGCACAGGCGAGCATCTCCGCATCCGGACAGGGGTTCGCATGAGACGCTTACTGAAATCTCTCTTCCAGGATCACCGGGGCTCCGCGATCATCGAGTTCGCGCTGGCCTTTCCGGCGGTGATCGGGCTGACCATGGGCATCGTCGAGGTGAGCCATCTCGCCTTCGCCGAGTCGACACTCGAGGGCGCGGTTCGCGAGGCCTCGCGCCAAGGCGTGACGGGCTATGCACCGGACGGCATGACGCGTGAAGCCTATGTGCGCAGCCGGGTCATCGACATGATGTCGGATTTCGCGCTCGACGGGCCGGTGGAGATCGACACCCAAGTCTATGACAGCTTCGGCGATATCGGAGAACCGGAGCCCTTCAGCGACGAAAACGGCAATGGCGTCTACGATCCGGGCGAGTGCTACACCGATATCAACCGGAACGCCCAGTGGGACTCCGACATGGGCGCGGCCGGGCTTGGTGGCTCGGGCGCGATCGTCGTCTACCGGGCGATCGTGCGCGTGCGCCTGCTGACCCCGGTTTTCGCCTGGTTCACCGGCAACAGCTCGCGGACGATCACGCTCGATGCAGCCACCGCCGTACGCAACGAGCCCTTCAATCTGGTGAAGCAGAGTCTGAAGGACGGAGCGCCGACGCTATGCACATGAGGGGACACCCCGGAGGCATCGCCCGGCATTTTGCGCACTGTCCCCGCGGCAGCGTGCTCATCGAGACCGCGATCATCCTGCCGGTCCTGATTCTGCTTCTTGCGGGGGCCTATGAGCTCGGCAATTTCATGCTGGCAAATCAGAAGGTTTCGGCCCTTTCTTCAGCCATGGCGGATCTCGTTGCGCAGACCGAGGATGAAATCCAGGAAAGCGAGATCAACGATGTCTTCGCCGCCATGGGATACATTTCCGAACCTTTCAATGTTCTGAGCGGCGGTCGTGTCATCATCAGCGCCTTCCGGGGCGACGCCAGCGACGGAAATACGATCCTGTGGCAGCGCTGCCAGGGAGCGCTGGCCGTGGCGAGCCGTTTCGGCAATGTCGGCACACGGGACGTGACGCTGCCGGGAAATATCGTTCTGCCGGACGGCGAAACCGCCGTCGTCGGCGAGGTCTATTTCAACTATGCGCCGCGACTGTTCGTGGGCTTCTTTGATCCCCGGACGCTACGCTCGGAGGCCGTCTACCGCCCGCGCTTCGGCGCTCTGTCGAACGTGGTCGACGACGGCGCGACACCGAGTCTGTGCCAATAGAGGCGACAGTCCAAATTTCACATAATATACATTATGCGCCTATTCTCATGGCCGGGGCATCGCTCTTCCACGCGGTTTTCGGCTTGCCTCCTCCGGATGGCCGATGGCACCTATGCGCGTCGAGGGTGCCGGGCGCTGCCCGGCGGCGGCGATTCCGGCCTCCGATGCACCTGCCGACCCGGACGGGAGTGGCATGAACACGTGAACAGAAGGATCGGGTCAGAACGAGCGGTTCCGATGCGCCTGCCGCGCGCCGTCTGGGCGCTGGGTGTGGTCAGCCTTCTCATGGACATGTCCTCGGAGATGATTCATGCGTTGCTGCCCACCTTCCTTGTCGTCGGGCTCGGGGCGAGTGCCGCGACGCTGGGTGTCATCGAGGGCATTGCCGACGGCACCGCCTCCGTGACCAGGCTCTTTTCCGGCTGGCTGAGCGACCGTCTGGGAAAACGCAAGGCTCTTGCCGTTTTCGGCTACGGCCTTGCCGCCCTCTCGAAGCCGCTCTTCGCCCTCGCCCCAAGTCCGGCATGGGTCTTCGTCGCGCGCTTCAGCGATCGTGTCGGCAAGGGCATACGTGGCTCGCCGCGCGATGCGCTGATCGCGGACCTCGCCGTGCGGTCGCTTCACGGCGCTGCCTATGGACTGCGTCAGGCCCTCGATTCCGTCGGCGCGGTCCTCGGGCCGCTGGCGGCCGTCGCTCTGATGCTGCTTCTTCTCGACGATATTCGCACGGTATTCTGGGTTGCCGCCATTCCGGCCGTCATTTCGGTCCTCGTGCTCCTCGTCGCGGTGCGCGAGCCGCCTGGCGTCCCGCCGAATCCGGCGGCCCGGATCCCGCTGCGCCGCCACGACGTCGCCGCCCTCGGCAAGCAATTCTGGCAGGTCGTCGGAGTCGCCGGCATCCTTCTTCTGGCGCGTTTCAGCGAAGCCTTTCTCCTCCTCCGGGCGCAGGAGACCGGGCTGCGCGCGGCCTATCTGCCGTTTCTGTTCGTACTCATGAACAGCATCTTCGCGCTCGCCGCCTACCCGGTGGGCGCTCTCTCCGATCATATCGGCCGACGCCGGCTCGTTCTGGCCGGATTTGCCGTTCTCGCCGGCGCCGATCTTGTTCTCGCCTTCGCTTCCGGGCCGGTCGCTGTCTTCGTCGGCGCGACCCTGTGGGGTCTGCACCTCGCCATGACGCAGGGACTGCTCGTTGCGCTGGTGGCCGATGCGGCGGATCCGACGCGGCGCGGCACCGCCTTCGGCGTCTTTCATCTCGTCGCCGGCGCGGCGCTGCTCGGGGCCAGCGTCATCGCCGGAATTCTCTGGAACAGCTTCGGCGCAAGATGGACGTTCCTAGCCGGCGCCGGGCTGACCACCGCCGGACTGCTCGCGACCCTGGCGATACTGCGGCGCAACGCGGTGGCGGCTCGGGATACCGATCCGGCCGGATAGACAATCTCTTTCTTTGAGAGTGCCGGGGCTGTCGGAGGTCCCGGAGCTTCATGATTTCCGAGCGAACACCCGCCGGAGATCCGCAGGTCGGTTTTTCTTGCCACGGGGCGGGGACTTTTCTATCGAGGAGGTGGACGTTTGACGACGATGAGATCCCGCCTGCCCGTTTTCCGTGCCGCGGGCGTTTCCCCCTCGCCCATCAAGCGACCAGCTCGTCGAGGCGGATCCTCGACGATCGATACTTCTCAGCAGGACGAATGACCATGTCTATCGGCACCGTGAAATGGTTCAATCCGACCAAGGGATTCGGCTTCATCGCCTCGGATGAATTCCCCAAGGACGTCTTCGTTCATGTGACGGCGGTCAAGGAGGCCGGCCTGGAGACACTCGAGGAAGGGCAGCAGGTCGAATTCGAATTGGTTCCCGATCGCAAGGACAAGACGCGAAGCTCGGCGCAGAATCTTCGCCTCGTCGACTGAAGGAAGCGACCGGACGCCTCGTGACGTTCGCGGTCAGCCGCGGGCGCAGCGACGGCTTGCTGTGCCCGGGCGGGGAACCGGGGATTACTTCCCCTTGTACTTCTCGATCGCCTTCTCGAGTGTGGCCTTGAGCTGCGCACCGACCTCCCCGCCGTCCCCCTTGACCCGCCCCCGGATGACCGCCCGCATGGCGTCGACATGGGCCTTCACCAGTTCCACCATGCCGTCGGTGATATCGTTGCGGATGGTCGTGAAATTGTGCAGGGAGTCGGCGAA
This sequence comes from uncultured Sphingomonadales bacterium, assembly GCA_964484045.1. GTDB lineage: Bacteria > Pseudomonadota > Alphaproteobacteria > Sphingomonadales > Rhodothalassiaceae > J134. The sequence continues at coordinate 12,770 of CAZAEP010000027.1, forward strand.
TTCGGTGATCAGGGGATAACCGAAGGTTCCCCCCTGCCCCTTCATGTCGTGGGCGATGTTGTTGATCTCCTCGAAGAACTCGCGCCGGTGCTCGGGCGTGTCGACGCAACGGCCATGTTGCTCCGCGAGTTTCGCGATCAGCGACGACACCCAGTCGGGATAATCCTCCGCCATTTGCTCGAGCGCCTTCTCGGCCTCTGCAAGCGCCTCCTCGGAGATGCTGCCGGTGCCGCCGCCGAGGCCGTGGGTCTTTTCCTTCAGCCGGTTGCGGAACCGGTAGAAGCGAACGATGGTCGGCACTTTCCTGCCTTGCAAACTAGCCACGGACAATCTCCACGCCGGGACTCTTGTCGGTCAGCTTGCGCCGGTCCTCGAATTCGATCGGGACGATCCGCCGGCGACGATCGGGCCCGAAATAATCCCGCGTATGAACGAACTGACGCCGTTTCTCGATGATCGAGATCAGCTTCTCGCCGATCGCGGTGATGGTAAAAGGCTTGGCCAGGACCTCATTGGCCCCGAGATCACGCGCCTGTGTCACGCGCTTGGGTTCGGAATAGGCGGTGATCAGGATGAAGGGAACGAAGCGGTCGGGGCTCTCCTTGTGGCGGCGGATCCAGCGCAGGAGCATCATGCCGTCGACCGGCGACATCTGCCAGTTCGACATCACGATATCGACCTCCTGCGTCCCCGCCGCCATGGGGTCCTCTTTCACCTTCTTGAGGAACTCGATGGCCTGCCCGCCATGGTCCTCCGCATACACCTTGCCCACCCCCAGGATGCGCAGGGAATTGATGAGCAGCGAGCGGATGAACAGGCTGTCCTCGACAATGAGAACGCTGAGACGTTCGAAATCGTAATCTGCCATGATGCCGGTGCACTTCTTTGAGGCCCTGTCGGTCCGATAAAACAGCCGACATGGTAAAGATTTTGATAAACGCGCTCAGAAGAGGCGGATGGCCTTTTCGACGCGCTGCCATTCCGCCTCGAGGACACGGAGGCAGCGTCTGCGGTCCGCGGGCGGCGCGACTTCGGCGGATGCGGCGCAATCGGCAAGCCGGCGAGCGCCCACCGCCCGGGCGGCCCCCTTGAGGCGGTGTGCCGTGCGGCACCAGGCCTCGTCATCCGCCAGCTCCTGCACGAGCGACGCGATATAGCGCGGCGCCTGCTCGGCGAAGAGTGCCAGCACCTCTTTTTGCAGCCCCGTATCGCCGTCGGTATAGGCGTCGAGATGATCGTGATCGAGCGCCGCGTCGTCGTTGCTCATGACCGGCTTCCCCGTTCGAGGACCGCGCGTCCGGCAGCGGTCAGACGGCAGATGAGCCAGTCCGGCTTGACCGGATTGCGCGTCCAGGGTTCCGCCCAGCCATGGGCGATGCAGGCCCGGACCGTCCGTGGATCGATGCGCTGTCCCGCCTCGTCGAAAAGCGGCAGCTTGCCGCCGGGTTGATCGAGGCCGCGGACGAGGAAGCGCCGTTGCGCCGCGCTCGGTACGGCGGCCCCGTCCGAAGGGTTCGTCCGCACCGCACCATGCGCCTTCCGTTTCGCCATCGGTTTCCCTTCCCCCGTATCAACAGGCATTTTATTATCGGTAATGTTGACGCCCTGCGTCAAATACGAAACTCTGTGCCCATCATTGCCGGATAGAGAAATGACCGCGTCACTCGATTTTCAGCCGCCGCCGGACCGCGACAGCGAAACGGCCCCGGCCCCGGGCAGCGACCGGGCCCCGACGACGCGGCGCATGTGGCCGGTCTCCTTCGCACTCGCATTGAGCCTCCTGTGGCTGGGAGCCGCCGGCTATGTCGCCTGGCGCGACGGCCTGTTTTCCGGCGCCAGGACGATTTCCCTCGTCGACCTCGCGACCCTCATCGAAGGTCTCCTGCTGCCGATCGCCATCGCCTGGCTTGCGGCACTCGTCTTCCAGCGCACCGATCCCCTGCTCGAACGTCGGCTGGGGGTCGCGAAAACGCTCGATCGCGCGCTGGCCCCCATCGATCATGCCGAGCGGCGGCTCGACCAGCTCGTTCGCAAGATCAAGCACGACATGGACCATGTCGAGGCCGCCGTCGATCTCGCCGCCAGCCGCATCGATAATCTCGAGGAACGCTTTCAGAAGGAGATCGCCGAGCTCTTCTCCGCCACCGCCGACGCCGAGGCCAAGGCGACGACGATCAAGGAAATGCTCAAGCGTGAGCATGACGCGCTGGCCGAGATCGACGGCGCTCTTGAAACCCGCCTCGGGGCCATCGAAGCGGCGATCCTGCGCTTCACGAATGAGATCGGGAAAGCCGCGGAAGATGCGGAAAGCAAGGCGGTTTCCGTTCTGGATGGCATCGAGCAGCAGGCCCTCGCGCTGCGTCAGGCGGCCCAAGCGGCGGCGCGCGAGATCGAAGCCGCCGAGACCCTGCTCGGCGAACGTCTCGCGCTTCTCGACGGCACCTCGCAGGATATCGCCGGGCGCCTCGAGGAAATCGCCGGCGGCGTGCGGACGGCGATCGAGGACCTGAGCGAGAGGATGGCGACGCTCGAGACGCTCGATGAAACCCTCGGCGGGCGCCTGGCCGAGCGCCATCATCGTCTCGCCGCCCTCGCCCGAAGCAGCGAGGAGGAAGCGCGACGGATCGAGGCTGCGCTGGCACAGAATACCGCCGCGCTCGAAAAGGAAGCCGAAGACGCGCTGGCAAAGAGCGACGCCGCGGCCGAGGCCTTCGAGAGCCAGGCGAAGAAGATGGCCGATCTCATCGGGCAAACCCTCGAAAAGGCTCAGGCGACCTTCGCACGCATCGGCGAGGACCTGGCAAGAACGGCGGAGACCGCGACCTCGGTGTCGGCCACAGGGGCCGAGGACGTCCTCGCCCGCATCAATGAGGCCGTCGCTGCCTTCGAGGCGCAGCTTCGGACCTTCGACGCCAAGGCGACGGAGGCGGGAACACGCCTGATGGAACACCTGACCGCGTTCCGGGAAGGATTCGCCGGCGAAACGCAGACGCTCGAGGAGCGGGCTGCCCGGGGCGTGGCCGAGCTCGATCGCCTGGCCCAAGCGCTGGCCGATCAGGCCGAGATGGTGGCCGCCGCCGCCGGCGAGGCAGCCAGGAACATGGGTGAGGCGGGCGAGCGGATGGACGAGCGCAGCGCCAATCTGGGTCAGGTTCTCGACGAGATGCGGCGGCGCATCGAGGAAGTCGGCGGCCGCCTCGAAAGCGAGCGCAAGGCACTTGCCGAAGCCTCGGAAACGAGCGCCGGCACGGTTCTTGAGGCTGCCGAGCGGTTCCGCACGCAGAGCGATGCGCTGAACCGGCAGGCTGATGCGGTGTCCGAACGCCTGCTCGAAAACACCGAGGCGCTCGACGCGGAGATCGCGCGTATCGACGAACGCAGCCGCGGTACCGTCGAGGCGCTCGATGCCGCGGTAA
>CAZAEP010000028.1:0-16071 GCA_964484045.1 uncultured Sphingomonadales bacterium
AAGGTGCAGCTCTTCAAATATGTCGTGCACCAGGTCGCCCATTCCTACGGCAAGACGGCAACCTTCATGCCCAAGCCGGTCAAGGACGACAACGGCTCGGGAATGCACACGCATCAGTCGCTGTGGCGCGACGGCAAGCCGCTCTTCGCCGGCGCCGGCTATGCCGATCTCTCCGACACCGCGCTCTACTATATCGGCGGCATCATCCGTCACGCGAAGGCCATCAACGCCTTCACCAATCCGACGACGAACAGCTACAAGCGACTGACCCCGGGCTTCGAGGCGCCGGTCCTGCTCGCCTATTCGGCCCGCAACCGTTCGGCCTCGTGCCGCATCCCCTATGCGACGAGTCCCAAGGGCAAGCGCGTCGAGGTCCGTTTCCCCGACCCCGCGGCCAACCCCTATCTCGCCTTCGCCGCCATGCTGATGGCCGGACTCGACGGGATCGAGAACAAGATCCACCCCGGCGATCCGATGGACAAGGACCTCTACGCCCTGCCGCCCGAGGAACTCACCGGCGTGCCGACAGTCGCGCGTTCGCTGCGCGAGGCCCTCGAGGCGCTGCAGGCCGACAATGAATTCCTCAAGAAGGGCGATGTCTTCACGGAGGATCAGATCGAAGCCTATCTGCACCTCAAGTTCGAAGAAGTCACGACCTTCGAACTGACCCCGCATCCCGTCGAGTTCGACCTCTATTACAGCGTCTGAGCACAATCGCGGGGGTGGGACGCGTCTCACCCCCGCGCCCCGCCGCCATCTATTGCTTCTGTTCCCACCCGCCCTGCGGTTTCTGCTGCCAGTAGCTCACGCTGTCGGCGAGCGATCTGAAGCGCGTCCATGCCGCCCGCGCCCGTTCGAGCACCGCCTCGTCACGACCGTCGAACATGTAGAGGCAGCGCTCATAAGGCGCGAGATCGGGGGGGGCGGAGGCCCCCTCGACAAGCACCAGAACCCGCGCCCCGTTCGGACAGTCGTCCCCGCTCGTCAGATAGATCGGTTCGCGCGCAGGATCCGGACTCGCCGCCGTGCCGTGGGGAAGAAAGCTGTCGGGATCATAGGTCCACAGCGCCCGGTCGATGCGTTCGAGCAGCGCCGTGTCGGGCAGCTTCACCACCGCCTTCAGGCCGCGTTCGCGAACGCGCTCCAGAAGCCGCGGCAGGGCCGCCTCCACGGGCTGGCGCTCCAGATGATAAAAGCGCACCTCTGCGAGCATCGCTCATTCCGCCTCCGTCACGCCGGGTCGCTTTCGTAATTGCGGGTGAAGCAGTCGAGCAGGCGCACGCCGAAGCCGGTCGCCCCCTTCTCGTAGAGATCGCCATCCTTTTCCGACCAGACGACGCCCGCGACGTCGATATGCGCCCAGGGCACGTCGTTGGTGAAACGCTTGAGAAACTGGGCCGCGGTGATCGAGCCCGCCCATTTTCCGCCGATGTTCTTGACGTCCGCGGTCGGCGTATCGATGAGCTTGTCATAGGCCTTGTCGAGTGGCATTCGCCAGACCTTGTCGCCGGTCGCCGCACCGCATTCGCCGAGGCGTCCGGCGACCGTCTCGTCGTCGGTGAAGAAGCCGGCATATTCGTGCCCGAGCGAGACGATCATGGCTCCGGTGAGGGTCGCGAGATCGATCATCAGCGCCGGCTTGAAGCGGTCCTGCGTGTACCACAGCGCATCGGCAAGCACGAGGCGGCCTTCGGCGTCGGTATTCAGCACCTCGATCGTCTGGCCCGACATCGAGCGCACGACGTCGCCGGGGCGCTGCGCCCGGCCCGAGGGCATGTTCTCCACCAACCCGACGACGCCGACCGCGTCCACCTTGGCCTTGCGCCGGGCGAGCGCACGCATCAACCCGGTAACGATCCCGGCGCCTCCCATGTCCCATTTCATCTGGTCCATGCCTTCGCTCGGCTTCAATGAAATGCCGCCGGTGTCGAAGGTCACGCCCTTGCCGACGAAGGCAAGCGGCTGCGTCTCGCCGCCGGCCCCGAACCAGCGCATGACGACGAGCTGCGACTCATGGGCGCTGCCTTGGCCCACCGCGAGCAGCGCGTTCATGCCGAGCTTCTTCATCTCGGCTTCGCCAAGGACCTCGACATCGACGCCGTCGGTCGCGAGCTGTTTGATCTCCTCGGCAAAACTCTCGGGATAGATGACGTTCGGCGGCTCGGAGGTAAGATCGCGGGTGAGGAAAACGCCCGCGATGGCGGCCTTCCGCTCCTCGAACCGTTCCGCCGCCCCTTCATGCGCGTCCGTCATCACCACGGCCTCGGTAAGGCTCGGCTTCTTCTTCGCCGGCTCCTTGGTGCGATACTTGTCGAAGCGGTAGCTTCTGAGCTTGAGACCGGTGGCGATGGCGACCGCCGCCGTCCCGGCATCCACCGGACCGCCGGCGAAGGGATCGAGCGCCACCGTCACCTTCGCTTCACCGCTGCTCAGCAAGCGTGCGGCGATCCGCCCGCCGATCTTCTCGATCTCCACCGGCGTCAGCTCCGCCGGCGTGCCGATGCCGACAAGCAGAACGCGGCTGGCGTCCAGTCCACCCGGCGCCAGGATCTCCATGACGTCGCCGCGGCTGCCGTCATAGCGGCTCGCCGCCATGGCGCGCGAAAGCGCCCCGCCGGTCCGCTCCTCGAGCTCGGCGGCCGTCCCCTCGAGCGCACCGTCCTTGCGGCCGAACACGACAAGCGCACCGGTTTCCGGCAGCCCGGGCTTGGCAAAGCTGATCTTCATCTTGAGGCCTCCATTTCCTGTCCCGTTCGGGAACCCGATCACCGGCGAGCGGCGGCTTTTCATAGCGCCAGGACGCAGCCTTGGAAAGCGCCTTGCGCGAAACCGCCGCAGGCGGCGCGCAAGCCCGATTGCAGTCCCCTCGGCGAGTCTGTATCAATTCCGCTGCCGATGCCGGATCGGCTCCCGTTCGCGCCCGAGAAAGAGCACCAGCCCTTGCCCGTGACCCGCTTTCTCCTCAGCCTCGTCTTGCTGCTCGCCCTGCCGGCATGGGGCCAGGAGTCGGGCGGCGGACATGCGAACGACAAGAGCGCCGGCAATGTCGTCTTCACGGCGGATCAGGCTTTCACCGAGCCCGACAGCGGAGACCTCGTACTGCGCGGCCATGTCGTGATGCTCTATGACGGCTATGTCCTCGAGGCGGGCGAGGTGCGCTACAATGACGAGAAGAAGACCGCGATCGCCACCGCCGGCGTGCGTATCACCAATCCCGACGGTGCGGTGCTGCGGGCGACACGGGTCGAACTCAGCGACAGTCTCAAGGCCGGCGTCATCGAAAACGCCCATCTCATCCTGGAGAACGGCGCGCGTCTCGCGGCGAAACGCGGGGAGCGGCTGCCGAGCGGGAACAGCAGGCTCGAACGGGTCGTCTACTCCCCCTGCCCGGTCTGTGCCAAGGACCCCGACGGCACCCCCCTGTGGCGTATCCGCGCCCTCAAGGTGGTTCACGACAAGAAGGCGCGGCGCCTGCGCTACGAGGACGCCTATTTCGACATCCTCGGCGTTCCCGTCGCCTGGCTGCCGTATTTCTCGCACCCCGATCCCACCAACAAGCACGCAAGCGGATTCCTGGTGCCCGAGATCCGCACCAGCGAAGAGCTCGGATTCGTGGTCGAGCTTCCCTACACTTGGGCGATCTCGCCGTCGCAGGATCTCACCGTCACCCCCATTCTCACGACCAGCGAATCCCCGGCGCTTGCCGCCCTCTATCGCCGGTATCTCGACCATGGCCGTTTCGAGATCGCCGGTTCGGTGACCTATGGCGACCAGCCCTCGGAAGTGATCACCGGTCGGAACGACAACGGCCTGCGCGGTCATATCTTTTCGAACGGCCGCTTTCTCCATGGCGAGAACTGGCAGTCGACCTATCAGATCGAATTCACGGGGGACGATACCTATCCGCGCATCTACGACTTTTCCGACGCCGACACCTTCGTCAACGACTACAAGCTCGAGGGTTTCTTCGACCGCAGCTATGTCCGCGGCGAGCTTCTTGGATTCCAAGGCCTGCGCATCGAGGACAGGAGCGGGCTGACCGCCCAGGCGCTGCCCTGGATCGACCTCGATTTCGTAAGCAGACCCGGCGTTCTGGGCGGTACGGTGAGCGCCCGCTTCAACAGCATCCAGATCGTGCGCACCGACGGGGCCGACACACGACGCGCCTCGGCGGCGCTCGACTGGCAGGCGCCCTTCATCACGCCGATGGGGCAACGGATCGTCTTCGACGCCTTTCTGCGCGGAGACGTCTACGACGTGCGCGATACGGGCCGTTTCGACGATCCGCGCTTTGCCGTCGACGGCGGCACCACGGTGCGCGGCTTCGCCCGCGCCGCGGCCACGATCTCCTGGCCCTTCATCAGCTACCGCGGCAATATCACGCAAACGCTGGAGCCGATCGTTCAGCTCATCGCCATGCCCGAGAGCGCCAGATCGCGCCGTATCCCGAACGAGGATGGCCGCGCCTTCGAGCTCAATGCGAACAATCTCTTCTCCCTCAATCGCACCCCGGGATACGACCTCTGGGAAAGCGGCAGCCGCGCCACCTACGGTCTCAAATACGGCCTCGAGACGGACGACATCCGGATCGCCGCGCTTGCCGGACAATCCTATCGCGTTCGCAACCAGGCCGGGGTCTTCGCCGATGGTCTCGGGCTCGCCGACAAGCTTTCGGACATCATCGGCGCGGTGGACATCTCCTGGCGCGACTGGCTCCGGCTTTCCTATGAGGGGCAGTTCGACAAGGACGGCCTGTCGGCGCGGCGCAACGAGATCGTGGCCCGGCTCGGAGCCTCCCGCTTTCGCCTCAATGTCGGCTATCTGCGCATTCGGCGCGGCCTCGATCAGTCCGGCCGGGAGGACCGCGAGGAGGTGCGTTTCGACGCCAGTCTGCGCGCCACCCGGCGCTGGAACCTGTTCGGCGGGCTGATCGAAACACTGACCCGAAACGCCGAACCCATTGAATGGGAGACGGGCGTGCTGTACAGGGACGAGTGCTGCCTGGAGTTCGGCGTTACGGTACGCAAGCGCTTCACCCAAGACCGCGATTTTCGACCGGGCACATCGGTGATCTTCCGGATCCGGTTGCGCGGTCTCGGCTGAGGCGTTGTGATGTCCAAATTCTCGCCCTATTCCGGTCGTAGCGTCCGGCATCACCACGATCAGCGGGTGGCATGAAGAGTAGTCTGGGCTTGCACGAAATCTTCGGATACCGGCCATGGCGAGACGGAAGGGCCGCTCTCGCCCGAGCCGGAGCGGCGCTTGCCGGCATCGCCGTCACCCTTGCCTCCGCCAGCGCCCAGGTTCAGCCGCAGGCGCAGGGATCCGGGCTTGCCGTGCCGCAGCGCATCGTCGTTCTGGTCAATGACGAACCGATCTCCGCCTATGACGTGGTGCAGCGGCTGCGGCTGACCATCGCCTCGATCGGCGGCGTCAAGGACCAGCAGCAGTTCGCCCGCCTGCAGGAGCAGGTGGTGCGCAACATGGTCGACGACAAGCTGAAGCTTCAGGAAGCGAAGAATTTCGAGCTCGTCATCTCCGACGAGGAGGCCAATGACGCCTTCCGTCGCCAGGCCGAGAGCCTCAACCAGACGCCGGAGGAGTTCGAGGCGACGCTGCTGCGCATGGGTGTCGCCAAGGATTCCTATCTCGAACAGATGAAGGCGGAGATCGCCTGGGGCGAACTGGTGAACGGGCGCCTGGGGCGCTTTGCCAGCGTCTCCGACGAAGAGGTCGAGCACGAACTGGCGCGGCTCAAGGCCAGCGCGGGACAGCCGGAATATCATCTCGCGGAGATCTTTCTGCTCGTCGACAATCCGCAGCGTGAGGCGGAAATCCGGGCGACGGCCGAGCGAATCGTGGCGCAGATCCGCAAGGGCGGACGTTTCGAGGGTTTTGCCGAGCAATTCTCGCAGTCGGCAACCGCGGCAGCCGGCGGCGACATGGGCTGGGTCACGCTCGATCTCCTGAGCCCGGAACTCGCCAAGGTGGTCCGGTCGCTGCCGCTTGACGGGGTCAGCGATCCCATTCGGACCGGCGCCGGTTATTATATCCTGCAGCTCCGCGACCGCCGGCGCGTCCTCGAGGCCGATCCGCTCGACGAGCAACTCGAGGTCAGACAGGTTTTCCTCCCGCTCGATCTCTCACAGGCGAGCGAGGCGGAACAGATCGCCGCCGTCGACCGCATCGAGGCCGCCCAGAAGGGTGTCCACTCCTGCAATGACATCGAGAGCTTTGCCGCCCGGCTCGGCAATGCCTCACACGGCTCGCTGGGCCGGATCACCTTGCGCGAGCTGCCCGGCGGCCTGCGCCGCCTGATCGAGAATGTCGAGATCGGTCAACCGACGAAGCCGGCCCGGATGCAGGACGGATTCCGCGTCTTCTTCGTCTGCGATCGCACCAAGCCGGAGGTCAGGATGCCGTCCTATGACGATATCGCCGATCAGCTCGAGCGCCAGAAACTGGCGATGATGGCGCGGCGCTATCTGCGTGACCTGCGGCGCGACGCCATCGTCGATTATCGCTAGACCATGGCCGCGTCGGCACCGATCGCGGTGACGCTCGGCGAGCCTGCGGGCGTCGCGCCGGAGATCGTCGCCGCGGCCTGGCGCCGGCGCGAGACCGAGAAGCTTCCTCCCTTCTTCTGGATCGGCGCACCGGAGGCCCTGCGCGCGCACGGCGTCGACGTGCCGACCGCCGAGATCGCGACGCCCGAGGCGGCCATCGACGCGTTCGCCGACGCCTTGCCCGTGCTCGCGCGCCCGCTCGGCGGTCCGGTAACGCCGGGGCGCCCGCAAGCGGCGACGGCATCGGCCGTGATCGCCGCCATCGAGGAGGCGGTGGCGCTCCTCCGGTCCGGGCGCGCGGCCGCCATGGTGACAGCTCCGATCCAGAAGAGCGCGCTCCATGCGGCCGGACTCGAGGGGCCGGGGCACACCGAGTTTCTCGCCCGTCTCGCCGGTCGGCCGGTCGAGGATGCGGTGATGATGCTTGCCGTGCCGGGCCTGCGCGTGGTGCCGCTCACGGTCCATGTGCCGCTGGCGCAGGTCCCGGCTCTCATCACCGCGGAGCGGCTGCGCCATGTTACGCGAATCCTCGTGCACGCGCTGGCCCGCGATTTCGCCGTCGCCCGTCCCCGCATCGCCGTCGCCGGGCTCAATCCGCACGCCGGAGAGGCCGGCGCGATCGGCGAGGAAGAGACGCGTATTCTGATCCCCGCGATCGCCTCCTTGCGCACCGAGGGGCTCGACATCCGCGGACCTCTCGCCGCCGACACCCTGTTCCATGCCGACGCGCGCACCGGCTATGACGCGGCTTTGTGCATGTATCACGACCAGGCGTTGATCCCGTTGAAGACGATCGATTTCTTCCGCGGCGTGAATATCACGCTGGGCCTGCCCTTCGTGCGCACATCGCCCGATCACGGCACCGCTCTCGATATCGCCGGAAGCGGCCGGGCCCGACCCGACAGCCTGATCGCCGCGATCAGGACGGCCGCCGAGATGGCCGCACGACGGTGCGTGCATGATGGCTGACCCCCTGCCCCCGCTGCGCGAGGTGATCGCGCGCCACCGCCTGCGCGCCGACAGGCGGCTCGGGCAGAACTTCCTCCTCGACCTCAATCTCACGCGGCGCATCGCGCGGGCCGCAGCGCCACTCGATCAGGCCACCATCTACGAGGTCGGCCCCGGTCCCGGAGGCCTGACGCGCGCGCTGCTCGCCGAGGGAGCGCGGCATGTGGTGGCCGTCGAGCGCGATGCGCGGGCGATCCCCGCGCTCGAGGAGATCGCCGCCGCATTCCCCGGCCGGCTCAGCATCCTTCATGGCGATGCGCGCACGCTCGAGGAACGCGCGGTCCTGCCCGCCGGCCCGCTGAAGATCGTCGCCAATCTCCCGTACAATGTCGGGACCGCGCTCTTCGTGCGCTGGATGCAGGGGGACTGGCCGCCCTTCTGGCAGTCGATGACGCTCATGTTCCAGCGCGAGGTCGCCGAGCGCGTCACCGCACGTCCCGGGGGCAAGGCCTATGGCCGGCTCGCCATTCTCGCGCAGTGGCGGGCGCGGGCGCACATCCTCTTCACCCTGCCCCCGAAGGCCTTCACGCCGCCGCCCAAGGTCGAGTCCGCGGTGCTTCAGGTCACCCCCGCCGACCCCCTCGTTCCGGACCTCGATCCGCGCGCTCTGGAGAGGGTCGTAGAAGCTTCCTTCTCTCGCCGGCGCAAGATGTTACGATCAAGCCTTAAACAGTTGACGGAAGATCCGGGGGCACTTCTGCTATCCGCCGGAATCGACCCCACGGCGCGGGCCGAGACGATCGACCTTGCCGGCTTCTGCCGTCTCGCCCGCCAATGGCAGGCGCGGCGATCCCTCTCGCCGTGACCTATTCCTTCAGCAATCGTTCCGCCAGAGCGCGCACCGGCCCCTGCTTGTCGGCGTGAATGCGCTCGGCGGTGACAATCGCCTTCAGGTCCCGAAAGCAGCGGTCGAGATCGTCATTGACGAGAACATAGTCGTAATCCGCCCAGTGGCGGATTTCCTCGCGCGCCCGCGACATGCGAAAGCGCACGGTGTCCTCGGAATCCTGCGCCCGGCGCTTGAGCCGATCCTCGAGCGCCTCAAGGCTCGGCGGCAGGATGAAGATCGAGACCACGCGCGCATCGGTGACCGCTCCCGCGATCTGCTCCGCGCCCTGCCAGTCGATATCGAAGAGGACGTCGACCCCGGCGCGAAGCTTCTCCTCCACGGGCTCGCGCGGCGTGCCGTAGAGATGGCCGAAGACCTCGGCATGTTCGAGAAAGCCGCCGGTCTCGACCATGCGCTCGAACTGCTGCCGGGTGACGAAATAATAGTCCTGACCGTCGACCTCGCTCATGCGACGCGGACGCGTCGTCATCGAGATCGACATCCACAGCCGCTCACCTTCCTCGCGCCTGAGATGGTCGCACAGCGTCGACTTGCCCGCCCCGGAGGGCGAGGAGATGATGATGAGAAGACCTTTTCTTCCTGCTTGCTCGCTCATTCCACATTCTGCACTTGTTCGCGAAACTGATCGATCGCCGCCTTGAGCGCGAGACCGATCTGCGTCAGCTCGGTGTCCGATGACTTCGAACACAAGGTGTTGGCTTCGCGGTTGAATTCCTGTGCCAGGAAATCCAGCCGCCGGCCCACCGGGCTGCCCCCCGCGATCAGCGACCGCGCCGCGGCGAGATGCGCCTTGAGGCGGTCGATCTCCTCGCGCACGTCGAGCTTGAGCGCGAGCAACGCGACTTCTTGCTCGAGCCGGCGCGGATCGATGCGATTCTTGTCGATGATCTCCGCGAGCCGCGCAGCGAGACGGTCGCGGATCGCCGGCAGCCGCGCGGCGGCAGCGCTCTCGGCGCGGATCACAAGCTCGGCGATCTGTTCGAGGGCACGGCCGAGCGCGTCCTCGAGCGCATCGCCTTCCCGTCCCCGCGCCGCGATGAGCGCGCCGAGCGCTGCATCGAAGGCATCGTGCAGCACTGCTTCCAAGGCGGCGCGATCGTCCTTCCCGAGCGACCTTGATCCATTTTCGATGACACCGGGAAGGCGCATCAGACCGTCGAGCCGCGCGGGCGCGATCTCGGACCGGTCCTTGAGCGCGCCGGCGAGTGCGACGAGACGGGCCAGGCGCGCCTCGTCGATCCTGAAATCATCCATCTGATCGCTTTCCTGAAGCGTCAGATTGACGAATACGGTGCCGCGATCGAGGCGGGTCGCGGCGTGCTTCCTGAGATGGATATCGAATCCGTCGAGAATCGCCGGCACCCGCACCCGCACGTCGAGCCCACGGCCATTGACGCTCTTGACCTCGAAGACGCCGCGCCAGCCGGCGTGCTCGACGTCCGCGCGGGCGAAAGCGGTCATGCTGTAAAGCGCCATGAATGCCTCTGTTTGCGGGCCACCGGCCTCGGGGAGGTGACAGGACCATCGCCGCGGGTTCAGGATGCGCGCGACTATAGGGGCTCCCCCTTGAGCGATCAATTGCCAGGAAAGAACCGTGCGTGATCCCGCAACCATCCTGATCACCGGCGCTTCGAGCGGCATCGGCGAAGCGCTCGCCCGCCATTATGCCCGACCGGGTCGCTTTCTCGCGCTCTCGGGCCGCCATGCCGAGCGGCTCGAAGCCGTGGCCGATGCCTGCCGCACCACCGGCGCGGCGGTCGAGACGCGCGTCATCGATGTCGGCGACGAGGAGGCGATGCGCGCGTGGATCGAAACGGTCGACGACCGGCACCCGCTCGATCTCGTTATCGCCAATGCCGGAATCGCGGTGTCGCCCGATCGCCTGACGCCGCTCGCAGACGCCACGCGGCGCACCTTCGCCGCCAATGTCTCGGGTGTCTTTCACACCGTCCATCCGGCGCTCGAGCGCATGAAGCGCCGCCGTCGCGGACAGATCGCCATCATGAGCTCCATCGCCGGCTACCGCGGGCTGCCGGCGGCGGCCCCCTACTCGGCGAGCAAGGTGGCGGTGAAGGCCTATGGCGAGGCGCTGCGCGGCGCCTATCGGGGACGGGTGGAGGTCTCGGTCATCTGCCCGGGATTCGTGGAAAGCCGCATGACGGCGAAGAACCGCTTCCCGATGCCGTTCCTGATGACCGGCGAGAAGGCGGCGCGCATCATTGCCCGCGGACTTGCGCGCAACAGGGGCGTGATCGCCTTTCCCTGGCCGCTGGTCCTGCTGATGCGCCTCCTCGTCTGCCTGCCGCAGCCGCTCAGCGATTGGGTTCTGCGTCACTCTCCGAAGAAGGACGAGCACGTTTGAGCCGCAGGCGCCGCCACGCCGCGACATTGCGATTGTGCTCGGCCAGCGTCCTGGCGAAGACATGCCCGCCCGAGCCGTCGGCGACGAAATAGAGAAAATCGGCGTCCGCGGGGTGCAGCACGGCCGCGATCGACGCCCGCCCCGGATTGGAAATCGGCGCCGGCGGCAGCCCGACGAGGCGATAGGTGTTGAAGGGGTTGTCGCCCGCAAGCTCGCTCTTGCGGATCGGGCGCCCCAGGGGCGTGCCGCCGCTCACGCCATAGATCACCGTGGGATCGGACTGAAGCGGCATGCCGCGTGCGAGACGGTTGAGGAAGACGCGGGCGATCAGCGGGCGCTCTTCATCGCGCGCCGTTTCCTTCTCGACGATGGAGGCGAGAATGATCGCCTCGTCGCTCGTGTGCAGCGGCAGATCGGCGGCGCGCTTCGGCCAAAGCTCGGCGATGAGAGTCGTCTGCGCCTCCGCCATGCGCCGGATGAGCGCCGCGCGGCTTTCCCCATAGGTGAAATAATAGGTCTCGGGCAGGAGCGTCCCCTCGGGCGGCACCGGACCGACATGCCCTTCCAGCCCCTCCGTCGCCTCGAGGAGGGCCACGATCTGTGCACTCGTCAGCCCCTCGGGAATCGTCACCCGACGCAGAACGGGCTCGCCCCTTCGCAGCACCTTGATGAGAGTCGTCACGCTGGCATGGGCGGGAATGCGGAACTCGCCGGCGCGCAGCTCCCGGTCGGCGCCGGACAGGCGGGCCGCAAGGCGGAAGAGCCGCGGATCCGCAAGGGCGCCGATCCCGTCGAGCTTGCGCGCGATGGCGGCGGGCCCGTCCCCGCGCTCGATGATCACGGTCCGTGATTCCGCCAGCGGACCGGGAGCGGTCAGGAGATGGTGGACAAGCCCGCCCACCACGGC
The DNA here is from genome assembly GCA_964484045.1 of uncultured Sphingomonadales bacterium. Lineage (GTDB taxonomy): Bacteria > Pseudomonadota > Alphaproteobacteria > Sphingomonadales > Rhodothalassiaceae > J134. The sequence goes on from CAZAEP010000028.1 coordinate 11,694, forward strand.
CAGGGCGGCAACGAGGACCAGGATCGGACCGAGGAGGAATCCGCACCGGCCGCTCATCCTCGCCCCCGGACGCGGTGTGGATCAGCCGCTATATTCCCGGAAAATGACCGAGGCATTGGTGCCTCCGAAACCGAAGGAATTCGACAGGGCGGTGCGGATCGGACGCTCGCGCGCCTGTTGCGGAACGAGATCGACGCCTTCCGCGCCCGGACAGGGTGTCTCGAGATTGAGCGTCGGCGGCGCCACGTCGTCGCGCATGGCGAGAAGACAGAAGATCGCCTCGACCGCGCCCGCCGCGCCCAGAAGGTGCCCGATCGAGGACTTGGTCGAGGACATCGAAACATGACCGATGGCCTCGCCGAACAGACGCTTGACCGCACCGAGCTCGATCTCGTCACCGAGCGGTGTCGACGTGCCGTGGGCATTGACATAGTCGATGTCCGACGGGCTCAGCCCCGCACGCTTGAGAGCCGCGCGCATGGAACGGAAGGCCCCGTCGCCTTCCGGCGAGGGGGCGGTGACATGGTAGGCGTCGCCGGACATGCCGTAGCCGATGACCTCGCCGTAAATCTTCGCCCCGCGACGTTTCGCATGCTCAAGCTCCTCGAGCACGAGAATGCCGGCGCCCTCGCCGATGACGAAGCCGTCGCGCGCTTCGTCCCAAGGGCGCGATGCCCGCTCGGGCGCATCGTTGAACTGCGTGGACAACGCCTTCGCCTGACTGAATCCGGCGACACCGATGGGACAGATCGCCGCCTCCGCGCCACCGGCGACCATGACATCGGCATCGTCGAGCATGATGATGCGGGCGGCGTCGCCGATCGCGTGCGCGCCGGTCGAGCAGGCCGTCACCACCGCGTGATTGGGGCCGCGAAACCGGTAGCGGATCGAGACGTGCCCCGAGACCAGATTGATCAGGCGTCCGGGGATGAAATGCGGCGACACCCGCCGCGGCCCCCGTTCGTGAAGCAGCACCGCCGCGTCGGCAATGCCGGGCAGGCCGCCGATGCCCGAACCGATCATGACGCCGGTGCGCTCGCTTTCCGCGTCATCGAGCTCGGTCCAGCCGGCATCCTCGACGGCTTGCTTAGCCGCGGCGATGCCGTAAAGGATGAAGTCGTCGACGCGCCGCCGTTCCTTGGGCGCCATGTACCTGTCGGCGCAGAAGGTGCCATTGCTGCCGTCGCCGAGCGGCACCTCGCAGGCCACCTGCGCCGGCCAGCCGGAAGCGTCGAAACGCGTGATGGGACCCGCTCCGGATTTCCCCGCGATCAGCCGCGACCAGCTTTCCTCGACCCCGTCCGCCAACGGAGTGACCATCCCGAGTCCCGTCACAACCACTCGTCTCATCGCAGCGTCCCCCTGCAGAAACCCTTTCGTGCCTCAGGGCAAAAACTTACGGCGACGGGGGCATGATGCAAGCCCGTCGCCGTTCTATGCCAAGAAATGGTCGGCGGATGCCGCGCCCTTAGCTGTTCTGATCGATATAGTCGATCGCGTCGCGCACGGTCTGGATCTTTTCCGCCGCATCGTCCGGAATCTCGATGCCGAATTCCTCCTCGAACGCCATCACGAGTTCGACCGTGTCCAGGCTGTCCGCGCCCAGATCGTCGATGAAGCTCGCATTCTCGGTTACCTTGGCCTCGTCGACACCCAAATGCTCGACGACGATCTTCTTCACGCGTTCGGCAGTATCGCTCATTCCCATCTTCCTTGTGCTGTGGGTTCGATCCTTCACTCATCGGCATGGGGCCGCAACAGGACTCCCGGACACCGAAATCTTCGCCTTTTTCAACCGGCCTGCCCTTCACGAGCGGCTCGGCTCTATCACAGTTGCTCCGCTTTTGAAAGTCGCGAGATGACCCATCCCGCGTTCCGCGATCATCCTCTCATGGCAGCCGTGGCCGGATCACATCATCGCCATCCCGCCGTTCACATGCAAGGTATGCCCGGTGACATAGCCGGCCTCGTCGCTGGCAAGATAAACGACGGCCGCCGCCACGTCATCACCCGACCCCAGACGCCCGGCGGGAATGGCCGCCTTCAGACGCTCCTGCCGGGCGGCGCCCAATTCCTCCGTCATCGGCGAGGCGATGAAACCGGGGGCGACGCAATTGACGGTGATGCCGCGCGAGGCGACCTCCTGGGCCAGCGACTTCGAAAAGCCGATCATCCCGGCCTTCGAGGCGGCATAGTTGGTCTGCCCCGGATTGCCCGTGACGCCGACCACCGAGGTGATCGAGATGATGCGCCCGAAACGGGCCTTCATCATGCCGCGCAACACCGCCCGCGAGAGGCGGAATACCGATTCGAGATTGACCTTGAGCACCTGCTCCCAGTCTTCGTCCTTCATCCGCAGGAGAAGCTGATCGCGGGTCACGCCGGCATTGTTGACGAGAATGTCGAGACCGCCCATGGCCGCGCTCGCGGCTCCCGGCAGCGCCTCGACGCTTTCGCGGTCGGCGAGATTCGCCGGCACCACATGCGCCCGCTCGCCCAGGGCCCCGGCAAGCTCCGACAGAGCCGCCTCGCGGGTGCCGGAAAGCGCGACATGAGCGCCCGCACGATGAAGCGCGGTGGCGATGGCGCGGCCGATGCCGCCGGAAGCACCGGTGATGAGCGCACGCCGTCCTGCGAGACTGAACATCTGACCTCTCTCCCTTTGTCTCCTACTGCAAGGCCGCGACGAAGGCCTCGAGATCGGCCGGCGTCTCCACCGAGGCCACCGCGAGGTCGGGATCGATGCGTCGCACGAGCCCCGCCAGCACCTTGCCGGCGCCGATCTCGGTTGCCGAATCGATTCCGAGCGCGGCAAAACCGAGGACGCTTTCGCGCCAGCGCACGCGCGCCGTCACCTGTTCGACAAGCAGCCGGCGGATGGCCTCGGGCTGCGTTTCGGGCCGGGCGCTGACATTGCTGATCACCGGCACCGCCGGCGCCGCCATCGCCGCTTCGGCAAGCGCTGCACGCATCTCCTCGGCCGCCGGCTTCATCAGCGCGCAATGGAAGGGGGCCGACACCGGCAGTTGCATGGCGCGCCGGGCGCCGTGCTCCCGGGCGATCGCAATCGCCCGCTCGACGGCCGCCGCATGTCCCGAGACGACGATCTGACCGGGCGCATTGTCATTGGCTGCGGCGCAGACGAAATCCCCGCCGGCGGCGTCCTGCGCAATCTCCTCCACGGTCTCGATATCGAGGCCCAGAATGGCCGCCATCGCCCCTTCGCCGACGGGCACCGCTCGCTGCATGGCGAGCCCCCGGCGCTTGAGCAAGCGTGCGGTGTCGGCAAGCGACAGCGCGCCGGCGGCGCAGAGCGCCGAATACTCGCCCAGCGAATGCCCCGCGACATGGCTCGCGAGCGCCTCGATCGTCCGGCCGTCCGCGGCGAGCGTGCGCATGACCGCGAGCGAAACCGCCATCAACGCGGGCTGCGCATTCTCGGTCAGGCGCAGCGTCTCGTCGGGCCCTTCGAACATCAGCCGCGAGAGATTCTGCGACAGGGCGTCGTCGACCTCCTCGAAGACCTCGCGCGCCGGCGCGAAGGCCTCGGCCAGCGCCCGGCCCATGCCGACCTTCTGACTGCCCTGCCCGGGAAAGACGAGCGCCCGGCTCATATCATCCTCCAGCGTGGTGACCGCAACCGGAGCCGGGGATAGCGGCTCCGCGGGTGGAAGGCAAGCTGAGGCCGCATGGCGCTCTCCGGCGATGCCCGCGATCCCTCTTGCATGGGCTGCGCTGCGGCGCTATAGAGCGGCGCACCTGAGCCGGGGTGCGCGATCCCGGCTCGTTTCGTTGAAGAGGGCCGGAGACGCCGGAGCATCGCGCCCGGTGGACGATCGGCAAGGAGCAAGAGATGCCCTATTACGAGCATGTCTTCATCGCGCGCCAGGATGTGAGCACGGCGCAGGTGGAGAATCTCACCAATGATCTGACGAAGATCATCGAGGACGGCGGCGGACGGGTCGCCAAGAACGAATATTGGGGCCTGCGCCCCCTCGCCTACCGCATCAAGAAGAACCGCAAGGGGCACTATGTGCTGCTCAACATCGATGCGGCGCCGGCGGCGATCGCCGAAATGGAGCGTCAGGCACGCCTCAACGAAGATATCATCCGCTTCATGACGGTGCGCGTCGACGAGCTCGAGGAAGGGCCGTCGATCTTCATGCGCGCCAAGGCCGAACGAGGCGACCGCCGCGGCGGCCGCCGTGAGAGGAGGGATTGATCATGGCCGCACCCTCACGTCGTCCCTTTTTCCGCCGTCGCAAGAGCTGTCCGTTCTCGGGGCCGAACGCGCCGAAGATCGACTACAAGGACGTCAAGCTCCTGCAGCGCTTCATCTCCGAGCGCGGCAAGATCGTGCCCAGCCGCATCACCGCCG
>CAZAEP010000029.1:0-15852 GCA_964484045.1 uncultured Sphingomonadales bacterium
GCGCGCCACCGCGCCGCCCGAGAGCACCCCATGAGACACATAGGCCGACACCGATGCGGCGCCGGCCTTGATCAGTGCCTCGGCGGCGTTGCACAGGGTTCCCGCCGAGTCGACGATGTCGTCGACAAGGACGCAGGTGCGTCCCTCGACCTCGCCGATGATGTTCATCACCTCCGATTCCCCGGCGCGTTCGCGTCGCTTGTCGACGATCGCGAGCGGGGCGCCGACCCGCTTGGCATAGGCGCGCGCACGCACGACGCCGCCGACATCGGGGGAGACGATCATCAGATTGTCGGGGCTGTAATGCTCCTTCAGATCGCGACCGAGCACCGGCGAGGCGAAGAGATTGTCCGTCGGGATGTCGAAGAAGCCCTGAATCTGTCCTGCGTGCAGGTCCATGGTCAGCACCCGGTCGGCGCCCGCCTTGGTGATCAGATTGGCCACGAGCTTGGCCGAGATCGGCGTCCGCGGGCCGGGTTTGCGATCCTGCCGGGCATAGCCGAAATAGGGCAGCACGGCGGTGATCCGGCGCGCCGACGCACGCCTGAGCGCATCGATGCAGATCAGGAGTTCCATCAGATGGTCGTTCGCCGGATAGCTTGTCGACTGCACGACGAAGACGTCCTCGCCGCGCACATTCTCATGAATCTCGACGAAGATTTCCTGATCGGAGAAGCGCTTGATGCTCGCCTTGGTGAGCGGGAGATTGAGATAGGCGGCAATCGCCTCGGCCAGCGGTGGATTGGAGTTGCCGGCGAGAATCTTCATGCGATGCTCCCTTGTTCCCGACACCGGTCCCCGTCCGGGGGCATTCCGTGAATGGACGGGGTGGCGCTGCTCTTAGCAAGCGCTCGGAAGTCTGTAAACCGATCGCGCCGCGGTCGTGAACGGGCTCAGATCAGGGCGATGGCGGAAAGCTGCCGACCATAGTCGGTCTCGCCCAGATGCGTGCTGCGGCGGTAGCTGAAAAAACGCTCGGCGTCGGCATAGGTGTCGCCGGCGAGCACCTCCACCATGTCGATCCCGGCCGCCGCGAGTCGCGCCGCGACAAGGCCGACGAGGTCGAACAGATGGCGCCCGCTTCCGGCTTGCCGGAAGAAACGGCGCGCCTCGGGGAACGCCGCAAGGAAGCTGTCGCGCACCTCGGCGCCGACTTCATAGGAGGCCTGCGCGATCGCCGGGCCGATGGCCGCCCGGATGCGCATGCGCCGGGCGCCGCGCCGTTCCATGGCCGCGATGGTCGCCGCGCAGATCCCGGCAAGCGCCCCGCGCCAGCCGGCATGTGCGGCGGCGATGACGCCGGACCCCGGGTCGGCGAGAAGGACGGGAACGCAGTCCGCCGTCACCACGCCGACGGCGATGCCGCGCCGCGTCGTGACCACCGCGTCCGCCCGGGGCGGGGCCGCTCCGGGGTCCGTCGCCGCATCGAGGACATGCACGTCGGCGCCATGCACCTGATAGGGCGTGACGAGCGCCGCGGCGTCGAGCATGGCGCACGCGCGGGCGCGGTTCGCCGCCACATGCGCCGGGTCGTCGCCCGAGCCGCGGCCGACATTGAGGCTGCGATAGACGCCCCTCGAGACACCGCCGCGACGGGTGAAGAAGCCATGGGCGATGCCGCTTGCGGCCAGGGTGCGCGCGGTCAAGCGCTCAGTCATGCCGGGCCTCGCCGATTCCCGGCGTGCCGCCCGGGCGCGCGACGACGGCGAGCACCTTGAAGAGCTCGCCCATCATGTCGGGCGCGATGAGCCGCCGCACCGCGGCGTGGATATCCTTGCGCTGGCGCGCGCCGGCACGCCGCGCCAGCATGGCGGCACGAACGCGAATGCCCAACGCTTCGAGAAAGGCGCCCTGGCCGACCGGGCCTGCGGTGGCGGCGCCCGCGGCGCGTGCGGCGGCGGCGAGAGCCGCGAAATCGACATGCGCGGTGAGATCGCAGTCGCCCGGTCGGTGGAAGATGTCGACCGGCTGATGCCGACGCACCGCCTGCAGGCTGTCCCCGGGGGCGCTCGTCCGATAGCCGTAATCGACGATCAGCGCGGCGCCGCCATGTGCCGCGATCCGCCGCGCGATGTCGGCCATGAGGCGCAGGCCTGCGGGACAGACCTCGACGATCGCCCCCTCCTCGGCATTGGCGAGCTCGGGAGGGATGAGGGAGACGTCTTCGCCCGCCGGGCCGTGCGTGATGACGAGGCGGCCCTCCGCGAGACCGACCAGACGTTCCACCCAGCGGCCGTTCCGCCGCTCATATTGCCGGATCGGCAGGGCGTCGAAGAACTCGTTGGCGACGAGAAGCAGCGGCCCCTCGGGGACGCCCGCGAAATCCTCGTGCCAGCGGGCCCTGATCTTCTCCGCCTGTCTGGCGCGCAGGCTTTCGTTCGATTCGACGAGATGCACTTCGAGAGCTTCTCGCAGTCCGGGAACGACCGCCATGGCGCGCAGGGCATCGGCCATCAGGCTGCCGCGCCCGGGACCGAGTTCGACCAGCCCGACCGGCCGCGGGCGCCCCATCGCCTCCCAGCGGTCGGCGAGCCAGAGCCCCAGAAGCTCACCGAAGATCTGCGAGATTTCGGGGGCCGTGGTGAAATCGCCGTGAAGGCCCAGGGGGTCGCCGCGGCGGTAATAGCCGTGTGTCGGGTGCTGCAGCGCTTCCGCCATATAGCGGCTCAGCGGGATCGGGCCCTCCGCCGCGATGAGGCGATGGAGATGCGCCTCGAGCGCTGTGCGGTCCGCGCTCACCGCCCGCCCGTCGGCCGGCCCCCTTGCGGGGGCTGCGCGAAAGCCCGCCAGATGAGCCAGGCGCCGAGAAGGATGAGCGGCAGACTGAGGATCTGCCCCATGCTGATGACGCCGCCGATGAGCCCGAGATAGGCGTCGGGCGCGCGAAAGAACTCGACCGTGAAACGGGCGACGCCATAGCCGGCGCAGAAGAGCCCGACGACGATCCCCGGGCGGCGGCGCGCGAGATCCTGGTGCGCGGCCACGAGATTGAGAACGAGAAAGAGGGCGATACCCTCGAGAGCGGCCTCGTAGAGCTGGCTTGGATGGCGCGGCACGCCCAGGGGATCGCGCGGGAACACCATCGCCCAGGGCACGTCGCCCGGCCGCCCCCAGAGCTCGCCATTGATGAAATTGGCGATGCGCCCGAAGAAGAGCCCGATCGGCACCGCCAGCGAGACCAGGTCGGCGAAGCGCAGGAGCGGAATCCGGCGACTGCGGCAGAACCACAGGATCGCGAGCGTGGTGCCGATGAGCCCGCCATGAAACGACATGCCGCCGTCCCACAGGCGCAGGATCTCCATCGGATCGGCAAGATAGGTGCTCGGCTTGTAGAAGATGACATAGCCGAAACGGCCCCCGAGGATGACGCCCAGGGTGGCCCAGAAGAGAAAATCGTCGATCGCCTGACGGGTGATCGGGGTGCCGATTCGCGGCGCCATGCGGCGCATCCACAGCCAGCCGAGGACAAGTCCGGACAGATAGGCGAGCGAGTACCAGCGGATGGGAAACCCGAAGGGGCGCGCCAGCACCGGATCGATGTTCGGATAGGGCAGGGAGACGAGAATGCTCGGATCGACCATGGGCTCCGCCATTTCGGATGTCCGGGAGAGCCATCATCGGCGGCGGCGGGCCGCTGTCAAGAAAAGGCCGCAAATGACCCTTTGCATTGTTCGCAGGCGCGCCCCATATTCCGCGTGATTGCGGGACAGGTGAGCAGGATCATGCAGACGGACAATCGGTTTCTCGACGATCTCGCGCGGCTGGCCACGGGCGCCGCCGGCGCGGTCGATTCCCTGCGCCACGAAATCGAGGGCGCCCTGCGCGCCTTTTTCGAGCGGCGCCTCGCCGAGCTCGATCTCGTGCGCCGCGACGAGTTCGAGGCGGTGAAAGCCATGGCGGCTCGGGCACGCGAGGAAAACGAGGCGCTTGCCACGCGGCTCGCGGCGCTGGAAAAGGAGATCGCGGCGCTTCGCAGGCCGAAGGCGGCGAAGAGCGCGGGCACGTCGCGATCGCGCCGTGCCGGGGCCAGGCGGGACGGCTGAAAGCGGCGGCCCGACGTCCCGATTTCGGACAGTCCGGCTACGTCACCACAAGATATTGGAGTTTTCCACAAGATATTGGGGTCTTGCCCCAAGACAACACCTTGCGCTGAGGCGACGGGGGTGGCACGATTCCGGAACCGGTGTCGTCCGGGGCAGAGGAGGATCGGGACATGTCGACGCTCATCGCCGGGCAGACCGCAGATCAGGTGGCCCATCCGCTCGATCTGGTCGAGGAACTCGCGATCGCCAATGACTGGACCTTCGAGCGCCTCGACGAGGAGCTGACGGCGGCGGTCGAGGGCGGCTATTGCGAATATCAGCTCCGCTTCTTCTGGCGCGAGGACGAGCGGGTTCTGCAATTCGCCTGCGTCTTCGATGGCCGGGTGCCGGAGTCCAAGCGGGCGCCCGTTTACGAGATCCTGGCCTTGATCAACGAGCGCCTGTGGCTGGGGCATTTCGACATCTGGTGCGACGAGGGACTCCTGATGTTCCGTCACGCCACCCTCGTCGATGACGAGGCGGCGGGGCTGAGCAGCAACCAGATCGCCGCCATGGTCGAGGCCGGTCTCGGCGAGTGCGAGCGCCTCTATCCCGCCTTCCAGTTCGTTCTCTGGGCCGGCAAGAGCCCGCGCGAGGCACTCGCTGCGGCCATGCTCGAGACCCGGGGCGAGGCCTGACGCTCAATCGGGGCCGCGGCACGCGAAGAGATCGCCCTGCGCCGTCTTCGGCTGCGGGGGGCGGAACCCACGGCAGTCGAGTTGCGGCGACAGCGCGTTGAAGCCCAGCCGCTTGCTCGCCAGACGGAAGCGCTGCGCGATGAGCTCCGCATAGGGGCCGGTGCCGCGCATACGGGCGCCGAAGCGCGGGTCGTTCAGGCGTCCGCCGCGCATCGTCGCGATCAGGCCGAGGATTCGCCGCGCCCGTTCCGGCCGTTCTTCCGCCAGCCACTCCGCGAACAGCTCCCTGATCTCGAGCGGCAGCCGCAGCATGGTCCAGGATGCGGTGCGCGCCCCCGCCGCTCGCGCCGCCTCCAGAATCGATTCGATCTCGTGATCATTGAGCGCCGGAATCACCGGCGCCAGCATGACGCCCGTCGGCACGCCCGCATGGTCCAGGGCGCGGATCGCGGCGAGACGGCGCCGCGGCGTGCTCGCCCGCGGTTCCAGGCGCCGCGCCAGATGCGCATCGAGCGTCGTCACCGAGAGCGTGACGGTCGCGAGACGACGCGCCGCCATGCGCGCGAGAATGTCGATATCGCGGGTCACGAGATGCGATTTGGTGACGATGGTGAGCGGATGGCCGGCCGCCTCGAGCACCTCGAGAATGCCGCGCATGATCTTCCAGTCACGCTCGATCGGCTGATAGGGGTCGGTATTGGTGCCGAGCGCGATCGGGCGACAGCGATAGCCGGGGCGCGCAAGCTCGGCCGCAAGACGCGCCGGCGCGTCGGGTTTGGCGAAAAGGCGGGTCTCGAAGTCGAGCCCCGGCGACAGCCCGAGATACGCATGGGTCGGTCGCGCATAGCAGTAGATGCAGCCGTGCTCGCACCCGCGATAGGGGTTGATCGAGCGATCGAAGGGGACATCGGGCGAGCTGTTGCGCGCGATCACGCGGCGCGGATGTTCGACGGTGACGGTGGTGCGGAGCGGCGCCGCCGCGTCGTCCGCCCTCTCCCAGCCGTCGTCGGTATCGAGACGGACTTCGCGCTCGAAACGCCCCGAGGCATTCGAGCGCGCACCGCGTCCGCGCCGGGCGTCCGGCGGCAGCCAGCGCGATTCCGCATTACATCGGCCCTCCCGTCGCATGGGCGTATGATAGCCGACGATGCAGAACAAAACAAGAACATATATCTTTCGGCCTTGCGACCTGCGGACGGAGCCCCGCCGCGACGCCGCTCAGTCCGACCCGCTCTTTCCAAGCCGGTCGCGGATTTCGCCCAAGCGGTCGTAGATGCCGAAAAAGACGTAATAGACTTCCATGATGATCCGCCACAGAAGGACCGCGACGGCATAGACGAGGATCACGCCGATGATGTGGCCGAGACCGCTGCCCATCCCGGCGGCCCCCATCATCGCTCCCCCGCCGACGAGCGAAGCGAGCGCGCCGAGGGTGATGAGAATGAGCCCGATCCAGTACACGATCCTGATCACCTTCGGGGCAACCATGCGATCGAAGCGGAAGAGATCCCTGAATTCGAAGTCCCCGTTCATGCCAGCCTCCTCCCTCATTTGCCGCCGCGCATCTGCGCCGCGGTCATGTCGAGAGAAGGAGTATGGCCCAGGCATCGGGCTCCTGGCGAGTCCGCTCCCGTGTGCCGGTGCTCAGGGCCATTTCGCCTCGGGCGGCAGGGACATGAGGATCGCCTCGGTATTGCCGCCCGTCATGAGACCGAATTTGGTGCCGCGATCGTAAAGGAGATTGAATTCCACATAGCGCCCGCGCTTCTGCAGCAGGGCCTCGCGCTCTTCCGCCGACCAGGGCTTGTCCATGTGGCGGCGGACGATGCGCGGATAGACGTCGAGAAAGGCGCGGCCGACATCGCGGATGAAGGCGAAGTCCTGCTCCCAGTCGCCGGAGTCGAGATAGTCGAAGAAGATTCCGCCGACGCCGCGCGCCTCGTTGCGATGGGGAAGGTGGAAGTACTCGTCGCACCAGGCCTTGAAGCGCTCGTAGTATTCCGGGTCGTGGGCATCGCAGGCGGCCTTGAAGGCGGCGTGGAACGCTTTCGTGTCGTCCTCGCGCGGGAAGGTCGGTGTCATGTCGGCACCGCCGCCGAACCAGGACCTGGTGGTCACGATCATGCGCGTGTTCATGTGCACCGCCGGCACCAGCGGCGAATGCATGTGGGCGACGAGCGAGATGCCCGAGGCCCAGAAACGCGGATCGGTCTCGGCACCCGGAATCTGCTTGTTGAAGGGCTCCTTGAAGCGGCCGTAGACGGTCGAGATATTGACCCCGACCTTCTCGAAGACACGGCCGCGCATGAGCGCCATCTCACCGCCGCCGCCGTCACCGCCATCGATATCCTCGCGTTGCCAGCGCTTCCTTTCGAAGCGCCCCGGCGCCCGATCGGCATGCGCGCCGCGATGGCTGTCCTCGATGGCCTCGAACGCCTCGCAGATCGAATCGCGCAGGGATTCAAGCCAGGTGGCAACGCGAATCTTGTGATCATCCATAATCGGCGACTCGGCTCCGTTGACCTTCGACTGTGGTTTCATGGCTCACTGATCCCTCGTCCTCGGCCCCGTCCGGAAACGCACCAAGCTGTCGCAGTGCCTCGCCCGCGACCATTGCGAGGGCGACGGCAACATTGAGCGAACGCATGGCGGGCGCCATCGGAATACGCACCCGCGCCGCCGCCGCTTCGTGAACGGCAGACGGTGCTCCCCCCGTTTCTTGGCCGCAGAGAAGGATGTCGTCTTTGCGATAGGTCAAATCCGCAAAATTTGTCGCCGCCTTCGTCGTCAGCAGGACGAGCCGTCTGCCGGCATCGAGACGCCAGCGCTCGAAAGCGTCCCAATCGACGTGGCGCCGCAGCGCGACATGGTCGAGATAATCGAGACCGGCGCGGCGAAAGGCCCGGTCGGACACCGGAAATCCGGCCGGCTCGATGATGTGGACGGGCAGCGACAGGCAGGCGCCGAGGCGCAGGATGGTCCCGGTGTTCTGCGGAATGTCGGGTTGAAAGAGGGCAATGTCCAAGGCGCCGGCCCGTCGTCTGTGGCGGAGGATGCGGGTTTGCTTAGATCATCGCGCGGCGCCTGAAAAGTCCGCCGTTCACGGTCTCAGGCGTGACCGGACAAGGATGACAGCATCGAGACGTCGACCCCCATCATGGCCATCGCGCGCGGCCACATGTTTTCCGGCTCGGTGCCGAAGATCAGCTCCTCATCGGCGGGACAGGTGAGCCAGCCATTGGCGCGAATCTCGCTTTCGAGCTGACCGGCGCCCCAGCCGGCGTAACCGAGCGCGAGAATGCGATGACGCGGGCCCTTGCCTTCGGCGATCGCCTTCAGGATGTCCACCGTCGCGGTCAGGGCCATGGTCTCGCTGACGACGAGCGTCGAATCCTGGATATAGTCGGTGCTGTGCAGGACGAAGCCGCGCCCGGTTTCCACCGGGCCGCCGGCATGGATCGGAATGTCGGAGACCGGCTCCCCGACCTCGATATCGAGTTGCTCGAGCAATTCGCGGAAGGTCAGGCTCTTGAGCAGCCGGTTGACGACGAGCCCCATCACGCCGTCGTCGGTATAGGAGCAGATATAGATCACCGCCCGATCGAACCGCGGATCGGGCATGCCCGGCATCGCAAGCAGCAACTGTCCTTCCAGAAATGTGTTTTGGCGCGACACGTCGCGATCCTTTTCCGCAGCAATGCCATTCCGCCCCCGTCGCCGGGGCCGTCGCTATAGTGTGGGTATTTTTCCGCGCCGCGACAAGGGTATGTGCCAAGCCGCACGGCTCCGACACGAAGCGGCGCCCCCTCGCTGGCGCGATTGTGAAGGAAAAGCGCTCCGCTCCCGGGACGGCGTTCCCTATAATCGGGCGAAGTCCCGCCCTGTGCCGAGGAGTGCGCCCGACATGCTGATCCGCCATCGCGAATCCTGGATGGAGCCCGAATCCGCCGTGACGCCGCAGGCGCTCTATCGCAGCCGGCGGGACATGATGCGCGGGCTCGGAGCGGCGGCGCTCGCTCTGCCGCTGATGGCCTGCGATCGCGGCTCGGACAAGGGCGAGGGGGCGACCACGGCCGCCGGAGCGGGGCTCTATGCCGACGTGCCGGCGAACCCGCGCTTTCGTCTTGCCGACCCGCCGACCGCCTATGCGGCGGCGACCTCGTACAACAATTTCTACGAGTTCGGCACCGACAAGTCGGATCCGGCACGGGCGGCGGGAGCGATGGTCACCGAGCCCTGGACGGTGCGCGTCGAAGGCCATGTCGAGCACCCGGGGACTTACGCATTCGAGGACCTCGTCCGGCGCGCCGATCTCGAAGAGCGCATCTACCGCCTGCGCTGCGTCGAGGCCTGGTCGATGGTCATCCCCTGGATCGGCGTGCCGCTGGCCACGGTGCTCGCCCGTCTCGGGCCGACCTCGCGCGCCCGATATGTGCAGTTCGAGACCCTCGCCGATCCCGCGGTGATGCCGGGGCTGCGTTATCCGGTGCTCGACTGGCCCTATGTCGAGGGCTTGCGGCTCGACGAGGCGATGCACGCCTTGAGTCTGCTTGCGGTGGGGCTTTACGGTCAGGAACTTCCGAATCAGAACGGCGCGCCGCTGCGCCTCGTGGTGCCGTGGAAATACGGCTTCAAGTCGATCAAGTCGATCGTCGCCATGCGCTTCGTCGAACGCCGCCCGCGGACTTCCTGGAACCGGGCGGCGCCGCGCGAATACGGCTTTTATGCCAATGTCAATCCGAGCGTTCCGCACCCGCGCTGGAGTCAGGCGAGCGAACGCCGGATCGGCGAGTTCCGGCGTCGGCCGACCCTGATGTTCAACGGCTATGCCGAGCTCGTGGCGCCGCTTTATGCGGGCATGGACCTGCGGGAGAATTTCTGAGCCCATGCGCATTTCCGCCCGCGCCGCCATCCGTTCCGGCAAGCCGGTGCTCTTCATCGCCCTGGCGCTGCCGGCGCTGTGGCTGATCTGGCAATGGCTCGCCTTCGCGGCCGGTGCGCCGCACGAACTGGGCGTCAATCCGCAGGAGACCTCGAACCGCTTCACCGGGTTGTGGGCGCTGCGCGGCCTCATCCTGACCCTGGCACTGACCCCGCTTTCCCGGGCAAGCGGGCAGGCCTGGCCGCTGGCCTTTCGCCGCATGACCGGGCTTTTCGCCTTCGCCTATGCCGCCTTGCATCTCGTCAGCTATTTCGCACTCGATCTCGTGTTCGACTGGCGGGCCCTGGGCAAGGATCTCGTCGAGCGTCCCTATATCGCATTCGGCATGGCGACACTGGTCCTGCTGACGCCGCTGGCGCTGACGTCGACGCGCAAGGCCGTGCGCCGGCTCGGAGCTGCGCGGTGGAAGCGACTGCATCGTCTTGTCTATCTCGCCGCCGTCTTCGCCGCCACGCACTTTCTCCTGCTTGCCAAGGGCGATCTGCGCGAGGCGCAGCTCCATGCCCTCGTGATCGTGGCGCTCCTGCTCTCCCGGCTCGTCCGCGCGCGACGCTCCGCTTCCGGCCTCGGAAGGCGCGTTCTGAAGGCCTTCGGCGGTTGACCGGGAGCACGGAAAGGATCAGTTTGGCGGCCTGTGACGGAGCTCGAGAAACGGCGAAGACCGACAGATGTCGCAACTGCCAAACTGGCTGACTCTCTCCCGCATTCTCGCGATCCCGCTCCTCGTGGGCGCCTTCTATCTCGAACAGCCCCTGGGGAGCTGGATCGCCTTCGTTCTCTTCGTTCTCGCGGGGATCACGGATTATCTCGACGGTCTGCTGGCGCGCCGTCTCGGCGTGGTGAGCACGCTCGGGCGCTTTCTCGACCCGATCGCCGACAAGCTGATGGTAGGCGCCATCCTCATCATGCTGGTTGCCGAAGGCTGGATCGCCGGCGTGCATGTGGTGGCGGCGGTCATCATTCTGCTGCGGGAGATCCTGGTTTCGGGGCTGCGCGAGCATCTTGCGGAATTGCAGGTCTCGGTGCCGGTGACCAGACTTGCGAAGTGGAAGACGACCGTGCAGATGGTGGCGCTGGGGGCGCTGGTCTGGACCGCGGGCGGCGCCGAAGTCGGACTGCCGGCCCATCTCGTCGGCCTTGTCGGCCTGTGGATCGCGGCCGTTTTCACGCTGGTCACCGGCTACGACTATCTGCGCGCCGGCCTGAAACATCTCAGGGCGGAGCCGGGGCCGTGATCCGCCTGCTTTATTTCGCCTGGGTGCGCGAGCGCATCGGCCGTGCCGAGGAAGAGGTGGCGCTGCCGCCCGAGGTGCGAACGGTGGCCGATCTCTGCGACTGGCTTGCCGCGCGAAGCGAAGGCCATGCCATGGCGCTTGCCGATCGCGACCGCTTGCGCCTCGCCGTCAATCAGGATTATGCGGACTGGTCGGCGCCGCTCGCCGCCGGCGACGAGGTGGCGATCTTTCCACCCGTGACCGGGGGCTGAGCATGGCCACGGTACGTCTGCAGGAGGAGCCGTTCGATCCCGCCGTCGAGGCGAAACGCCATCCCCTCGATACGGCGACCGGAGCCGTCGTCACCTTCACCGGTCATGTCCGCGGCGGCGGCGACGGGGTCGAGGCGCTGGTGCTCGAGCACTATCCCGGCATGACGGAGAAGGAAATGCAGCGCATCGCCACGGAGGCCGAGCGCCGTTGGCCGCTTCAGGCCTGCCATGTGGTTCACCGTTACGGGCGTCTCAGGCCGGGCGAGCCGATCGTCTTCGTGCTCACCGCCTCGGCGCATCGCAAGGCGGCCTTCGAGGCGGCGGAATTCCTCATCGACCGGCTCAAGACGCGGGCCCCCTTCTGGAAGCGCGAGATCGCCGCGACGGGAACGCGGTGGGTCGAGGTCCGCGCGGCGGACGAGCGTGCCGCCGGGCGCTGGCGGCAAGAGTCGCGGGAATGACCGGAGCGCCGCCGCCGGGGCTCTTCCTGCGCGAGGATGCGCTGATGCGCGGCGCCGAGCTCATTCTGCGTGCCGAGCGCGCGCTCGGCGATGCCGCGGCCGCCGCCTGTGCGCCCGAAGGCCTGGGGCGCGCCCATCAGCGGGCGCTTCTGCTGATCGCCCGCAATCCGGAGCTTTCCGTTTCCGACCTGCAGCACCTCCTGCGCATCCGCAAGCAGAGTCTGGCGCCGGTGCTCGACGATCTGGCCGCACGCGGTCTCATCGTGCGTCGGCGCGCGAGCACGGACCGGCGGCGTCATCTTCTCTCGCTGACCGCAGCCGGCGTGGCGCTCGAAAGGCGGATCTTCGCCGCCGTCCGCGAGCGCATCGCCGCCGCCTACCGGCAGGCCGGGCCGGAGAAGGTCGCCGGTTTCTGGAAGGTCCTGGGCCTGCTCGGCGGGGAAGAGGGATAGCGTCGGGGGACGCTCTACCCGTCCGTTGCCCCCTTCGGGTCCGTGCCCGGGGTCGTGCCCGCGCCGGGGGCCGACTCCTCGTCCGCCGCAGAGGGCGCCTGCGCGCGCTTTTCTTCGCCGGATCCGGGGGCGCCGGCCAGCGGTCCGAACCAGTTCGCCAGTTTTTCGGCGCGGGCGAGACAGCGGTCGAGCTCGGCCATGGTCTTCGAGCGATCGGGCGTGTCGTCGCGGATCCAGGCGCGCGCCGCCGGCCACAGGACGCCGACCATGAAGGCATTGGTGCGCGCAAAACCGAGCGGCCCGCGGGTGTCGATCCCCGCCGCCTCGAGCGCCAGAGCGGCGGTCTGCGTCAGCATCTGCCCGGCGGCCGCGGCGAGCACGGGGTCGCGCGGGGCCGCGCGATTGAGCTCGCCGATCGCCTTGCGCCAGGGCTCGGCGGCATCGAAACGCGCCATGATGAGGGCGAACAGCTTGTCGCGCGGGCTGTCGTCGGGATCGAACTCCGCCTTCGCATCCATCATCGCCGCATTGACCCGGCGCGAGGCCGCGACGACCACCGACAAGAGGCCGTCGAACTCGGCATAGAAATCCTTGTCGCTCACGCCGGCGGCCTCGATGACCGCCTCGGAGGTGGTCTCGGCCCATCCCTTCTCGGCGATCATCTGCAATGCCGTATCGATGATGCGGTCGCGGATGTCGTCCTTCGATTTCGCCTTGGCCGCCTCGTCGCCCGCCATGTTCTTCAACTCCTGATCAAGGGCCTCATACTCAACCGTCGAGCTCCCGCGAGCGGGCGGCGGCCGCGGCGACCGCCCGCATCATCAGATCCTCGAGTCCGTTCTCGCCGCGCAGGATCCCGAGCGCCGCCGCGGTGGTGCCGCCGGCGCTCGTCACCTGTTCGCGCAGTACCGCCGCCGGCACCCCGCTCTCCGCCATCAGGGCGGCTGCGCCGATGACCGTCCTGCGCGCCAGCCGTTCGGCGACGGCCATCGGCAGCCCCTGCGCCTTGCCGGCGTAGGTCATGGCCTCGGTCAGGGCATAGACATAGGCCGGTCCGCTGCCGGATACCGCGGTGACGACGTCGAGAAGCGCTTCGTCATCGAGCCAGAGGAAGTCTCCGGTCGCCTGCATCAGGGCGGCGGCGAGGTCGCGATCCGCAGGCGCCACGTCGGGCGCGGCGACGGCGGCGGTGATGCCCTCGCCAATGGCCGCCGGCGTGTTCGGCATCGCACGAACCGCCTGCGGCAACGCCGCGGTCAGACGCTTCAGGGTGACCCCGGCGGCGATCGACAGAAGCAGGGGGCCGTCCTCGCGAAAACGCGGCAGGAGTTCGAGGACGGCGGTAATCTTCTGCGGCTTGACGGCAATCACGATTGCTCGCGGGGAAGGTGTCGGCGGCACCTCCTCGAGCTTCGCATAATGCGCGAACGGCTCCTCGATGGGGGGACGTCCGGCGGGCTCGACGATATGGAGAGCCTCCGGGGCAAGCCCGCGCCGGAGCCAGGCCCGCGCGAGCGCTGTTCCCATGCGCCCGCAGCCGATGAGCAGCAGGGGGCGAGTCCGTGACAATTGTTCCGCGAGCATGGTCGGTCACCTCCGGTCCTCTCCATAATACGCGCGCGCCGACAAAAAAAGGGCGGGCCTGCAAGCAGGCCCGCCAAGCGTCAACAAAGGGAGGTATCATGCGTCTCGATCGCTCGAAACAGCACGAGGCCGGATGAGGCGGCGGTTTGGGGGGAGGGTGCCGCCTCACCCCGCCACCATGCGGCACTTGGGGAGGGACCCGCATGGTGGCGGAACGCTGCAGTGCAGCGATCGCGGCTGCATATAAGGGGCCGGTCCGCCCCCGTCCACCCTCTTCGACGCTTAGCAGATATGCAGAATTCGCATGGCATCCGGATTTTTGCAGACAATTTTGCGCCGCACAAATTTTTCTGTTTGATCAAAATCCGGCGAAGCTTCCTCTAACATATTGATCGGGGAACTGTTTTTTGTCTCCGCAGGAGGCGCGCCGCGACCCGTCCGCGGCCGCGGAGGGGGGGCGCGCACCCCGGTGGGTGCGACAAAATGACCGGAGCGACGTTCTGCAAGGGCACGGCCGACCTATGGCGTGTCGAGCAGATTCGTCTCGGTCCGGATCTGCGCGAGAAGATAGTCATAAAGAAGCCGCACCCGTTTCGCCCCTCTCAATCCATGCGGATAGACGAAATAGGTCTCGAAGGCGGGGCCCTCGATGTCCGGCAGAACGCGGACGAGGCTGCGATTGTGGGCGGCGAGATAATCGGGAATGGCGGCGATGCCGATGCCGGCCTCGATCGCCTGCAGCACGGCGTAGGTGTTGTTCACCTGCAGCACCGGACGCCGCGGCGGCCGCCCCTCGCGGCCGATGTCGAGCGTCCAGTTGATGTCCTTGATCTGGATCGGCGGGGTCGGCCCGTAGACGATGAGATCGTGGTCATCCAGATCGGCGATGGTGACCGGGGCGCCCTTGCGCTGCAGATAGGCCGGTGCGGCATAGATATGGTGCCGCACCTTGACCAGCGGGCGCTGGATGAGATCGGCCTGTTGCGCGGCCTGGAAGCGAATCGCCACATCGGCGGCGCGGGTGGCGAGATCGAGATCCGCATCGGACAGATTGAGAACCAGCTCGATCTCCGGGTAGCGGCGGATGAAATCCTTGAGATGCGGCGTCAGCCACATGGCGCCGAAGCTGATCATGGTGGTGACGACGAGCCGCCCGCGCGGGGCGTCCCTGGCCTCGAGCAGCGTCTGCTCGGCACTCTCGAGGCGCTGCACGACGTCGCGCGCCACCCGCTGGAGATACTCGCCCTCGTGCGTGAGCACGAGTCCGCGGGCGTGGCGATTGAAGAGGACCACATTGAGTTCGTTCTCGAGCGCGCGAATCTGACGGCTCACCGCCGACTGGCTGAGACCCAGCGTTCGCGCCGCGGCGGTGAAGCTGCCGGCCTCCGCGACGGTGTGAAAGATGCGCAGACGATCCCAGTCCACTTGGCACGGCCTTTCGCTGAGTGCCCCCGGCGGCGGGGTATGGATCAGATCGAAGGCGGATAGACCGGCTGGATATCCACCGGGATGTCCCCGAGCCGGGATTTCACCGCCGCGACCGCATCGTCGATATGGGCGTAGCGATCAAGGAAGGCGCCCGCGGCGGCGTAATCGCCGTCGCCCTGCAGGACCACGATGTCGTGCACGAGGTCGCGGATCGCGCTCTCGAGTCCGGCGAAGTCGAGCCGATAAAGCCCGCTCTCGGAATCGACCGTGAAAGCGCCCTTGTCCTTGAAATAGCCGTATTGATAGGCGGCGCCGCGGCCGTGCGCCTCGTCGATGCCGAAGCGCATGGCGCGAAAGAGGCCGACGAAATAGGTGGCGAGAAAGTCGTTGCGCTCGGCGGCCGGCAACTCGCCGCGATCCATGAGATAGAGGATGTTGTAGGCGCCCATGACGTCGGCCTTGCCTTCCTCGATCGGCGAATAGAGCTCCTTGAGCTCGATATTGACCGTCGTCTTGCGGCCGTCTTTCGTGATCGTGCCCGGGCCGAGGCTGTGCGAGAGCTCGTGAAACAGCGTCTCGAGCGACATGTAGCGGCGCTTGAGGAGCGACGCCTGCTCGGGCACCAGCACCTGCTCGGCCATCGGCGCGAGAATGAGGTCGAACTTGGTCTCGAGCACGTTTCTGAGCAGGACCTTCTTCGCGCCCTTGGCCTCGCGCACGCGCTCGTCATTGGGCAGATTGAAGGCGATCGTCTGCACGCCCGGCACATTGTCGCCGCC
>CAZAEP010000030.1:0-15675 GCA_964484045.1 uncultured Sphingomonadales bacterium
CCCCGCTCGCATCCTCCATGGTGCGAAAAAAATCCGCCGGCATGGGACGCTTGAACCACCAGCGGCGGGCATATTCCTTGAAGGCGAAGTCGAAGAGATCGCGGCCGAGCACCGTCTCGCGCAGGATGTTGAGCGCCGTCGCCGGCTTGGCGTAGGCATTGTTGCCGAACTGCAGGATCGAGTCCGACTGCGTCATGATCGGCACCTGATCGGGCGAGAGCATGTAATCCACGATATCCGCCGGATAGCCGCGGCCGCGGGGATAGTCCTTCTCCCATTCGCGCTCGGCGAGAAACTGCAGGAAACTGTTCAGCCCTTCGTCCATCCAGGTCCAGTTGCGCTCGTCGGAATTGACGATCATCGGGAACCAGCTATGTCCGATCTCGTGGATCACCACCGAGATGAGGCCGTATTTGGTGCGCCGCGAATAGGTGCCGTCGGCTTCGGGGCGCGGCCCGTTCGAGGTGATCATCGGATATTCCATGCCGCCGCCGAGCGGGCCGTTGACCGAGATCGCCACCGGATAGGGATAGGGCACGGTCATGCGCGAATAGACGTCGAGCGCCTGGATGATCGCCTGCGTCGAATAGTGATGCCACAGCGGCAGCCCCTCGGGCGGATAGAAGGACATCGCCATCACCGTGCGGCCGGGCTCGACCTCGTAGCCGCGCGCGTCCCAGATGAACTTGCGGCTGGCGGCGAAGGCGAAATCGCGCACGCGACGAGCCTTGAAGTGCCAGGTCCGGGTCTTCCTCGTGCCCGCCTTCTGATTTTCCTTCGCCTCGTCGGGCGTGATGATGAAGACCGGCTTTTCGGCCGTTTGCGCCCTATCGAGCCGTTCGCGCTGGGTCGCCGTCAGAACCGCATCCGCATTCTGCAGTTCCCCCGTGGCCGCGACGACGAAGTCGGCGGGCACCGTGATCTCGACGTCGTAGTCGCCGAATTCGAGGGTGAACTCGCCGCGCCCCAGGAAGGCTTTGGTGTTCCAGCCCTGGGCGTCCGTATAGGCGGCCATGCGCGGGAACCACTGGGCGATGAAATAGAGATAGTTGCCGTCCTTTTCGAAATACTCCCAGCCGCCACGGGCGCTCAGCGCCTTGCCCTCGGGGATCCTGTAGGACCAGTCGACGGAAAAGCGCACCGACTTGCCCGGCGCGAGCGGCTGCGGCAGATCGATGCGCATCACCGTATCGACGATGGTGAAGGGCAGATTGCGGCCCGCGGCGTCCTTCACCGCCGCGATATGGTGCCCGTGCTTGCCCTCGTCGGCGATCATCAGCATGCGCAGGGCGCGGAAGGCGAGCTTCTCCTTCGAGGCCTGCGTCAGGGTCGCCCAGGCATTCGAATGCTTGGCGAAGCGGTTCTGGTCGAGCTGCAGCCAGAGATAGCGCAGGCTGTCGGGGGAATTGTTCCGGTAGGTGATGGTCTCATGGCCCTGAAGCGTCTGCGTCGCGTCGTCGAGCGTCGCCGCGATCCGGTAGTCCGCCTCCTGCTGCCAGTATTCATGCCCCGGCGCCCCCGATGCGCTACGGTAAACGTTCGGCGTCGGCCAGATCTCGTCGAGCTGCCGGAAGGGATCGTCCTTGCCGCTCGCGGCGGACGTCCCGGTCTGCGCGAAAGCCGGCACGGTGAGACAGATGGCGAAAAGAGCGATGATGCGACGCATGAGCGGGACCCCTCCCCTTGAGCCGGCCGGCACGCCCGCGAGCCTGTGCGGTCGACGTGATTTTGCGCAAGACTAGACCAGCCGAACGGACCGGTGCAATGGACGACGGCAACATGGCCGGCATCCGCCCTTCCGCACCGGCGACGCGGCCTCGCGCCGGTGCGGGACCCGCTGCTCAGGCTGTCGGATGTGGACATGCGAGGAATCGGACCGTCCGGTGACGGCAGAGCGCGTCAGCTCCGCTGCTCGCGCTGCGCGGCCTCGTAGACGGCCAGCGCCTCCGGCAGCTCGCGCTCGAGCAGGGCGATGCGGTTTTCCGGCGCCGGATGGGTGGATAGGAACGGCGGCGGGCGGTCGCCGTCGAACGCCGCGAAGTTCCGCCACAGCCGGATCGCCTCGCGCGGATCGTATCCCGCCTTCGCCATGTAAATGAGCCCGATATGGTCGGCCTCGGCCTCCTGGGCGCGCGAGAAGGGCAGGCCCGCACCGAGCGTCGCCGCGGCGGCGGCGAGGTCGACGGCGGACCGCGACCTGGTCGCCGCCCCGAGGATGCCGAGCCCGAGCTCCGTGACCAGATTGCGGCTCATGCGCTCGGCCGCATGGCGGGCCGTCACATGCGCAATTTCGTGGCCGAGAACGGCGGCAAGCTGCGCGTCGTTCTTCGCCACCTTGAAAAGCCCGGTATTGACGCCGACCTTGCCGCCGGGCAGGGCGAAGGCGTTCGCTTCGTCGGCCTCGAACAGCGTGAACTCCCATTCAAATCCTTCGGCGCTCGGAATGACGGCGGCGATCGCCCGGCCCACGCGCGCCACGCGGCGTGCCTCCTCGGTACCGGTGACGATCGGCATCCGCCTCTTGATCCGGTCATAGGCCTCGATCCCGAGCGCCACCGACTGCTGCGGCGAGATCAGAATGAGCTGCGGCCGCCCGGTCACCGGCGCCGTGGCGCAGGCGGAGAGGAAAAGGAGAAGGGGAAACAGGGAAATCGCTCGCATGGGGCTGCTCCTGAACGACCGTCCCGTCGATGTCTTCACTGAACAACGGCTCCTGCCCGCCGCAAGATTATCGTACATGCGGATGCTCAGGAAGCATCGAAGACCGCCGCGGCTTCACCGCCTGTGGAAATGGACCCGCCGAAAAACCGGTCAGTTCCGCAAATCAATCCCATAGATCAGGGAACTGCCTCCGTGCTTGCTTGCGTAATAATGCGTCATCGCGGCCGCGAGATGACGTCTGAGCGCGGCCACACGATCCTTCGCAGGCGGGTGCACCAGAAAGAGGCGTGGCGGGGCGGCCGCATTCTGTGCCGCCAGCCTCTCGAAGACGCGGATCATGCCAAGAGGCGTGTGCGCTGCCCCCGCAACAAGGAGAAGTCCGTCGCGATCCGCGGCCTCCTCCTCTTCCGGCGAGTAGGGATTTTCCAGCTCGAGCGCGATGACGGCATCGACGAACGCCGGCGCGGAAATCGCTCCGTCGCGCGAACCCTCGGAAAGGAACGGCAGAAGTTCCGCGCACAGATGCGCCCGCTCGGGACGCGCGTGCACGACATGCGCCATTTCATGGAAAAGGATACCGGCGTGCTGGGCCTCATTGAGGGCGAGCGCGAGGAGCCCCGTCGTCACACCCACGACGCCATTGGGCAAGGCGAAGGCGTAGGGCTCGTCGTCCTCGAAAACGTGGAAACGCCAGTCCCACCCGGCAAGGCGGGGGTCGGCGAGGGCGATCCGGTGCCCCGGATGGGTCGTGAAGACACCGTCAAGACGGGACACCCTGTCTTCAACCTCGTCACAGGCGACGAGATCGGGATCCGCCGGCTTGGGCTGCGGCGTCGTGCAGGCAACGAGGAGCCCGAGCGCAGGGAATACGACATTCCGAATTCGACTCATGACGGCTCATCCGTGAATGGCGAAATTCTCCGGATCGGCGAGGATCTTCTTGAAGGTTCCGAGGAAGCGGGCCGCATCGGCGCCGTCGTTCACGCGATGATCGAAGGCCATCGAGAAGGGGACGATATAGCGCGCCTCGACATGATAGTGATCGAGATCGCCGACGATCACCGGTTCGATCTTGCCCCGGCCGCAGCCCAGAATCGCCACCTCGGGATGGTTGATGATGGGAATGAAGCCGGTGCTGCCGAGGATGCCGATATTGGTTACCGTGAACGTGCCGCCGGAGAGGTCCTCGGGCGTCACCTTGCCTTCGCGGGCGCGCTCGGCGACGTCGCGGATGGCGATCGAGAGATCGAACAGGCTGAGCTTGTCGGCGTTGCGGATCACGGGCACGATGAGTCCGCGTTTGGTGTCCACCGCGATACCGACATTGAAGTAGTCCTTCTCGATGATCTCGCCCGCATGCATGTCGATGCTGGCATTGAAGCGCGGGTGCTTCTTGAGCGCGATCAGCGCCGCCTTGACGATAAGAACGGTGCGCGTCAGGCGCCCGCCCTCGGCGGCGACGCGGATGGCATGACGGCGGCGGAACCGCTCGAGCGCGGTCATGTCGATGCTGTCCTGTAGCATGGCATGGGGGATTTCCCGCCACGCCTTGGCAAGATGCCGCGCCGTCGCCTTGCGCACCGATTTGAGCGGGATGCGGCGCACCGGGCCGTATTGCGAGAAATCGGGCAACGGCTCATAGACGGTCTCCGTCGACACCGCCTGCGGAGCGGCCGAAAGGCCCGCCATGAAGCGCTCGACATCGGCCCGCGTGACATGCCCGCGGGCCCCGCTCGGCGTCACATGACGCAGATCGATCCCGAGCATTTTCGCAAGCTTGCGCGCCGTCGGCGCCGCCTTGACCGGCCCCGCCCCGGGGCCCGCCGGGGCGGCAGACGGAGACGGGGGGGGCGGCGGCGAAGGATGCGGCGGCGATGGCGGAATGGGTGGCGGCGCTTCCGCAACCGGCGCTTCGGCCGCGACCGCGGGGGCGGGCGCTTCCGCCGCGGCCTGCGCAGGCACTTCGGCCACCGTCCCCGCGCCCTCGGTCTCGACCCGCATGAGCACGGTACCGACCTGGACCACGTCGCCGACCTTCACCGGGATGTCGGCCACGGTGCCGTGATAGGGGGAGGTGAGCTCGATCGCCGCCTTGTCGGACTCGACGACGAAGGCGGGGTCCCCGTCCTCGACGCGATCGCCGGGCTGCACCAGAATCTCGCGAATCTCGACCTCGTGAATCCCTTCGCCGGGATCCTGCAGCAGGAAGTCCTTCAGCATGCGCACCTCCTTACATGCTCAGCGTTTCGCGGGCCTCGTCGACGATCCGCGAAACGCTCGGCAGATAATGTTGCTCGCGAGCGAAATAGGGCGGATGGAGATCATAGCCCGTCACCCGCTTGACCGGCGCCTCGAGCTCGAAAAAGGCCTTGTCGATGATGCGCGCACAGACCTCCGCGCCGGGACCGAAGCTCATCGCCGCCTCGTGGACGACGAGTGCGCGCCCCGTTCGCCTGACGGAGGCGACGATCGTCGCCTCGTCGAGCGGCGAGATGGTCATGAGATCGATGACCTCGGCCTGCACCCCCTCCTTGTCGAGTTCCTCCGCCGCGGCGAGCGTCCGCGGCAGCATCGCGCCATAGGCGATCATGGTGATGTCGCGGCCCGTGCGCACCACCTCGGCCTGGCCGAGCGGCAGGGTCTCGGGCGCGTCGGGGACCTCCTCCCTGAAGGCGCGATAGAGCGCCTTCGGCTCGTAGAAGACCACCGGATCGGGATCGGCGATGGCGGCCGCAAGCAGGGCGCGCGCTTTTCGCGGCCCCGAGGGGACGACCATGGTCAGTCCCGGCGTATGGGCGTAATAGGCCTCGCGACTCTCCGAATGGTGCTCGAGCGCGCGCACGCCGGCGCCATAGGGCATGCGGGCGACCATGGGGACCGAGAAACGCCCCCGCGTGCGCCAGCGAAAGCGCGCGGCATGGTTCTCCATCTGGTGAAAACCCTGATAGGAGAAGCCCGAGAACTGGATCTCGGCCACCGGCCGCAAGCCATTGAAGCACATGCCGATCGACATGCCGAGAATACCCGATTCGGCGAGCGGCGTGTCGATCACGCGTTCCGGCCCGAAGGCCTCGATGAGCCCCACGGTGGCGCGGAAGATGCCGCCGTCGACGCCCACGTCCTGGCCGAGGATGACGACGTTCGGGTCGGCTTCGAGCGCCTCCTTCATGGCGAGATTGAGCGCCTGGATCATGTTGAGTTCAGCCACGGCGTCCCTCCTTCTCGATCCGTGCCTTCATATAGGCGCGTTGTTCCTCGAGATGCGGCCAGGGCCGGGCGTAGAGGTGATCGAAGACGATGGTCGGGTCGGCGGCGTCGAGCTCCGCGATGCGCTTCTCGGTGTCGTGCCATTCCTTGAGGAGCGCCCGCTTGAACCTGTCGTCCATGGCCCGGATCGCCGCCGCGTCGATGAGCTTCTTGTTCCTGAGATAGGCCTGGAAGCGATCGATCGGGTCGCGCTTCGCCCATTCCGCCACTTCCCCGGCGTCGCGATAGCGCGTCGGGTCGTCGGCGGTGGTGTGCACCTCCATGCGATAGGTGACGCACTCGATGAAGCTCGGTCGGCTGTCCTTGCGCGCCCGTTCCACCGCCTCGCGCGTCGCCTCCCAGACCGCGAGCACGTCATTGCCGTCGACCTGGATGCCGGGCATGCCATAGGCGACCGCCTTCTGCGCCAGCGTCTTCGACCGTGTCTGCCGACGCACCGGGATGGAGATCGCCCACTGATTGTTCTGACAGACGAAGACGACCGGCAGATCGTAGACCGCGGCGAAATTCATCGCCTCGTGGAAGTCACCCTCGCTGGTCGCACCGTCGCCGAGGAAGCACATCACGATGGCGTCTTCCTTGCGGTACTTGACCGCGTAGGCGATGCCGACGGCCTGCAGCATCTGCGTCGCCACCGGGACGCACAGCGGCAGGTCGTGCGCCCCCTCGGGAAGATTGACGCCCTCATTGTAGCCGGCGGCAAAAAGCCAGATGTCCATCGGCTTCGCGCCACGCCAGATCTGCGCCGCGGTCTCGCGGAAGGACGGGACCAGCCAGTCGCTGGGGCGCAAATGAAAGGCGGCGCCGATCTGCGCCGCCTCCTGACCCTTGATCGGGGCGAAGGTGCCGATGCGGCCCTGGCGCTGGAGCTTCAGCATGCGCTCGTCGAAGCGGCGGCCGAACAGCATCGCCGCATGCATCTCGAGGAGCGTTTTCTTCGGAATGTCCGGCTCGAGCGACGGATCGACCTTTCCCGTCTCATCCAGGATGGACAGGCGTTCGATCGTGCCGAGCCGCTCGACGACTCGTCGCGGCATCGCGATCCTCCACCAAAACCCCAAGGTCCACGGGCGGGTTTCCGTCCCGCCTTCGCTTCTCGAGGCATCTTGAAGAGATTCGCCCTGCACCTCAAGCGGCTTCGTCGTCGCACCGCCGATGCCGGCGTCCCCGCGTCCCCTGCGGAGTCACGGGAGACGTTCCAGTTGCTGATCGCCAACGCCTTGCAGCAAATCGGGAATCGACGTTCCAAAGACCGGGTGCCGCCAGTCGGGGGCGATCTCGGCAAGCGGTGCGAGAACGAAGCGACGCCGGTGCAGCCGGGGATGCGGAAGAAGGAGACGCGCTCCCTCCTCCCGGCCCTCCGCGACCGCCCGCCACAGAGCGGCGTCGGGGCGGACGACGCCTTTCCAGTCGAGGAGGTCGAGATCGAGCGTCCGTGCGGCCCGGCGTCGGCTGCGCATGCGCCCGAACGCGGCCTCGATCCCGAGCAGGCAGTCGAGAAGGGCCTCCGGCGTCCTTCCGCTGGCAATGGCGGCAACGGCATTGACATAGGCCGGCTGCGGATCCGGGGTCTCGAGAGGCGCACTCTCATAGAATCCGGATACGCCGCAAAGGGTGATGCCATGCTCGGCGAGGCGTGCCAGCGCCGCCGCGAGCGTCTGCCGCGGCGGGCCTGCACAGGACGGGAGATTGCTGCCGAGTCCGATGAAGATCATGCCGAGGTCCTTGAACATGGCGCGCGGCTATTGCGCGGAACGGAAAAAATTTCTAAGGGTGCTTCGCACACCGAAACTGCCGCCACGGCGGCGATAATTGCGCTTCAGAACGGGATTTTCAGCCATGCATTTTTACCCCAACGAAAAGATCGCCGTCTTCATCGACGGCGCCAATCTTTACGCCACCGCCCGCGCCCTGGAAATCGATATCGATTACAAGCGCCTCAAGACCTATTTTTCCGAACACGCACGCCTCATTCGCGTGCTCTACTACACCGCCATCGCCGATGATCAGGAATACTCCCCGCTGCGGCCGCTCGTGGACTGGCTCGACTACAACGGTTTCACGCTGGTCACCAAGCCATTGAAGGAATTCACCGATGACGGCGGGCGGCGCAAGATCAAGGGCAATATGGATGTCGAGCTCGCCGTCGACATGCTGGCGCTCGCGCCGACGCTCGATCATGTCGTGCTGTTTTCCGGCGACGGCAGCTTCCGCCGCCTCATCGAAGCCGTGCAGCAAATGGGCGTACGGGTGACGGTCATTTCCTCGAACAGCACGCAGCCCTCGATGGTGGCGGACGAGCTGCGGCGACAGGCGGACCATTTCGTCGATCTCGACAGTCTGCGCGATGTCATCGCCCGTGCACGCCGGGCGCGGCCGGTGGACACGCAGGAGGAGGAAGAGGAGGAGGAATATTACGACGACGAGGACGATTATGAAGACGACCCGGCCTGAGCCCCGGCGTCGGATGAAACGATCGTGAGCGCACCCGGAGCGGCGGAGCCGCCGCGTGACTGCGCCCGGTGCCCGCGTCTGCTTGCCTTTCGCGCCGAGAACCGGCGCAAATATCCCGATTTCTACAATGGTGCGGTGACGAGCTTCGGGGACCCCGCGGCCGAGCTTCTCGTCGTCGGCCTCGCCCCGGGTCTCAAGGGCGCCAACCGTACCGGGCGACCGTTCACCGGTGACTATGCCGGCGACCTCCTCTATCCGACTCTCATCCGCCACGGATTCGCGCATGGTGAATTCAGGGCCGACCCCGAGGACGGTCTCGAGCTCAGGCGCGCGATGGTAACCAATGCGGTGCGTTGCGTGCCGCCGCAGAACAAACCCACCGGCGCCGAGATCCGCACCTGCCGGCAGTATCTCATCCGCCGTATCGAGAGCCTCGCCCGGCTCAAGGTGATCTTCCTTCTCGGTCGTATCGCGCATACGAGCGTTCTCGCCGCGCTCGGCCTGCGGCAGAAGGACCACCCTTTCGCACATGCGGCGGTGCATCGCGTCGACGGCCTCGTGCTCGTCGACAGCTACCACTGCTCGCGCTACAACGTGAATACGGGGCGGCTGACGCCCGAGATGTTCGACGGCGCCTTCCGGCGTGCCATCGCGGCGCTCTGAGAGGCGAAAAAGGCGGGCACGACCCGTGTCGCGCCCGCCCCGATGGTGTCAAAGCGCGCGACTACCAGATGTGCACGCGCTCTTCCGGCGCCAGATAGAGCGCATTGCCGGGCTGGATGCCGAAGGCGTCATACCAGGGATCGACATTTCGCACGACGCCGTTGACGCGGAACTCCGCCGGCGAGTGCGGGTCCGACTTGAGACGCCGCAGCAGCAGATTCTCGCGCTGTTTCGACTTCCACACCTGTGCCCAGCCGAGGAAGAAGCGCTGATCGCCGGTATAGCCGTCGAGCACCGGCGGTTCCTGGCCGCCGAGCGCGATCTTGTAGGCATGATAGGCGATCGAGAGCCCGCCGAGATCGCCGATATTCTCGCCCAGCGTCAACTGTCCGTTCACATGCTGGCCGGGCAGCGGCTCGTACTGATTGTACTGTTCGACGAGCGCTTTCGTGCGCTCCTCGAAACGGGCGCGATCCTCGGGCGTCCACCAGTTGCGCTGGATGCCGTGGGCATCGGACTTCGAGCCCTGATCGTCGAAGCCGTGACCCATCTCATGGCCGATGACGCCGCCGATGCCGCCATAGTTCACCGCCATGTCGGCGTTCGGGTCGAAGAAGGGCGGCTGCAGGATCGCGGCCGGGAAGACGATCTCGTTGAACTGCGGATTGTAATAGGCGTTGACCGTCTGCGGCGTCATGAACCATTCGTCGCGGTCGGTCGGCTTGCCGAGCCGGGAGACCTCGTCGGCGTGGAAGAAGGCGCGCACGCGATGCGCATTGCCGAAGAGATCGTCGCGGCGGATGACGAGTCCTTCATAGGAGCGCCACTTGTCGGGATAGCCGATCTTGGGACGGAAGGCGGCAAGCTTGGCCAGCGCCTCCTTCTTTGTCGCCTCGCTCATCCAGTCGAGCCCCTTGATGCGTTCGGCATAGGCGGCCCGCAGATTCTCCACGAGCCGGACCATCTTGGCCTTCGACTCGGGCGGGAAATAGCGCGCCACATAGACCTGCCCGATGGCCTCGCCGAGACCGTTGCGGCTGCCCACGAGCTGCACGGCGCGCTTCCAGCGGTCGCGCTGCTCGGGCTGACCATTGAGCGTGCGCCCGAAGAAATCGAAATTGGCCTCGTCGATCTCCTCGCTGAGAAGCGGGGCATTGCCGCTGATCAGATGGAAGCGGAGATAGTCCTTCCACGCATCGAGCGGCGTGTCGTTGATGATCTTGATGAGCCCCTCGATCGCGCTCGGCGTCGCGACATTCACCTTGTCGAGCTTGGTGAGATCGAGATCACCGGCGGCGAACAGCTCGCGCCAGTCGAGACCGGGGAAATTCTCCTCGAGCTCGTCGAGCGTAAAGACATTGTAGGTCTTGTCGCGATTGCGCAGCTCCGTGCGCGGCCAGTGGACCTTCGCGATCTCGGTCTCGAGCGCCAGGATGCGTTCCGCCGCCGCCTGCGCCGCCGCCGCGTCCATGCCGGTGAAGCCGAGCATGCGCGCGATATGCGCCCTGTAGGCGTCACGGATCTTCCGGAAGCGCTCATTGTCCTCGAGATAGTAGTCGCGATCCGGGAGCCCGAGGCCCGATTGGCTGATCGAGAAGAGATAGTGATCGGGGTCCTTGCGGTCGATCGACATGCCGCCGCCGATCGGTGCCCGCGTGCCGTCGATATCGGTGCGCGCAAAGGCCTTGACCAGATCGTCCTTGCCGGCAATCGCCGCAATGCGCGCGAGATCGGGCTCCAGAGGCGCGATGCCCAGCGCGTTCAGGCGCTCGGTGTCCATGTAGCTCGCGAAATAGTCTCCGATCATCTGCTCGATCGAACCCGGCGCCGCCTCCTTTTTCGCCAGATCCTCGATGATCTTTCGCACCCGCTCTTCGGAACGGTCGCGCAGGACCAGGAACGAGCCGTAGCGCGCCTGATCGGGCTTGAGCTTGTAGGTCTTGAGCCAGGTACCGTTGGCATAGCGGAAGAAATCGTCGCCGGGCTTGACGCTTTCGTCACGCGCCGAAAGGTCGACGCCCCAGTCGCCGAGTTCCGCCTTGGCCGTCGCGGCTGTTTCCCTCGCGCGGGTTTCGCTCTGCCCGTTCTGTCCGTTGTCCCCGCATGCGGTGAGCATCCCCAACGCACCGGCGAGGAGAAGAAGCTTGATCTTCATCGCCTGAGTTTCCCTTGTTGCGATTTCCCAATGTGACGCTCGCGGCCACCGTCCCAATTCCTACGTGGAACCACATGCTAAGCCTTCGCAATAGGATTGCAATCCTTCCATGGTTTGGCGACCGCGAACCGCTTGCATCTCCCTGCGTCCCGCCCTAGAGACAGGATTGCGACGCATTCGCAATACTGGTGCGCATGACGAGGTGGCGAGGTGACGGAGGATCGACGGGAGACGGGAGACCGTGCGCGGCCCTCGCGCCGGCGCGTATTGCGGCTGCTCGCCGGCGGAGGCGCGGCCACGCTTGCCGGACTGTTGCACCGCCCGAAGGCCGCATTTGCGAGCGATCGCGCAATCGTCCGCTGGCAGGGCCGCGCGCTCGGGGCCGACGCTGAAATCGTGCTTCATCATGGCGAGCGCACGCGTGCCGAGGCCGCGCTTGCGGCGGTGATCGCGGAGGTACGACGGCTCGAAGCGGTCTTCAGCCTGTTCCGGCCGGATTCGGCCCTGAGCCGGCTCAATCGCGAGGGCCGCCTCGACCCGGCGCCGACGGATCTGGCCGATCTCCTTGCGCTCTGCCGCAAGGTTCATGCCGCCAGCGACGGGGCCTTCGATCCCACGGTCCAGCCGCTGTGGGAGCTTTATGCAGCGCATTTCGCGGCGGCCGACGCCGATCCGGCGGGGCCGTCCGAGGCCGCGCTTTCAGACGTGCGCGCGCGGGTCGGGCTGGAGAAGCTGCGGACCGGCGGTGGCCGCATCGCCTTTGCGGTGCCCGGCATGGCGGTGACCTTCAACGGGGCGGCGCAAGGCTATATCACCGATCGCGCCTGCGGGATACTGGCGCGCGCAGGGCTCGCCCATGCGCTCGTCGACCTCGGCGAGTATCGTGCGCTCGGAAGCCGCCCCACGGGATCGCCGTGGCGCATCGGCATCGCCGACCCCGTGGCTCCGTGGCGACTGATCGAGCGCATCACGCTCGAGGCGGGCACCGCGGTGGCGACCTCGGCGGGCGCCGGCGCCCCCTTCGACGCGGCGATGCGCCACCATCATATCTTCGATCCCCATAGCGGGCGCAGCGCGCAGGCATGGCGCAGCGTCAGTGTTCTGGCGCCCACCGCCGCCCTTGCCGACGCGCTCTCGACCGCCATTGCCGCGGCCCCTGCCGACCGGGCGCGGCGCATTCTCGCGGCCTTCCCCGGCACGCGCGCGATTCTTTATGACCGAAGGGAACGCCTGACACGTGTCAGCGCCGCCGCCGCCGGAGGATGACCCCCGAGCCGGCGAGCAGAATGAGCGCGAGCGCCGCCGCATCCATGAGATACGGCCCGACGGGCCCGAGGAATCGCCCGCTGTGAAGATCGGCGACGATGCGATGAAGCGGCACCCCTGAACCGCGCCAGGCGGCGAGGGCCGGTGCGAGAACGGCGGGCGGGACGGCGGCAACGGGCTCGCTCCAGCGGATGTCGCCGCGTTCGGCCAGCGGGGCGAAATCGAGCCCGTCGCGGGTGGCGAACGGGCCGCGCGGCGTGGCCAGCACGATCGCGCCGCCGCCGCTGCGCCCGATGCGCCGGATCGCTGCCGGCAGGCTCTCCGCTCCGACCCGATCGACGAGCGTGCCGTCCGGCATCAGAAGAAGAAGAGCGCCCGGCCCGGCGACGGCGATGACGCCGTCCGCTTCCGCGGCGCCGACGAGACTGTCGAGGCGACCCTCGACCGGCGCCCCGTCGAGGAAGAGCCGGCCGTCGATCCACACCACCCAATGCGCCCCCGCCCGGCTCGCGCGCGGCGGCATGCGCGGTCGCGCATCGTAAAGCTGCACGATCGCGGGCGTCGTCACATGAACCCGATACAGTCCGAAGGTCTCGGCGTGAGAGAGCAGGATGCCGGTGACCGCGAGGAGCAGCACGAATGCCGCCGCAGTCAGGCCGACGCGGCGGTGCCAGCGCGCAAAGATGCGCGTCCGACCATTGCGGCCGTTTCCGCCATTGCTCGGCGGCCTGCTCATGGCGCCCTCGTCCCGGCCACGATGCCGTGCAGATAGAGCGCGAGCCGGGCCATGCGCTGCATGGCGTGCACCGAGAGCGTGGCCCCGGAGATGCCGTCGATGTCGGCATCGAGCGCGAGGTCGGGACCGAGCCGCGCACCGACGAACTGATCGCGGAAATAGGGGTAGCGGATTTCGCCGCCGCGGCTTTCGCGATAGATGAGCAGCGCAACCTCCTTGAGTTCGCCCTTCTCGACGACGAAGCCGGCGGTGATCGGCTGCTCCTTGCCGATTTCCTCCAGAACCCAGGCGGTGCGCGCGCCCTTCCGCCAGTAGCGCAGCCGCAGCACGGGCAGGCGGTGCCCCATGATCCGTTCGACGCTCTTCCGCACGTCCGGCGTCAGCCACAGGGCCTTCGGCTTCGGCGGAGCGCCGTCGAAAGCGCCGGCGAGAAAGCTCTCGGGCGGCGTGACGGTCTCGGCCGCCGCCGGCTGCGGCATGGCGAGCGCCGCCAGGAGACAGAGAAGGACGGCGCGCGCAGCGGCGTGCACGTGCCGTCCCCCGGTCAATCTCTCGCCGATTGCGGCCATCGCCCGCTTTCTAAAAATTGAACGCCAGACCCAGAAGCAGGGAGAACGTATCGTTCGCGTCTCCGGCATCAAGGAAATTCGTCAGACCGGAGAGATTGTCCTCCGGCGTCCAGGTGTATTCGCCGGCAAGCTGCACCACCCATCCGGGCACCGGGCGATAGCCGAGCCCCAGCGTCGCGCGGTTGATATGGGCGTCGCGGGTCCTGAATTGGCTGAGCAGACCACCGTCGAATTCGATCCCCTGGAGCTGATCGTCGAAGAAGACCTGCTCCATGCGGAAAGCGGGAACGAGCTGCGGATGTGCGAAGCCGCGGCCGAGCACGGTGTCGTTCAGAGCCGCGGGCCAGAAGGGACGCCGGATCTCGACCCAGTAGCCGGTCCTGTTCTTCGCCATCACGTTTTTCGCCAGCGTGAACTCGATCTTGTGCGTGGCAAAGGCGCCGTTTTCAGCCGGGCCGTTGATCTCCCGCTCCTTGGCGAGCGTGCGGGTCGCGAAGGCGGACGCGACGGCACCGAGATTGTCGAAATGCGTGCGTACCGCCT
This sequence comes from uncultured Sphingomonadales bacterium, assembly GCA_964484045.1. Taxonomy (GTDB): domain Bacteria; phylum Pseudomonadota; class Alphaproteobacteria; order Sphingomonadales; family Rhodothalassiaceae; genus J134. Next base: position 14,315 of record CAZAEP010000030.1, read on the forward strand.
CGTATTCGACCTCGAATCCGCCGATATGGTGCAGCCCGTCGATGCCCACCGACCACAGGGTCTCGTCGCGCTCGAGAAAGGAGGGCACGTAGTTGCCGACATAGCCCGAAAGCGCCACCTCCTGGCCCGGCGCCGGACGCAGGGCGACACGCCCGGCGAGCGCCAGCGAGCTGTTCGCATTGCCGTCGAAAGCGCCGCGCGAAGGGCCGAACTCGGCCTCGAGGACGCTTTCGAGTTCCGTGTCCTCACCCGCCTCCGAGGCTGCTTCGAGCTCGGTCTCGAGCTCGAAATCGAGGGTCGTTCCGTTGACCGCATAGAGTCGGTAATCGACGAGCGCACCGCCACCGATCTCGGCGGTGCCGGAGAGGCCCGCACCAAGCTCGGCCCAGGCCGCCTTCGCCGGCAGCACCGGTGCGCCGCGGTCGACGAGCGTGCGCCGCGGCAGCACCCACTGATTGTCGTCGTGGTTGATGTTGAAGCGTCCGACCGGCATGAGAAGCGCGCCGAAGTCGAGGCGCAGCGCGGGCGTGACGACATAGCGCGCCCAGGCCTGCTCGATCGAGATTTCCGAGCCGCTCCCCCCCTCGAGCGCCTGACTGATCTCCAGCTCGCTGGCGCCGGCATCGATCCCCTTCTCAAGCTCGAGCTCCGTGAAACGCTCGAACTCGAGCTCGAGATAGGTCTCCAGCCGATCGGTGACCTGCGAATCGAGCGCCAGCACGAAACGACGGAAGGTGAAGCCCGTATTCGCGCCCTCGGCATCGCTCGCCTCGAAGCGGACCGAGCCATAGCCGCCGACCGAGGTGCGTTTCCACCAGCCCTCACCACCGAGCCCGGCACCGGCAAGCGCCTGCTCGAGAAGCCCGCCGGTGGCCTCGACCTTCTCCTCCGTCGCCGCGAGGCGCGATTCGAGCGTGCGGATCCGTGTCGCCGTGTCGGCGCCGGTCCGACGGGCCGTCGCCGGGGCGGAAGGCCGCTCCTCGAGCGCCGGCGCCTCCCCCTCGAGGCGCGCCTTGAGAGCCGCGATCTCCTTCTGCTGCTCCTGGATCACCCGCCACATCTCGGCGCGCGACGGCAGGTCCTCTCCCTGCGCGAGCGCACTGCCCGCCATGAGCAGGGAGACGGCCGTCCCCGCCATAAGCGCTGCTACACGACATCGACATCCTGCTCCGATCATCAAGCGTCCTCCTCGACCGTGACGGACACCCGGTGCATCGGGCGCCCCTCTTGCTATTGCGACTGAGTCGCGATTACGATGGCGGTCATAACCGGGCGCTCCGGCGAAATCAAGAATGAAAATGCGAGGCGCTCGCATTTTATCCCGCTCATGCGGCGCCGCTCTCGGCGCCCCGCCATTCGCC
>CAZAEP010000031.1:0-15660 GCA_964484045.1 uncultured Sphingomonadales bacterium
TCGCCACCGGCGCGCAGGCCCGCTGGCTCGGCCTCGCCTCGGAAGAGAAGTTCAAGGGCTTCGGCGTCTCGGCCTGCGCCACCTGCGACGGCTTCTTCTATCGCGGCAAGGAGGTGCTGGTCGTCGGCGGCGGCAACACCGCAGTCGAGGAGGCGCTCTTTCTCACCAATTTCGCGAGCAGGGTGACGCTGGTGCATCGCCGCGACGCGCTGCGTGCGGAAAGGATTCTCCAGGACCGCCTGTTCGCCAACGAGAAGATCACGGTCGTCTGGGATCATGTCGTCGACGAGATCCTCGGCACCGCGGAGCCGCTCGGCGTCACCGGCGTGCGTCTGCGCCATGTGAAGACCGGCGAGACCACGGAGATCCCGGTGCACGGCGTCTTCATCGCCATCGGCCACGATCCGGCGACGGCGCTCTTCCGCGGGCAGCTCGAGATGGACGAGAACGGCTATATCCGGACCGCTCCCGACGCGACCGCGACCTCGGTGCCGGGAGTCTTCGCCGCCGGCGACGTCACCGATCATGTCTATCGTCAGGCGGTTACCGCCGCCGGCATGGGCTGCATGGCGGCGCTCGAGGCGGAGCGCTTTCTCGCCGCCCGCGAGGCCGAAGAGCGCGCCGCCGCCGAATAGCCCGTTCCGAGCCTGCGACGAGGACCCCGATGCCCGATCTCATCCTGCTGCGCCACGGCCAGAGCGAGTGGAACCGGGAGAACCGCTTCACCGGCTGGACCGATATCGATCTTTCGGAGCAGGGCCGCGCCGAGGCGGCGGATGCCGGCCGGCGGATCGCGGCGCACGACCTCCATCCCGACATCTGCTTCACCTCGGTGCTCACGCGCGCCATCCGCACCGCCTGCATCGCCCTCGACGTCATGAAGCGCCTGTGGATACCGATGGAGAAATGCTGGCGCCTGAATGAGCGCCACTATGGGGCGTTGCAAGGACTCAACAAGCAGGAAATGGCCGAGAAGGTGGGCGCCGAGCAGGTCCGGATCTGGCGTCGCAGCTACGACGTGCCGCCGCCGCCGCTCGCCGACGACGACCCGCGTCTGCCGCATCATGATCCGCGCTATCGCGGCATCGACCCCGCACTCCTGCCGCGCACCGAGAGCCTCAAGGACACGGTGGCCCGCTTTCTGCCCTTCTGGCAGGAGACACTTGCGCCGGCGCTGAAGGCCGGCAACACGGTTCTCGTCGCGGCCCACGGCAACAGCCTGCGGGCGCTCGTCAAGTTTCTCGACGACATCTCCGACGCCGACATCCCGGGGGTGGAGATTCCGACCGGCATCCCGCTCCTCTATCGCCTCGACGACGATCTCGGGCCGCGCGAGCACTTCTATCTGAAGAACGACTGAGCCTTCTTACCCGGCCTTGACGGCAAGACCGTCGAGCGAGCCGAGCACGAGATCGGCGCCGGCACGCGTGAGGATCTTCCTGCCCCCATGGCGGGCGATGCCGACAATGGCGTGGAAGCCGCCCGCCAACGCCGCCTCCATGCCGACGGCCGTATCGTCGACGACCACGGCGCGAGCGACCGGAACATCGAGCCGCGCGGCCGCCTCGAGGAGAAGGTCGGGCGCCGGCTTGCCGGGCAGATGGCGTTCCGCCGCGACCTCGCCGTCGACGAGCAGGTCGACGAGCGGAGCGAGGCCGGAGGCGACCATCACCGCGCGCGCATTGCGGCTCGCCGACAGCACCGCGATCCTGAGCCCGTGCGCCCGCAGGCGCTCGAGACAGGCGCGGGCATCCGCGTGAACGGCCGCGCCGCGGGCGCGCAGCTCCGCCTGGAAGAGGTCGTTCTTGCGACGAGCGAGCCCGCAAAGCGTCGCCGCGTCGGGGGCGTCCCGGGGGTCGCCTTCGGGCAGGGAAATGCCGCGGGAGGCGAGAAAATCGCGAATGCCGTCGAGACGGTCCTTGCCGCTCACATGGCGCTGATAGTCCTCCCGCGTGAACGAGCGACAGGCGCCGGCGGTCACGCGGGCATGGCGCTTGAGGAAATCGTCGAAGAGCCGTTTCCAGGCCGCTGCATGGACGTCCGCGGTATCGGTCAGCACGCCGTCCATCTCGAAGAGGACGGCATCGACCTCTCGCGGATCGAGCGCGACCGCGGGCGCATGCGCCATCGCCCGCAAGCGCCCGATCATCGCCGCCGTCGAGGCGTCATGATCGTCCGCCGGGGCCTCGCCGCCGAGTGCCGGCAGCACGCTTTTCGCCAGCGCCTTGCCGAGCTCGACGCCCCATTGATCGAAGCTGTTGATGCGCAGCAGCACGCCCTCGACGAAGACGCGATGCTCGTGCAGCGCCACCAGTTGTCCGAAATGGAAGGGATCGAGCCGCGGCAGGACGAGAAGATTGCTCGGCCGGTTGCCGGGAAAGCTGCGATGCGGCGCCAGCGCCGCCGCCCGCGCCGGATCCATGCCGCCGGCGATCATCTCGCGCTCCGCGGTCTCCCTGTCCTTGCCCAGAAGCAGGGCCTCGGCCTGCGCCAGGGCATTGGCGAGCAGCGGCGGCTGATGGGACGCGAAATCGTGCGCCGGCTCGGCGACGAGGACGAAGTCGGCCGGCACCAGCCGCGTGCCCTGATGGAGAAGCTGATGGAAGGCGTGCTGTCCATTGGTCCCCGCCCGCCCCCACAGGACCGCGCCGGTGGCATAGTCGACGGTCTGAGCATCGCGCTCGGTGCGCTTGCCGTTGCTCTCCATGTCGAGCTGCTGGAGATGATCGACGAGCCGGTCGAGGCGCTGGTCATAGGGCAGGATGGCGCGGCTTTCGGCGCCCAGATGGCTCCCGTACCAGACCCCGAGAAGTCCCAGAAGCACCGGCATGTTGCGGGCGAGCGGCGCGGTCTCGAAATGCCGGTCCATGGCGTGCGCCCCGTCGAGCAGGCGCTCGAAATTGCGCCAGCCGAGCCCGAGCGCGAGCACGAGCCCGATCGCCGACCACAGCGAATAGCGCCCGCCGACCCAGTCCCAGAAGCGGAACATGTTCGCGGGATCGATGCCGAAGGCGCGCACCGCGGCCTCGTTGGTGGAGACGGCGACGAAATGCCGGGCCACCGCCGCCTCGTCGCCGAGCCGCGCGAGAAGCCAGTCGCGCGCCGAGCGGGCGTTGGTCATGGTCTCGAGCGTGGTGAAGGTCTTCGAGGCGACGATGAAAAGCGTCTCCTCGGGCGCCACCCGCTCGAGCACCGACGACAGATCATTGCCGTCGAGATTGGCGACGAAATGCACCGCGATGTTCGGTCGTCGATAGGCCTCGAGAGCCGCCATCGCGGCCTCCGGACCGAGATGCGAGCCGCCGATGCCGATGTTCACCACATGCCGGATCGAGGCGCCGGTGGCGCCGCGCCAGGCGCCCGAGTGCACGCGCGCGACGAAATCGCGCATCCGCTCGAGCTCGGCCCGCACCGCAGGCATGACATCGCGGCCGGCGACCGGAAAGGCGCGCTCCGAGCGGTTGCGCAGCGCGACGTGAAGCGCGGCGCGCCCTTCGGTGAAATTGATCGCCTCGCCGGCGAACATGCGCGTCCGCCAGCCCTCGAGATCGGCGGCGCGGGCGAGCGCGAAGAGCCGTCGCCAGGTCTCCTCGTCGGCGCGGTTCTTCGAATAGTCGAGAACGAGACCGTCCGTCTCGAGCGTATATCGCGCCGCACGGCCCGGGTCGGCGGCGAAGAGATCGCGCATGTGAACATGCCGCATCGCCGCCGCCTGCTCGGCCAGCGCCTGCCACTCCGGACTGTCGCTCAATACCGTCATCGAATACGGGTGTCTTTCCTGTGCATCCCGAGCCGTGCGACCATGCGATTCGCCTGCCTGAGATGCCCCGTCGCAACGAAAAGCGCAAGGCGCTCTTGATCGCGGCCACGCGGTCTCTGGTATAAACAGGGCCGGCGGCACCCGGAGTCAGGAAAAGGGTCCATGAGCGACATGCGGGCGATGGTGTTCGACGGGCCGGGACGGCCGCTGCGGCTCGAGCGGCGGCCGGTGCCGGCGCCGGGACCGGGGGAGATCCTGGTGCGCGTCGCGACCTGCGCCGTCTGCCGCACCGACCTCCATCTCGTCGATGGCGAGCTCCCCGATCCCGCACCGCATGTCGTTCCCGGACACGAGATCGTCGGCCGCGTGGCGGCGCTCGGAGCCGGCGTCACGGCATTCGCGGTCGACGAACGCGTCGGCATCCCCTGGCTCGGCTGGACCTGCGGCGTTTGCGACCATTGCCGCCGCGGCGAAGAGAATCTCTGCCCCGAAGCCCGCTTCACCGGCTATACGCGGAACGGCGGCTTCGCCGACTATACGCTTGCCGATGCGCGCTACGCCTTTCCCCTGCCCCGGCGATATGACGATCTTCACGCCGCGCCGCTGCTCTGTGCCGGACTGATCGGCTTTCGCGCCTATCGCATGGCCGGAGAGGCCGCACGGCTGGGACTCTACGGCTTCGGCGCCGCGGCGCATATCCTGTGCCAGCTCGCGGTCGCCGAAGGACGCGAGATATACGCCTTCACCAGGCCCGGCGACAAGGCGGCGCAGCGCTTCGCCCGGACGCTCGGCGCCTCCTGGGCGGGGGGCTCGAACGAACCGCCGCCCGCCCCGCTCGATGCGGCGCTCATCTTCGCTCCCGTCGGCGCGCTCGTGCCCCGCGCGCTCGCCGCCGTGCGGCCGGGCGGCCGGGTGGTCACCGCCGGCATCCACATGAGCGACATTCCGGGCTTCCCGTACCGACTCCTGTGGCGCGAACGGGCGCTGCGCTCGGTGGCCAATCTCACCCGTGCCGACGGCCGCGACTTCTTCGCCCGCGCCGCCGACACCCCGCTCGAGACCACGGTCCACCCCTACCCGCTCGAGGACGCCAATCGGGCGCTCGACGATCTGCGCGCCGGGCGTTTCGAAGGCACCGCGGTGCTCCTCATCACCGGAACGGACTGAGCGGAGGCAGGCACGCATATGGATGCAGTTCTGGACTTCATCGCCCGGATGCCGGGCGAACGCGGGATCGAGATCGTCGCGGTTCTCTGCGGGCTCGCCAATATCGTGCTCATCGTCCGGCGCTCGATCTGGAACTATCCCTTCGGTCTCGTCATGGTGACGCTCTATGCGGTCATCTTCTTCGACAACAAGCTCTACAGCGACGCCAGCCTGCAGCTCTATTTCTTCGCCATGCAGGTCTATGGCCTGTGGAACTGGCTGCACGGACGCGCCGACGACGGCCGCGTCGTGGTGCTCCGCCTTCCGCCGCGTCAGGCGCCGCTGTTTCTCTTCGGGGGCCTGGCCGCGATCGCCGCGCTCGGCAGCGCCATGGCCGCCTATACCGATGCCGCCTTTCCCCGTTGGGACGGGGCGATTGCGATCCTGAGCGTCACCGCGCAGTATTTCATGGCACGGCGCTATCTCGAACACTGGATCCTGTGGATCGTGGTCGACCTGCTGGCGATCGTGCTCTTCCTCCTCAAGGGCCTCTATCCGACGGCGGCGCTCTATGCGGTCTTCCTCGTCCTCTCGGGAACCGGGCTCCTGAACTGGTGGCGCATCCGTCGCGAGGCCCCGGCACCCCCGGCGGCGGCGGCGGAAGAATAAGGGACGCGGCGCGCATGGCGATCGACGAACCGTTCGACCGGCGGGAGGCCGAAGCGCTCGACGCCGCCGATCCGCTCGCTCCCCTGCGGCGGCGCTTCTCGCTCCCTGAAGACGTGATCTATCTCGACGGCAATTCGCTGGGCCCGCCGCCGCGGGGCGTGCCCGCGCGACTCGCCGCGCTGGCGGATGACTGGGCACGGCATCTCATCGGCGGCTGGTGGCACGGCTGGATGGACCTGCCGGCGCGCATCGGCGCCCGGATCGCCCCGCTTGTCGGGGCGGAGCCCGACGAGGTGCTGGCTGCGGATTCGACCTCGGTCAATCTCTTCAAGCTCGCCGCGGCGGCGCTCGTGGCGCGCCCCGGTCGCGCGCGCGTCCTTGCCGAAGAGGGCGATTTTCCCACCGACCTCTACATCCTCGACGGCCTCGCCGGAACCGTCGGACGCGAGGTGACGGTCGTGCGTCTGGCGCGCGAGCGTCTGATCAAGGCCATCGACGATCGCGTCGCGCTCGTCCTGCTCAGCCATGTCCACTACCGGAGCGCCGCGCGCTGGGACATGGCGGCGGTGAACGCGCGCGCCCACGCGGCGGGCGCGCTGACGCTCTGGGATCTGTCGCACTCCGCCGGTGCGCTTGCGGTCGATCTTGCCGGCAGCGGAGCCGATCTCGCCGTCGGCTGCGGCTACAAGTTCCTGAACGGCGGGCCCGGCGCGCCGGCCTTTCTATATGTCGCCGCGCACCATCAGGGCGCCATCGTCTCGCCGCTTCCGGGATGGATGGGACACGCGCGGCCGTTCGATTTCGCCGCCGGCTACGTCCCGGCGCCCGGCATCGCGCGCTTCGCCTGCGGCACCCCGCCGGTGCTCGGCCTGACGGCGCTCGCGGCCGCGCTCGAGGCGTTCGAGGGGGTCTCGGCGGCGGCGCTCGAGGCCAGGGCGCAGCGGCTCGGCGATCTCTTCATCCGCCTGACCGAAGACCTGCCCGGCGTTCGTCTGCTTTCGCCGCGCGATGGCCGGATACGCGGGGCCCAGGTCTCGCTCGCCCACCCGGACGCCGCCGCGATCATGCAGCGGCTGATCGCGGAATATCGGGTGATCGGGGACTTCCGTCCGCCCGACGGCCTGCGCTTCGGTTTCGCGCCCCTCTACACCCGCCATGTCGACGTCCATGACGCCGCGATGGCGCTCTGGGCCGTCCTCAGAGATAGGGACTCATGAGCCAGGCCGCGCGATCGCGCAGACGCAGGGCGAGCGGGCGACGGGCGACGGCCTCGCGCGTGAGGGGACGGGCGGCGGCGATGCGGTCTTCCAGAATCGCCTCCACCCGCCCGGCGAAGGACGCGTCATAAACCTCGCAATTGAGCTCGAAATTGAGACGGAAGCTGCGCGTGTCCCAATTGCTCGACCCGATGAGCGCCCAATAGCCGTCGATCACCGTGAGCTTCACATGATCGAAGGGCGGCGGCGTGAGATGCACCTTGCACCCATGCTCGATGAGCGGGCGGAGCTGCGCCATCGCCGCCCAGCCGACGACGCGGTAGTTGCTGCGCTCGGGGATCAGGATACGGACCTCGACGCCCCGCAGGGCGGCTTGCGCCAGGGCTGCGATGAGCCCGAGATCGGGGAGAAAATAGGGGGTCGCGATCAACACCTTTTCCTGCGCCGTCGCGAGCGCGCTCTCGAGAATCCAGCCGACCGAGGAAAACTGCTTGTCGGGGCCGTCGGGAACGGCGCGGCAGACCGCCCCGTCGGCCTGTTCCGCGAGGGCGGGAAACCAGTCCGGACCGACCAGCACATCGCCCCCGGCGAATTGCCAGTCCTCTGCGAACACCTCCATCAACTGCCCGACGACCGGACCGTCGATCGCGAACATCACGTCGCGCGCGGCAAACGGCTTCTCGCCGGCGCGCTGATGGACATCGCGGATGTTCATGCCGCCGGTGAAGGCCTGCCGGCCATCGGCGATGAGCAATTTGCGGTGCGTGCGCAGATTGAGAAAGGCGGCGTGATTGGGACTCGGCATGTTGAAGGCGCGCGCCGGCACGCCGAGCCGTCTCAGCCGGGGCGCGACGAAGAGGCTGCCCATGGCATCGACGAGCACGCGCACCTTGACGCCCCGCCGGGCGGCACGGGCGAGCGCGTCGGCAAAGGCGCGGCCGACGAGGTCCCACTCGAAGATGTAGGTGGAGAGCGCGAGTGAGCGCTGCGCGCCGTCGATCGCCGCAAGCATCGCCGGATAGGCCTCGTCGCCGTCGATGAGCGGGCGCAGGCTGTTGCCCCGGGTGAGCGGCAGACGCGTCAGCTCCCGGGCGAGTCGGGCATGGGCGGCAAAGCGTGTGTCGGCCCGCGGGTCGAGTGCCGTGAGCGACGGGCCCCGATCGACGGGCCGGTCCCGCATGTCGCCCAGCCGCCGGCGACGCCGCTGCTCGGCGCGGCGGCGAATGCGGTTGACGCCGAGCAGGATGTAGAGAAAGGCGCCTGCGCCGGGGGCGATCCAGACCACGGCAAGCCAGCCGATGGCCGCCCGCACGTCCTCCTTGCTGAGAAGAATGTGCGCGCTCGCCAGGAGCGAGGCGGCAAGCAGCAGGAATGCCAGAAGAGAGGACGACAGGGACTCGATCATCGGCGGTATTTGCCCTTTCCGGCGCGGGCATGTCATGAAGGACGCGCGTGGAATGCTTATAGAGCGAGACACCCTCCGGGATCGATGGTCAATGTCTGGACCCGCCGCGCCGCATGTGGCGCTTTTTGCGACCTGCCTCGTCGAGCTTTACCGACCGCGCATCGTGCGCGCGAGCGTGACGCTGCTCGAAGCCGCCGGCTGTCGGGTGGATGTCCCGGCGGCCCAGACCTGCTGCGGTCAGCCGGCCTACAATGCCGGCGATCGGAACCGCGCCCGGCGGATGGCGCAGCAGCAGATCGGGGCCCTTGCACCCTTCGAGCAGGTGGTGGTGCCGTCGGGATCCTGCGCGGCGATGATCGTCCGTCACTACCCGCGGCTGTTCGCCGACGATCCGGCATGGCGTGCGCGGGCCGCGGCTGTGGCGGCGAAGACCACCGAGCTCACCGCCTTTCTCGCCGCCCGCGGGGCGCTCCCCGAAGCCGCCACGCGCGCAGCTGGCGGCATGACCTATCATGACGGCTGCTCGGGCCTGCGCGAGCTCGGGCTGAAGGCGGCGCCGCGGAGGCTTCTCGCCGCGCGGTGCGGCGCGGCGCCGCGCGAGATGGCGGACGGCGAACGCTGCTGCGGCTTCGGCGGCCTCTTCGCGATCAGGTTCGACGCCGTCTCCGAAGCCATCGGCGGGCGCAAGCTCGATGCCGCCGAAGCGACCGGTGCCGGACTTCTCGTTTCCGGCGAATTGGGCTGTCTCCTTCATCTCGCCGGGCTCGCGCGTCGGCAGGGACGCACGATCCGCTGCCGCCATGTCGCCGAGATTCTCGCCGGAATGGACGACGGGCCGGCGATCGGGGAGGAGGGATGAGACCGCAGTCGCATGACTTCGTCGCCCGCGCCGCCGCCGCTCTCGGCGATGCGCGGCTGCAGACGGTCCTGCGCGGAATCGACGCCAGATTCGTCGCCGCCCGCCGCCGCGCGCTCGACGATCTACCCGAATACGAGGCCCTGCGCACCCGCGCGGCCGGGATCCGGGCGCATGTGCTCGATCATCTCGACCTCTATCTCGAGCGCTTCATCGACCGCGTCGAGGCCGCCGGCGGCAGGGTCCATCTCGCCGAGGACGCCGCCGCGGCGCGGAAGGTGGTCGTCGACCTCTGCCGCAGCGCCGGCGTGCGCACGCTGACCAAGAGCAAGTCGATGGTCGGCGAGGAAATCGCGATCAACGAGGCGCTCGCAGATGCCGGGATCACAGCCGTCGAGACCGATCTCGGGGAATATATCCTGCAGCTCGCGGACGAGCCGCCGAGCCATATCGTCGCCCCCGCCTTTCACAAGACGAAAGAGGAGGTGGCGACGCTCTTCGCCCGCTTCCATGGGGGGACGCCGCGGCGCGAGGAAGGGGCCGATCTCGTCGCCGAGGCGCGGGCGGTGTTGCGTGAACGCTACTTCGCCGCCGATGCCGGGCTCACCGGCGCCAATTTCCTCGTCGCCGAGACCGGGCAGGCGGTGCTGGTCACGAACGAGGGAAACGGCGATCTCTGCCAGAGCCTGCCGCGGCTCCATATCGTGCTCGCGAGCATCGAGAAGCTGGTGCCGACGCTCGAGGACGCGACGACGCTGCTGCGCCTTCTCGCACGCTCGGCGACGGGACAGGAGATCACCGCCTATACCAGCTTCTCGCTCGGCCCGCGCCGGCCCGGAGACGCGGTCGGGCCCGCGGCCTTCCATGTCGTGCTGGTCGACAACGGGCGCACGGCGATGCTCGCCGACCCCGGGCTGCGCCCGCTTCTCGGCTGCATCCGCTGCGGCGCCTGCATCAATCACTGTCCCGTCTATGCGGCCGTCGGCGGCCATGCCTTTGGCTGGGTCTATCCAGGTCCCGTCGGCGCCGCCCTCAACCCGGCGCTCGCGGGACTCGCCGAAGCCCACCCGCTGCCGGCCGCGAGCACGCTCTGCGGCGCCTGCGCCGAGGTCTGTCCGGTGAAGATCCCGCTGCCCGACATCCTGCGGCACTGGCGCGAGAAGAGCCATCGCGCGCGCCTGAGCCCGGTCGGCGAGCGCCTCGGTGTACGGCTCTGGGCCTGGCTCGCGCGCCACCCGCGGCTCTACCATCCGGGCCTCCGGCTGCTCGCGGCCGGGCTCCGCATGATGGCACGCGGAGGGGCGATCGCACGGCTGCCGCTTCTCGGCGGCTGGACCCGGCGACGCGACATGCCGGCGCCCGAGCCGCGCCGGGGGCGCTTCCGGGAGAGACGGGAATGAGCCGCGTGCTGGCCCGCATCCGCGCCGCCCTCGGCGTCCGCGGCGACGCGCCCGCGCGCCGGCGGGCGGTGCAGGAACGGCTGCGGCGGCATCCCCGCGGGCCGCTCCCGGGATGGGCGACGGCCGATCGCGAGACCCTGCTGGCCGCCTTTCGCGCGCGCCTCGAGGCGAACCGGGCGACGGTGGCGCGCGTGCCCGACGAGAATGCGGCGGTGGCGGCCGTGCGGGCCTGGCTCACGCACCACGACCTTCCGCTCGAGGCCGTGGTCGCCGCCGGGCTTGCGGCGCTCGACTGGGCGCCGCTCCGCATCGAAACCCGCCCGCCGGGTCCCGATGACCGCGTCGGCATCGCGATCGCCGATCTCGGCATCGCCGAAACCGGCAGTCTCGTCTTCTTCTCCGCGCCCGATGCGCCGATCACGCTCGCCTTCGTGCCCGAGACCCATATCGTCCTCGTTCCCGCCGGTCGGGTGGCGGGTCCCATGGAAGCGATATGGGCGCATCAGCGCGCACGATTCCCGAACCTGCCGCCGCGCAGCGTCACCCTCGTCTCCGGCCCCTCGCGCACCGCCGACATCGAGCAGACGATCGAGTTCGGCGCGCACGGGCCGAAGCGGCTGCATGTCGTCATCATCGAGGCTCAGTCGAGCCCCTCCGTCGCCAGATGGGCGAGCGCCGGCGCGAGTGCGGAGAGGTCGTAGCCGGCATTGCGGGCGAGCCCGAGGAGCCGCTCGGGCGGGTGCGCCCCCTCGAGCGCCGCGGCGAGCGCCCAGAGCGCCGCCGAGCGGGCACCGCTGCGGCAATAGGCAAGGACCGCGCCGTCGCCGTCCGCAAGTGCCGCGGCCATGGCACGGACGGCTTCCGGCGTCATGCCGCCGCCACGGACCGGGATATGCGCGAAAGACATCCCCGCCGCCGCCGCCCAGCGCGCGACCGCGGCCGCCGTCGGCTGCCCTTCGTCCTCGCCGTCGGGGCGGTTGCAGACGAGGCGCCGCACCCCGCGCGCCGCAGCCGCCGCAATGTCCGCCTGCGCGATCTGGCCGGCGACGAAGACCGCTTCATCGAGCTGCTTCAGGACCGCCATCCGCCCGCGCTCCTCATGTCGCCGCCACACCGCTCAGCATGCGTCCCACCCGCGCCACGACCTCGCGATAGCCCTTGAGCAGGGGCTCGGGCGGCGGCATGCCGGGCGCGAGGAAAAGGACCCGGTCGTGCTCGCACGAGAGACGGATGTTCGCCGGATCGGGCGCGACATCGGCGGTGGCGAGGAAATCGATCACGAAGCGCCGGCGGCCGTTCGCCTTGACCCGCACCCAGTGGTCGAGAACGCCGAGCACGGTGGGGGCGAGCCCGGTCTCTTCCGCGATCTCGCGCTCGAGACAGTCCATGAGCGTCGCGTCCTCGTCGTCATAGCGGCCGCCGGGAAGCTCCCAGCGTCCGTCGCTCTGGCGCAGGAGAAGGATGCGGCCGCGGCAGACGACAACCGCCTTGACCGAGATCGGCAGGCCGCCCGCGGCCTCCTCGAGCGCGGCAAGACGGGACGGATCGATGGGAATGAGTTCGCCGTACATGGGGCCTCTGGACAGTCGCGGGCAAGCTCTCCCTTACCCGAATCGGCCGCGGAAGGGAACGCCGGTGAGAAGCGAAATCAGATGCGCAAGCAGAATGAAGATGGCCAGTACGAGCACGAACTGCACAAGCCCGCGCGGCACCAGCGGCGGCGCACCGGGCACATAGGGCCGGCGATCGCGCCAGACGAGCAGGCCGAGCGCAAGACCGGCGAGGGCGAGAAGGCTGAGGGTGACGGCGAGCGACATGGGACGACCGACCCGGTTGCGACACGACGCCTGCGACGGCGGCAAAAATCATTGCCTCGCCGCCCGGACAGGCTCTATAAGGCGCAACCGTCATACACGGGCGCGTAGCTCAGTGGTAGAGCACTGTGTTCACACCGCAGGGGTCGCAAGTTCGAATCTTGCCGCGCCCACCATCCAAGGCCGGGGCTTGGCTGGAAACGGCCAGGCCCTCTGTCCTTGGCGGCAAGCATGTGACAAGCGACATCCGGGCAAGGCCTCAACCGGTCCGTTGTGCGTCGACATAGCGGCGCAGCACCTTGTTGATCCGGGTCTGGTAGCCCCGGCCCGTGCTTCGGAAATAGTCCAGCACATCCGCATCCAAGCGAATCGACACCTTCTCTTTCGGCGGCACCTTCGCCTCGGCCCTCGCCCAGTCGAGATCTTCGGCGTCCTCGTCCGCCGCCGCCCGTTCCTCGATTTTCGCCTCGCTCAGCTTCCCGAGCGCCTTCCAGTCAGTTTTTCCCATTGATTCTCTCCGTGAAGAGTTCCCGCTCGCCGCGCCGTGCCACTCGCGCCGAAATGAGGCGGATGGCCCTGCCACGCCACGTCCACACGATGGCGATCACCACGCCTTCGATCTCGGCGATCGTGACATGCCGCTCTTCCGAACGCCTGGCGTTCTGGACGCCCGGACCGTCGACCCTCGGACGACCGTCAAAGGCAGGGCGCACATCCTCGAAGTCGATTCCGTGCTTTTCCCGATTGGCCTTCCGCTTCCCCTCGTCCCACTCGAAACTATTCCACGCCTCCGGATATATGTCCATACATATGTCCTCCCCTGGTAATATAGGCCTTCGTCATCCGTTCAACAAGCGGGTGTACATGCTGGCGTTTCAACCCCATACTCGCGCAGAGCAGGCGATGCGGACGGATTCGATGCCCCGTCTTCGTGAGTTCCTGGAGGCGTTTCTTGCGCCGTGGCATGTGGCTGCGGCGATCGCTGTCGGCTCCGGAGGGGGGCTTCTTGTCCTGCGCCGCCACATTTTCGACCTCGCGGCACTGCCGAGCCGGGTTTTCGGTCTCGTCTGGATCGTGCTTGTCCATGCGAGCGGCCGGGCAGGAGGCCCTGATCATCACCGTCATCAAGATTGCCCCGAGAGGACGTGTGTACGAATGAGCAAGCAGATCATAAAGGAAAACGGCAAGCCGGCCTTCGTCGTCATTCCCTGGAAGGAATGGCAAAGGATCGAAAGCGTTCTCGAAGATCGAGCCGATAGCGAGGCCGTTCGTGCCTTTCTGGAGAATCCGGAGAAAGGCTTTCCCGAAGACGTCGTTCATGCGCTCGCGATTGAGCGGGGCAGACGCTCGCCGGGCAGGACGCTTCTCGCCGGGCTCGGGCGCGCGCTCGATATCGATGCGGATCTCTTGACCACGGCGTGATCGACATCCTCCGACACGACCGGCCGGCCGGCCGCGCGCAACGCAGCCTTGATCGCGCGCGCCGATGATGGTCAAGTGCGGGCATCGAAACACCGGAGACGAGCATGCACCAGCCGGCCGCGCGCCAACTCACCGTCGTCGATCACCCGCTGATCCGGCACAAGCTCACGCTGATGCGGCGCCGCGACACGCCTTCGGCGCAGTTTCGCCAGCTCCTGCGCGAGATCAGCCTGCTCCTCGGCTACGAGGTGACGCGCGATCTGCCGCTCGAGCCGGTCGACATCGAGACCCCGCTCATGCCCATGCGGGCGATGCAGCTCTCGGGCAAGAAGCTCTGCTTCGTCTCGATCATGCGCGCCGGCGACGGACTCCTGCAGGGACTCCTCGATCTCGTGCCCTCGGCCCGGGTGGGCCATATCGGGCTCTATCGCGATCATGAGAGCCTCAAGGCGGTGAAATACTATTTCAAGATGCCGCAGGCGCTCTCCGAGCGGCTGTGCTTCGTCGTCGACCCCATGCTGGCGACCGGCAATTCGGCGATCGCGGCGCTCGATCTGCTGAAAGAGGCGGGGGCGCGCAAGATCCGCTTCCTCTGCCTCGTCGCCGCGCCCGAGGGCGTGGCGGCGCTCTCGACGGCGCATCCGGACGTGCCGATCTTCACCGCCGCGCTCGACGAGCGGCTGAATGAAAAGGGCTATATCCTGCCCGGCCTCGGCGACGCCGGCGACCGCCTGTTCGGCACCAAGTAAGCGCTGCCGCGCTCAAGCCTCATACGATAGGCAATTCGACCGGCCACAAGAAATCGGAGCTCCGCGCCAAGCACTGGTTCTTTCGACTGTAAGGCGTCGATCATGGTCGCCTGAACTTCACTTGTAGATCAAACCGGGTATGTCTATCGTGCAGTGATAGAAATTCCGACATGTGCTTGGGGGGGGGCATCAACATGTGCGCGAAGGGGGGCGGCTGGGCGAAGACGCTTCGCCATTGGCTTTACACTCAGCTCGAACCGGAAGGCTGGACAAGAAAAGGGCTCTCGGCGACAAATTGGATTTTATTATTTGTTATTCTGTTTAGCATCGTGCTTTACACTGTTCAGACAGAAGAAACTCTTGGGTTTGCAGAATCAATTGTTTTTAAATATGTTAATATATTGGTGCTGTTTGTGTTTCTTATAGAGTTCTTATCTCGTCTGTATGGGATAGGGGAAAGAGAAGAATTCAAGGGTTTTAGTGGCCTCTTGTTATATGTCAAGACAAACTGGGCCATGATTCTTATCGATTTCTCGGCATTCGCTCCGGAATTGTTGTTTCTCTCAGTCGGAGCTGCCCCTCCTAGTTGGCTGCGCTCGTTGCGTGTGGTCCGGCTCTTTAAAATGGCTCGCTACTTTCCGGCGTTCCGGCTCGTACTGGATGTGCTCCGATCTCGCGTGCAGGAACTCTTGGTCGCATTAGCATTGTCGGTCGTTATCTGGTACCTGTCTGCAGTGTTGCTCTACCTTGCGGAAGGAAGTCACAACCCCGCGTGGTTCGGAAGTATTACACGGTCGATGTGGTGGAGCATCGTCACACTCACAACAATCGGCTATGGCGACACCTATCCGGAAACATTATTCGGGAAACTTGCAGCCGGACTCGTCGCAGTGGTTGGAGTCGGAGCCGTGGCCTTGCCAAGCGGGATTCTCGCAGGGGCTTTCCTAGAAAAGTTTCGTCAACAATCCGAGGGCATTACAGGACATGAGCAGTGACAGCAACAAGGCAGCAGGGGTAAGCCAAGAAATAAACTCATGAACTTGGCTTTTCTTTCCCCGCCTTCCCATCCCCGGACGGCGCCGCTAGACTGTGCCGCGAGAGAGAAGAAGACGCCGTGACACAGCCGTCGCCGGAGCGGCGGCCGAGCGGCGCAGGCAAAGGGGTGGATCGGACATGGCGGTGACAAGCGCAAGCCCGCACGGCAGTTGGACCTCGCGGCTCC
>CAZAEP010000032.1:0-15469 GCA_964484045.1 uncultured Sphingomonadales bacterium
CCGGGCGCGTCGCCTGTCCGGTGCGTGCGCTCAGCGGCCTGCCCGGGCCCGCAATCGCGCCAAGGTCGCCGCGTTGTCCCGCTCGACTTCGGCGATGATTGCCTGGAAGGTGCGATCATTGAGAAGTGGTGCGAACATCCTGTCATCTCGAATATGCGGCCCCTCGCCCCACCAGAAGGGATTGTAGAGCTTGCGCCAACCCAGAGCCGCTGCCGCACGAAGTGCCGTGATGGCCTCGTCGTGACGTCCCAGATTCGCCAGGATCGCGGCGCGTTTGACCTCCTTGAGCCATCCCGTCTCCGAGCTGTCCGCGTCGATGAATGCCAGTGCGCTCTTAAGTCTCCGGGTCGCTCTTTCGAGGTCGCCCGAGTCTCCAAGGGCGATGGCCGTCATGAGGTAGAGATTGAGATGCTGGCCACTCTTGGCCGGAGCAAGTTGGTCGCGCGAATAGGCCGGGTCGAGGCGCTGCAGATACCGGAACATGGCATCGTTGCGGCCCGTCTGGAAGCTGTACAGGATGGCACCGACAAGCAGGCGTTCAGCGGGAATCCTTTGAGCCTCGATCCTTTTCTCGAAGGCCGTGCGAAGGCCTTCGTAATCTCGTTCGAAGAGGTGCCGCATCACCACCCAGTCGTTTCCATAGGCGCGCGCGAGGTGCCGGTATCCGGTCTTCCTGTCGTCGAGAGAGAGATAGATGAGGCCGAGATCGAAATCGGCAAAGGGGTGATCGGAGGCGCGCAGGATGGCTTCGTAGAACGGCACCGCGCGATCAAGGCGCCCCGCCACCGATTCCAATCGCGCGCGGGCGATGAACCCTTCGACAAAATCGGGATAGAAACGGTTGAGGCGATCAAGTATCCGCCGCGCCTCGTCGATGCGATACTGCCAGGTGTATTGACGCCCAATGGCAAGCAGGACCTCGCGGGCCAGAGGCTCCTTCCGGCGGGCGCGTTCGAGAAGCTCGATGGCCCGGGCGCCATCTCCGCGATCGGCGCTGAGATAGGCGAGCTGAACGAGAGCCTCGTAATCCGACCCATCGAGTTCCAGTGCGCGTGCATAGGCCGCTTCCGCAAGATTGAGCTCCTGCTCCATGCCAACGACGTTGCGGAGCGCCTTCTGCTGGAGAAGGAAACCGTTCGCGAGATGAGCGATGCCGAGATCCGGCGCCAGTTCGAGCGCCGTCCGCACGTGCTCCTGCGCTGCGGCCGCCGCCTCGACATGGGTCACTTCCCTGCCGTCCGTCATGAGTGCGAGGAAGAGATAGCTCAGCGCGAGACGGGCATGGGCGGGTGCGAAATCGGGATCGCGTGCGACCGCGTCCGTGAAGGCGCGCCATGCCAGACGCAACTGATCGACGCTTCTGCGCTCCTTCAGGGTCCAGCCATTGCGTCGGAAATGGGCGAGGCCTTCGAGATAGGCCTGATACGCGTCGGTGTCGTTCGTCCATCGGCGGATCGTCTTGTCGGGCCCCTCAGGGCCGAGCCGGAGCCGGAGCTGCGCGGCAACGGCCCGCGCAATGCCCTGCTGGACCTCGAAGATATCGGAGGCGTCCCGGTCGTAGGTCTCCGACCAGAGGGAAAAGCCCGTCGTGGCGTCGAGAAGGCGGACGGTCACGCGCAGCCGCCTCCCGGCCCGCCGGACGTTTCCCTCGAGAACGTAATCCACGCCGAGCGCGGCCCGGACGTCGCGGAGGGCGTCCCGGCGTCCCTTGAAATAGAAGCTCGATGTTCGTCCGGCGACCTTGAGTGGCGGCAGTCCGGCGAGATTGTCGATCAGTTCCTCCGACAGGCCGTCGGCGAAATACGTGTCCTCCGGCCTGTCGCCGACGCTGGTCAGCGGCAGAACGGCGATGCTTGTCGGCGGTGCGGAAACGGCCGCCGGGTCAGGCAGGGCGCTCCCGGTCCCGCTCTTCACCAGCCAAGCACCCGCGGCGGCCACGAGGAAGAGAGCCAGGACGCCGCCGGCCAGGGCGCGTCGAGGGATACGATGAAGGCGGCCCGGGGCCTCTATCGGCTTTGTCTCCGGGGCCGCCGGCCCATCGGCGGCGACCGTTTCGGGAAGGGCGGCTTTCGCGGGCAGGCGGACTTTCACGGGGGCGACCAGACGGTATCCCCGTTTCGGAATGGTCTCGATATAGCCCGGGTGCGCGGGCGCATCTCCGAAGATGCGCCGCAGGCGCGAGATCGTCGCGCTCAGGCACTGATCCGCGCCACAGGCTCCGTTCCATACGGTTTCGATGAGATGGTCGCGGCTCAGGACGTCACCGGGATGCGCCGCGAGTTGCAGGAGGAGTTCGATGATTTTCGGCTCGGCGTGTATGGAGGTGCCATCCGCGCCGGTGATGGTATTGCGCGCCGAATCGACCTCGAAGGTACCGACACGGAGCTTGGCATTGGGCGGCCGGACGGTGCCGGGCATCTGCTTCCCCTCGGAATCCGATGATGAATGTAACAGACGCGCTTCGGCATGACCACGAATTGCAGACGGGCAGGAGACGGCCGGACATCTCGGCGGCACAATGTTGCCGGGGGTGGACGAGTCGCCACCCCCGGCCCCCCGGCATCTTTCCGGGATTGGTCAGGAAGCGCAGTGCGTGGCCGAGTTGCAGCTCATGTGGCCACCGTCGCACCTCTGCCATGCCCCGGGGGCTCGGTCCTGAAGGAAAGGTGAGGATTTTCTTGCGAAACCGTCAGCATCGGCGCGACACTTCGGGTGATTGCGCCGGAGGCGGCGCAGGGTGTGGAAGATTGAAACGGGGAGGCGTTCAATGAAACGGATCGCAGGGCCTTTGATTCTTGGCGTCCTGTTCGGGGGATTCCCCGTCATGGCGACCCTCGCCGGGTCGGAGCGGGCGGTGCAGCCGCGGCGTCCGGATCACACCTTTTCCATCGTCGCCCGCGACGCCGAGACCGGTGAGATCGGGGTCGCCGTGCAGTCGCACTGGTTTTCGGTCGGCAGCCGCGTCATCTGGGCCGAGCCGGGTGTCGGCGCGGTGGCGACGCAATCCTTCACCGAGGTGAGCTACGGTCCTCTGGGGCTCGACCTCATGCGGGCCGGCAAGGCGGCGCCCGATGCTCTCAAGGCGCTGCTCAAGCTCGACCCGCTGCCCGAGGTGCGCCAGGTGGGCATGGTCGATGCAAAGGGGCGTGCGGCCGCACATACCGGGGCCAAGGATATCGCCGAGGCCTGCCATCATGTCGGCGACGGCTATAGCGTCCAGGCCAATCTGATGGAGAAGCCGACCGTCTGCGATGCCATGGTGCGCGCCTATGAGAGGACGAAAGGCGATCTCGCGGAACGCCTGATGGCGGCGCTCGAGGCGGCGCAGGCCGAGGGCGGCGATATTCGCGGCCGGCAGTCGGCGGCGCTGCTGGTGGTCAGCGGTGCGCGTCAGGCGGTGCCGTGGGAGGGCCGTATCTTCGACCTGCGCATCGAGGATCACGCGACGCCCGTGAAGGAGCTCAGGCGCCTGCTCACGCTGGCACGCGCCTATCGCAAGATGGACGAGGGCGACGGGCTGTGGGCCGAGGGCAAGGTCGAGGAGGCGCTCAAGGCGTACGCCACGGCGGAATCCATGGCGCCGGGCAATCACGAGATGATCTTCTGGCATGCCGCAACGCTCGCCGCTTCAGGCCGCGTCGACGAGTCTCTCGATCTCTTCGCGCAGGCCTTCGCCCTGTGGCCGAAATGGCGGGAGTTGGTGCCGCGCCTGCCCGCGGCGGGTCTTCTGCCCGACGATCCGGCGCTGATCGAGCGCATACTCGCGGTCAGGGACAAGGCGCCTTAGTGGGGTTCGGCACCGTCGTGCGCCTTCGGCGCCGGTTGGCACAGGCGGCCTGAAGGCGCGACGTGCGCATCTTCCCGGGCGCCTGACAGTGCCGCGCGGCGGACAGCATGCCTTCCTCGGCGTGCCGCCACGCCGACATGCGGTCCGCACAGGGAAATCGCACGCATAGAGGCATGTCGCCAGTCACTATTGCTATTATGCGTTGTCACAGCGGGAAAAATTCGTATAGGATTACACGACGGCTCATTCCGGAAACGGCATTCGGACGGCAGGATGGCCAGCCACATGATTGTGGAGCGGAACGACGATTATGTCGTCATCGATGATCTTCTTGATCCGGACAGTCTCGCGCGTCTGCACGATTTCGTGAAGCGCGAGAAGTACTTCTTCGAGAACGGGTTCGAGTGGAACAAGGTCTGGCACCCTCTGGAGGGACAGGCTCTCGTGACCGGCCCGAGATGCTATGGCGACACGGACAGGCCCGGCGCCCGCTATCCCACGGACACCCCGCTCGATCTCTTCTTCGAGGCGATGAAAGAACATTTCGACCTTATCGCCGACCTGACCGCCCAGGACGCGAGCGAGATAAAATATGTCCTCTCCGCCTATCTCTATCGGGCCGGCTGGGGCCTTCCCTGGCACGACGACCGGGGAAACGACGACGGATATCGCGGGGCGTTCGCCTATTATCTTCATGAGGAATGGCGGGGAAACTGGGGCGGGGAACTGATGATCCTTCGCGAACCGCGGCAAGCGGAAGCGGATGAAAGATCGATCGACCTCGGATTTCGGCAGGGCGCCGGATTCTCGCAACCGACATCGGTCCGGCGCGGCATCGGCGAGTTCATTCTCCCCAAGAGGAACCGCCTCGTGATGATGCGTCACGCGCTCCTGCATGCCGTCAAGCCCGTTTCGCCCCTGGCGGGAGAAAACATGCGCTTCTCACTCGCCGGTTTCTTCCTGTAACGACGGCAGGCGGGTCCACAACATCTCGAATCGTGATCGCTCGTCGACGCAGGACGCAAGCGCAAGAAGCAGATCGGGAGGGACGCGGGATCCCGCTTCGTCTTGCCGCATGGCCTCGATGACCGCCCATCCGACCAGCATAGCGGCGGCATGGCGGCGCAGCTTTTCCAGCCCGCGCGGGTCCGCGACCGCTACCGAGCGGAAGAGCCGTCGAAACCTCCCGCCTTCCGACCAGCGCCAATATGCGCTGCGGCGCGCACAGACCATGTCATGAACCGTCGTGAGGTCCCGGCGGCGAAAGGCCGCGGCCCGCGCGCCCCGGACTTCCTCGTGCCCGAGTGACGGGAGAGGCGCGCCGAGGATGGTCGCCGCTACTCCCTCGAGCGCCAGTCGTGCCGCGGGGGAGAGGTATGCGGCATGGGGCAGGATCTGGGCGTGCAGAGGTATCGAGCACTCGGGCCGCCGCCTGCCATCCGATGGCAGGCAAGGGCCGACCCGCGTCTCGACATGCACGCACCGTCCGGCGAGCCGCATCGAGGCGAGCTGCCGACGGATGGTGCGATAGATGCGTCGATCCAGGCTCGGCCAGATCACGATCAGGTCGATGTCCGAACTGCCGTCGGAACGGAAGGCGGCGTCGTCGAGCAGCGATCCATGAACATGAACCGATCCGCCCGCGGGCAGGGACGCGTCACATGTAAAAAGTGTCCGCAGTTGGCGCAATACAATCTTCCTGATATTCTGCACGTCCTCGCCACCGGAGGGACCACGCGCCATGGAAGGACTCGGCACCGCCCGCACCCTGCTTGTCTATCTCGAGGCCCTGATCGCCATGCGGCGCACGCCGGAAGAGGAGCGCGACGCCCGCGCCATGGAATCCATATCACATATGTCGGAGGACGCGCTTGGAAATCCGGATGCCTGGATGGCGGTTTTTCGCGGTGCGCGGACCGCTACGCTGCGCGCCTTGCGGGATCGCGTCTGCCTGGCGGGGCTGCGCGCGCTCGACCTGCGGATGTCCGGTCCCCGACCCGAGGGGCAGGAGGAACGAACGACGGGGACGGAGCATCGCCCGGCGCGGCGAAAAGGCGCGGCGGCCGCAGGACCTGCGGTCGAGCGGCGCGGCATCGACGAGGGAAACGGGCCGGATAACCGGCGGTGCCGCGAGACGGGGACGCGAAAATTCGCGCTCGTCGCCATGCCGTGGTTCTGGGCCCATATGCCCTCCATACAGCTGGCCATTGTCAAGGACGTTCTGCGGACGAGCGGCATAGAATCGGACGTCTTTGAATTCTACGTGGACTTCATAGATATGACCGGTCCGCATCTTTATCGGGAAGTCGCCAATACGGGGACGTACATTGGGGAGCGCCTGTTCTCGCAATTCTATTTCGACGCGCTTCGGTACGATACGACGCAGGAAATCCCGGACATGCATTTTTTCTCGGGGGAAATACAGCGAGACTTTCTCCTGTTCGGAACACCACTTGTCGAGAGATTCCTCGACGGCTGCCTGAAGGAACTGTGCAGCTTCGATTATGACGCCATCTGCTTTACCCTGACCGCGCAGCAGACGGGCGCCACGATCGCGCTCGCAAGGCGGATCCGCGAGAGGCGGCGGGATGTGCCGATCATCATCGGCGGCGCCGCCTGCGCCGGAGACATGGGACGCGCCCTGCTCGAGATGTGCCCGGAGCTGGATATCGCCGTTCATTCGGAAGCCGAGACCGTGCTTCCCCGTCTCAGCGAGGCCCTTGCCGGACAGCGCCCTCTGGCCGATGTCGCCGGCATAAGCTGGCGCGAGGAGGGGGCGGTTCTCAGCGCTCCGGCGACGGGTCTGCACAGGCTTTCGCGACACCGGGATGCGCTGAACTTCGACGCCTATTTCGCACGCGTGGATCGCACCGCCGTTCTCGCAGACAGTGTGGTCTGGATTCCCTTCGAGAGCAGTCGCGGCTGCTGGTACGGCGAGAAGGTCCAGTGCACCTTCTGCGGCCTGAACGAGATCATCCGCTATCGCAAGCGCGGCGCTGGCGGCCTGCTGGAGGAACTGCAGGACTATGCGTGCCGCTACGGCGTGCGCAATTTTTTCGCCGTCGATCTGATCATGCCGCGCAGCTTCTTCACCGAAGAGCTGCCCGCGATCGCGGCGGCGGGCAAGGAGTGGAGCATCTTCTACGAGGTCAAGTCGAATATGCGTCGGCAGGAGATCGCGCTGTTGTCACGGTCCGGTGTCCGCTGGATTCAGCCCGGTATCGAGAGCCTCGACGACGACGTTCTCAAGCTGATGCGCAAGGGGGTCAGCGCGGCGCAGAACGTCCAGACCCTGCGTCTGTCGAAGCAGCAGGGCATCATGGTAAGCTGGAATCTGATTTCGAACTTTCCCGATGAAAGCGCGGAAAGCTATGAAAACATGGCAAGGATGTTTCCGAGGCTT
The DNA here is from genome assembly GCA_964484045.1 of uncultured Sphingomonadales bacterium. Classification (GTDB taxonomy): domain Bacteria; phylum Pseudomonadota; class Alphaproteobacteria; order Sphingomonadales; family Rhodothalassiaceae; genus J134. The sequence continues at coordinate 7,191 of CAZAEP010000032.1, forward strand.
TACCATCTCGACCCGCCCAGCGGCATGAGCCCGTTCGAGGTCCATCGCTTCAGTCCCTTTTACGAAACGCCGGAAAAGCTCGGCATTCGCGTGCTGGGGGCGCATGAGAGCTACAGGGACGTATTCCCGGTCGATGAGGCGCTGCTGGACCGTCTGGTGTACCGCTTCCGCTATGAGGCGGTGCGCCCGCCCGATCGGCGTCTCGCCGACAGTCGCAAGAAGGTCGGGCGGGCGATTGCGAACTGGAAAGAGGCGTGGCGCCGCGGTGCAGACTTTCACGTCACCTATCGGCCCGACGGCACGGCGCACCTCATGGACAGCCGCAGGAGCGGCGCGCGGATCGAGCGCGTCCTCGACCCGCCGCAAGCGAAGCTCTTGCATTATCTTGAAGAGCTGCGCGCGCGGGTGCGACTGGCGGCTGCCTTCGCCGATCACGAACCGGCCGCCTTTGCCGCGCTGGGGGGCGAAGAGGGGCTCCGTCATCTGATCGCAGACTGGGAGCGGCAAGGGTTGGTTCTGGTGATTTCGGGAACGGTTCAGGCGCTGCCGCGAATCGTCCCGCCGACGGCGCGCCGGTCGGTCGCCGCATGAGCCGGCGTCGTTGCCGGAACGACGGCCTGCGTGCGGCATGCGTCATGAATCATGCGACCGTTTTCGTCGGTCCTCCGGAGAGCGTGCGGGCGAGGCGACAATGGTGACGGCGAAGACGGGAAGCGTGCGGCGGCTCTTGCGCTATGAGGGCGCGGTTCTGCGCGGCCTTCTGCGGCAGACCGTGGTGAACTGGCGGGATGGTCTGTTTCTCGCGATCTTTCTGTTCGTCGTCCTGCTTTCCCTCAAGGCCGCCCTCGAAGCCGTACCGGCGGACCGGCGGATGCTGGTGGCGGCCGCGGCCGCGGCCTTGCTTTCCGCCATGGTCGAACGCGCACTGTCCCGGCAACTGGCGATGCATTCGACACAAACCCACCTCGCGGCCGAAGCCCTGAATGCCGTCACGGCATGGCGGTACCGCCTTGCGGGACATGGCCTTGCGCTGGCGCTTGCCGGCGCCGTCGTGGCCGCCTTTGCGCCGGCATTGACGCCGTTCGTTCTTGCCGGCTGGCTGGTCGGGGGGAGCACGGCATGGCTGGTGCTCGACTTGCTGTCCGGTGTCGCCGGCGGCGAGAGAAGGGGAGCGGCCCGAACGCCCATGGCCCTGCGCTGGCGGCGGTCGCGCCGCCGACTGGGGCAGAGCCTCCTGCTCCTTGGCCCGGTGGTGGCGGTTCTGGCTCATGTCGTTCCCTTCGAGGAAGCGGCAAGCGCCGCAGGCGTGATCGCGATGATCCATGTCGCCCTGTTCTCTCCTCTGGATCATGCGACGATCGACTTCGAAAGAATCGCGGGCTATGGCGTCAGCCAAAGTCTGAAACGGAACCTTCTGCGCGGCCTGATCGCCGCCGGCGTTCTCGCATCGGCGGCCCTGCTGTCTCTTGATCCGTTTTATATGCTGTCGGTTCTTCTCCCCGGTCTCGCGGTGTTGCTGTACCGCGTGCTGCAATTGATGGTGTTCCGGATCTTTCCTCCCCGCCCCGCCGAGTTCGTTCTGCTGTGCAGCCTGTGGGCCATCGCCGTGATCGGGCTCATGCTGCCCGTTCTCCTGCCTGTGGTCCTCGTCGTCTTTCTGCTCCTGGCCGGGCGACGGGCATCCGCGAGAAGCTGGATCATGCCATGAAGGGGAGCGTCTGCCTGGAGCGCCTGCGGGTTCGGCGCGGCCCGACGCTGGCCGTCGACGATGTCGCCCTGACCATCGCGCCGGGCATCTGGTATGGCGTTATCGGGGCGAACGGGGCCGGCAAGACAAGCCTGCTGCGGGCGCTGGCCGGCCGACTGCCGATCGCGTCCGGCGTGTGCAAGATCGACGGGATCGATCTCGCGACGGATCGCGAGGCGCGCGCGCGCCGGATCGGCTTCATGCCGAAGGCGGAGATGCTCCCCGGTGTTCTGACGGGTCGCGAGGTGCTCGATCTCGTCGCCCGGCGGGCGGGCGGTTGGCGAGAGGCCCTTGGTCCCTTGACGGATGCGCTCGAACTGACGTTTCTGCTCGACCGGAAGATCGCGACCTGCTCCGCCGGAATGCGACAACGAATCGCGATTGGCTGCGCCTTCGCCATGGGCCACGACCTCGTCATTCTCGACGAGCCCTTCAATTCGCTCGATCCCGTGGTCGGTTTCGATCTGCGTCAGGCGCTCCGGGTCAAGGTCGAGCGGGACGGGCTGACGCTGATCACCGCCCTGCACGACATGATGACATTCATCGCCGCCTGCGATGCCGGAGTACTGCTGGGGAACGGTCGGGTTTCGCTCCTGCTCGGCGGCAAGGACCTCGCGGAGGGGCGGGCCGATCCCGTCCGGTTCGAGCGGCATCTGATTGACGTTCTGCGCTCCCACGGCCTCGATGGTCGTCGGACCTGACGTCGGAACGCGGCGCGCGGAAACACGCAAAAGTCGTGCATTGAATCGGAAAATCTAGTAGAGTATATATTCGGAGACGGCAACTTTTGATGGAGAGGGCCGATGTCCGGCGAGAATATGGGATGCAGGGATCCGAAGAACGGCCCCGCGGTCGACCCGCGCGAAGCCCAGGTGCGGATGCTCGCGGCGATCAGGGAAATCAAGTCGAACCCGGAACGCTTCGCACGGCTTCGGGATGAACTGAAGGGCAAGACCAGCGACGACGAACGGGCGGCCGTGCTTGTCGACTTTATCACCAGACACGATGATCTCATGCGCGGGCTGCCGTCGGGTGATCCGGCGGTCGCCGCGACGATCACGACGGTCACGGTGACGACGATCTTCATCTTTACGCCGAGCGCGTACTGACCGTCTGCATCTGCCGGCTGATGGCGGTGTCGGTGGCATGTCGACGGCCGCGGGATGCAGGCGGGCAGGCGAGACGGGTCGGAACATCGGCAGGTGTCTTCGCTTTCGGAAATATCGGCGTTCAGGGGGCGTTTTCCGGAGCTCGTCATTCCCGCGCCGGAAGGCGACGCCGCGCAGGCGCGGGGAGCGCCCGCAAAGTGGTATCATGCCGGGCCGCCCGTCGTAGCGCCCCAAGGGTGGAAGCTGTATGTTTCCGCGTCGCGTCCCTTCTTTCTCGAGACGCTGGCCGCGGCCGGGAACGTCTTCGCGTCATTCGGCGTCAGCTATAAATATGCCGCGTCCGACAAGGTGCTGCGCAAGCTCAATGCCGGTCTTTACGGCTATTCCCAGATCGGCAAGGTGATCATCGCCTATTTCGCCGAAGGAGATGATCCGTCTCCGGTGGTGCAGGGTCTCAAGGATGCCTTGTGCGCGTTTCGCCATCGTGCGCCCTTGCCGCCCTTCGCGCTCCCGATTGGCGGCGGACTTCCGCTATCCTACCGTTTCGGTTCCTTCGATGGCGGCCCGCTCCGCGTGAATGGCGTGCTCCACGAGGACGACAGAACGCGCAATCCCCTCTGGATCCGGGATCTTGTTGCGGACCCCTTCCTTTCCCTTTGTGAGCCGCCGGTCGCGCGAAAGGATTTCGATCGCCTTCTAGGCCGCTTTCCCGTCTATGAAGTGCTCGCCCAAGGCGGCAAGGGGGGGATCTATGCGGCATTCGATCTCGACGCATCCGAATTCCGCGACCTCGTGCTGAAGGTCGGTTTCCGTTACGGGCAGATCCTGCCGGACGGCCGGGACGGAATGGATCTGTTGCGCCATGAGCATGCTTTTTTCGGCCTGCTCGAGGACAGGTCGCTCGCGGATGTCGCACCCCGGCTGCAGGGGTATTTCGAATTCGACGACCGCAATGTCCTGGTTCTGGAACGAATCCCCGGTGCGGATCTTCTCAAGCGCAAGCACGAGGGAACCCTGACGGTCGATCATCTCGGGAAGGCGCTTCGCATCCTGTCGCGCCTCCACCGCGCCGGCCTTTTCGTCGGCGACCCCAAGCTCGCCAATTTCATTGCCGACGCTGCGGGCCGGGTCCGGGCCGTCGATTTTGAATCGGCGGGAACAATGGTGCGGCCGCATTTCGACCTGTTGCGCACATTTCACTTCGTCCGTCCCGGGATCAAGGGAATCCCGGTCGGCGAGCGCATCCATCTCCTGTACTCGGTCCTGCACAGGACCACGGAATCGAGTTTCAGCGAGAGCGACCGGATCATCGACCTCGTCGATTTCATCGAGAGTTTCAAACCGCGGGACGCGATCGAGAGATGGGCCCTCGCGCAGCTCGAGGGCGAGCTGAGGAACGGTGCCGTGGCGACCTCCTGAGGCGGCAGGCGGGCCGGGGTCAAGTGCGGGGCGCATAGGGGCGCAAGGCGGGCTCGCGCGAGACCACCATCATGCCGATCGGAAAGAGCGTGATCGGGATGAGCTTGAGATGCGCATAAGCGAAGGGCAGGCCAATGACCGTCAAGGTCCAGAAGATGGCGATGAGGATATGGCCGAGCGCCAGCCACCAGCCGGCAAGCGCGAACCAGATGACGTTGCCGATGAAGCCGAGGGGGCCGGTGCCGATGTCCTCCTCGCCCGTGTATTCGTCCCGGCGCACCGCCTCGCTGCCGAAGGGCCAGAGCGTGTAGAGTCCGATGTTGAAGGCCCCGCGGGCCCAAGGAAGGCCGACGATGGAGAAGGCGAAGAACAGTGCCGCCAGCCACCATCCCATGGCCATCTGGAAACCGCCGAAAATGAGCCAGAGAATATTGAGCAGCAGGCGCAGCATCGTCCCCTCCCTGTTCCAGGCAATATATATCGAATAAATATATGTATGCGGACGGGGGGCGCAAGGGGCCGCGTTACTCGCCCTGCTCATAGGCCGTCATGAGGACGCGAAAGCGGCGGCATTTACGCTCGTCGTCGATGCGGTACATCTCCGCCTTTTCCTTGAGGAAGCGCTGCAGTTCGATCATGAAGGACTGCTGCTCGCTGCGGTTTTCGAAAGCGAGCGTCACCTCGGCGCACAGGCTGTCGAAGCGGCGTCCCTCGCGCTCGGCGCGGCGCTTGCGGGCGATGATGTCGCTCAAGGCCCGGCTCAGGCGCAGGATGACGGCGGTGATCCCGAAACGATCGTTCACCGGCTCGGTGGGACGGCCCAGCTCGCCCAGCAGCCCGGGGTCGATGCAGTAGGCATCCGCCGTGAGCTGCAGCAGACGCTCGGTGCAATTGCGCCGCTGCCGCGTTCCCGCGAGCTCCAGCATGCCGAGATTTTCGAGCGTGCGCAGATGATAGTTCACGCGTTGGCGCGGCAGGCCGAAACGCTGCGCGAGACCGGCGGCCGATTGCGGTTTCCTGAGCGCGCTCGCGAGCATGCGTCGTGTCGGATCGAGAAACGCCTGCGCGGCGCGTTCTTCGGTGATGATCTTCAGATTCGCGGCTCTTTGATCGGCCATTGCCCCCTCCGGAAACGGAACGCGCCATGGTGCCTGATCCGGCCCCGGGAATCAAATGCCTTAACGGAATGTTTACCGGAATCCCCGGGGAGGGCGCGTGGCCGGCTCAGTCCGGAAGCTCGAGCGCCACCGCCGTCGCCTCGCCGCCGCCGATGCACAGGCTCGCGACTCCGCGGCGTCCGCCGTGCTTTTGCAATGCATTGAGAAGGGTCACCACGATGCGCGCCCCCGAGGCGCCGATCGGATGACCCAGCGCGCAGGCGCCGCCATGGACGTTGACGCGGTCATGGGGCAGACCGAGATCGTGCATCGCCGCCATGGCGACGACGGCGAAGGCCTCGTTCACCTCCCATAGATCGACCTCGTCCTTGGACCATCCGGCCTTCTCGAGAACCTTCTCGATGGCGCCGACCGGTGCGGTGGTGAACCAGCGCGGCTCCTGCGCATGGGTCGCGTGCGCCTTGATTTCGGCGATGACCGGAAGCCCCCGGCGTTCGGCCTCCGAGCGTCGCATGATGAGCAGCGCCGCGGCGCCGTCCGAGATCGACGACGAATTGGCCGCCGTGACCGTCCCGTCCCTGGCGAAGGCGGGTTTGAGCGTCGGGATCTTCTCCGGTTTCGCCCGCGCCGGCTGCTCGTCGGTCTCCACCGTCGCCGTGCCCTTGCGACTCGTGACGCTCACGGGCGCGATCTCGTCCGCGAAGGTGCCGTCCTCGCTCGCCGCCCGCGCCCGCTTGAGGCTTTCGAGCGCATAGGCGTCCTGCGCCTCGCGGGTGAACTGATAGTGGCGCGCGGTGTCTTCGGCGAAGGTGCCCATCAGGCGTCCACGCTCATAGGCGTCCTCGAGACCGTCGAGGAACATGTGATCTTTCACTTCGCCATGGCCGAGCCGGTAGCCGGCGCGCGCTTTCATGAGAAGATAGGGGGCGTTGGTCATGCTCTCCATGCCCCCGGCGATGACGATCCGGTTGGTGCCGGCAAGGATCGAGTCGTGGGCGAGCATCATCGCCTTCATGCCCGAACCGCACATCTTGTTGACCGTCACGGCGCCGGTGGCATCCGGAATCCCGGCTTTTTTCGATGCCTGACGCGCCGGCGCCTGTCCCTGGCCGGCGGGGAGAACGCAGCCCATGATCGTCTCGTCGACCGCGTCCGCATCGAGACCGCTGCGTTCGAGCACCGCGCGGATGGCGGTTGCGCCCAGCTCCGCGGCCGGGACCGTCGCGAAGACGCCCTGGAAGCCGCCCATCGGCGTGCGCGCCATGCCGGCGATGACAATGGGATCCGCATGTGACATGAACCATCTCCTCCGAACGGACTTGCGAGGACGGACCCACCGCAAGAGGGTGCCGAGCTTGAAATAGAGCCGCAGGCCGATAGGGTGCAAGGGCCAGGGACGGAAAAAGGGTGACATCAATGAGCGACAAAGCGTCTCATGACCATATCAAGCGGCCGCGCGATTTCAGCCGCATCGGTCTTTTCCTCTTTCTCGGCCTCATTCTCGGCGCCGCGATCGGCGGCTTCGGTTTCTACGCTCCGGTGCCCGGCGCCCTCATCGGGGGCGTCACCGGACTCCTCCTTGCCCTCGTCCTCGATCGCCGGGCGTACCGCCGCGGACGCCGCGGCTGAGCCGTTGCCCCACCATGCCGGGCGCCCTGCCTGCCGGTGGACCCGCCGGTCAAGCCGGCGGGTGACGACAGAAAGAGGGCCGGCGGATGACGCTGGAAATGTCGGGGGACACGGGAGGTGCGTCGACGGGGAAGCGAAGGCGGGCGACCAGGAGGGCGAGGGCGGGCGACGACCATTCTCAGGCCGTGTCCCGACCCGTCATTCCGCCGCCTCGGCTTCCGAGCGCGCGGCCCAGCGGGCCTTGAGGCCGTCCGAGGTGAGCCGCGATCCGTCCGGGCTCCAGCCCGGCGGGCCGAAGAGATAGCCGGCGAGCTCCCGCAGGCCGCGCGCGCGCACGAGATCGCGCAGAATCCCGAGCCATTCGTGGAAGGCGACCTTCAAGGGATTGAAGGTGCCGAGCTGCCTGACGATGCCGTATCGGCAGGGCTCGGCATCGTCCTCGGGAACGAAGGTGCCGAAGAGCCGGTCCCAGACGATCAGCGTGCCGGCATAGTTGGAATCGAGATAGCGCGGGTTGGTGGCGTGGTGCACGCGATGGTGCGACGGCGTGTTGAAGACGGCCTCGAACCAGCGTGGCAGGCGTCCGATCGCCTCGGTGTGGATCCAGAACTGATAGACCAGATTGAGCGCCGCGACGAAGGCGATGAGCAGCGGGTGAAAGCCGACGAGAAAGAGCGGCAGGCGGAAGATGAAATTGAGCGCCAGAAGATTGGTCCAGGTCTGCCGCAACGCGGTCGATAGATTGTAGTGCTGCGAGGAATGATGGATCACATGTGCGGCCCAGAACCAGCGAATGCGGTGCGCGGCGCGATGGCCCACATAATAGGCGAGATCCTCGCCGAGAAAGGCCAATATGATCGTCCACCAGGAAAAGCCGATGTCGAAGATCCGGTAATGCTCCCATACCCGAAGGCCGATGGCGAGCACGAGGCCGCGCGAGAGCAGCCCCGCGAACTGGCTGCCGAGCCCCATGACGAGACTGGTGGCCGTATCCCTGGGCTCGAAGCGGGCGCGCCCGGTGAGGCGGCCGTAGATCATCTCCGCCAGAATCAGCAGCACGAAGACCGGAATGGCATAGAGAATGGGATTGGGCAGATCCATCGCTCTCATACCCGCTGCACGGTTTCGCGTGATTGCGGCAGCAGGGCGTCGAGGCGCCGCTGCCACGCCGCCGCATGCGTCGCCGCCAGTCGGATTTCGACCCGCGGCAGCACCAGGTCGTCCAGCACCAGTTCGAGTCTATCGCTGTCGGAGAGC
>CAZAEP010000033.1:0-15046 GCA_964484045.1 uncultured Sphingomonadales bacterium
ATGCGATCGATCCGCTCGCGCCCGACATCGACCTTGCGCCGCTTTACGATCTGTTGTTCGACCCCGACGTTCTCAAGGTCTTCCACGCCTGTCGCCAGGACATGGAGATCGTCTATCACGCCACCGGCCGCCTGCCGAAGCCGATCTTCGACACGCAGGTGGCGGCGATGGTCTGCGGCTATGGCGAAGCGGCGAGCTACGAAACGCTGGTCAAGCAGATCGTCGGCGCGCGGCTCGACAAGACGGCGCGCTTCACCGACTGGAGCCGACGCCCCTTGAGCGAACGCCAGATCGCCTATGCGCTCGGCGACGTGACGCATCTTCGCGGTGTCTACACGCATCTCGCGGCATGCCTTGCCGAGACCGGGCGCGAGAGCTGGGTGGCGGAAGAGATGGCGATCCTGACGAACCCCGACACCTACCGTCTCGATCCGCGCGACGCCTGGAAGCGGATCAGGACGCGCAGCGCATCGCCGGCCCTCCTCGCGCGGCTCAAGGTGCTTGCGGAATGGCGGGAGAAGCAGGCGCAAAAGCGCGATATCCCGCGCAACCGCGTGGTGCGCGACGAGGTGCTGCTCGAAATCGCCGCGCATCCGCCCGAAGCACCGCAGGATCTCTCCCATATCCGCGGCCTCTCGAAGGGCTTCCAAGCGAGCCGGATGGGCAAGAGTCTGTGGCAGGCCATCGAACGCGCCCGCGCGGCGCCGATCGCGGCGGCGCCGGATTCGCCGGACCGCAAACGTCCGCGGCGTCCGACCCCGCCCGTCGCCGACTTGCTCAAGGTGCTCCTGCGCATTCGCTGCCGCGAAGCCGGGGTCGCCGCCCGCCTGGTGGCCAGCAGCGCGGACATCGACCGCCTCGCCGCCGACAGCCATGCCGAAGTCAAGGCACTTCAGGGCTGGCGCTACGCGCTCTTCGGCCGTGATGCACTGGCCCTCAAGGAGGGACGCATCGCGTTGACCGCCAACGCCGAAGGCGAGGTCGAGATCGTCGAGATCGAAGAGACCGATGACGCCCCGACCGGCGCGGCCTAGAATCCGCGCGAGATCGTGAAGACGGCGGTTCCGGAAATGGCACGCGCATCGTCACGGGCGTCGACATAGGCGAGTGACAGGTCGAAGCCGTGGATGGCCCAGGCGAGCCCCAGATGCCAGTCCCACTTGTTGTCGCCGAACGCCCCGTCCTCGAATCCCATACCGGCATCAAGCCGCAGCGAAGGTCGCGCGAGGGGGAGCGACAGCTCGAAATGGCCGTAAACGCTGTCGGTGCCCCCGATATTCCGCTGATCCGGAGCATAGTTGATGCCCGCGCTCCATCCCAGCACAGCGAACTCGCCGCCGGTCCGGACGTAGACCTCGACATAATCGGTATCGCTGCCGCCGGGAAAGACATAGGCGATGAGCCCTGCATCATTGTCGAGCCCGAACAGGGCGAAGGACCTGCCCACCGTCGCGTCGAGCTCGAGCCCGGCTCCGTTGAAGCTCTCGATCGACGACCCCCAGACGCCGAGATGGCCATAGGCGCTTTCGAGCGCGATCTCGCCCTGAAGGGCCGGATCCTTCCCGCTGACGGTCACCCCGCGGAAGCGATAGTCGCTGACCAGCGCGACCGTCGCCGAGACGCTTGTCGCCGGTTCGGCGGCCGATGCCGTCGCGCCCTCGTTGCCCGCCGCCCGCGCCGCGTGCGAGACGAGAATGCAGGCGACGCACAGCCCCCCTGCCCTGACCCGTGTTCCGTTGATCATGTCCGGTCTCCTGTTGGGTGATGTTCCGTCCGGACCGGGAACGGACCGGACGCCCAACAGGCTAAAGAGTGGATTTATTGCGCTGCAATATAATATTCGATTCGTCTATAATGTATTTCTACGTGCGCATTATTTATTCATATGCCGAATATAAGAACAGTTCGATATGCGTGGAAGTCGTTGCCGGCCATTCAAGATCGCGGCGCCGCAAAAGAATATGCACAATTTTTGTGCACTCATCTCAGGGCTGCCGGCCTATATCGGGCCCTCCGCAAAGTTGTCGGCACAACGCCCGGCGAGCACCGGGGCCGACTCGGAGAAGCGGATCCGCTGCTCTTGGAAGCTTCAACGCCGGTCCTTGAAGCTGCGCCGGATGACCGGGCTTTCACCCGCCGGCAGGAGGGCCTCGCGGACGAGCGCGATTTCATGCTCGAGCTCGGCGAAAAACGCTTCCCCCTGTTCCCGCAGCGTATCGGGCGCGAAGCTGCGACAGCGATTGCACAAGCTCAGGAGCCGCGCCGCCCCCATGTTCGCCGCCATGCTGCGGATCGCATGCGCGGTATCGCGGAACGTGCGAAGATCGCGCGCGCCGATCGCCTCGCGGATCTCCTCCAGCAGGGTTTCCGCATCCTCGACGAATTCGGCCTTGAGCCGCTCGAGCAGCTCTTCCGAGCAGATGGTCTCGAGTTCGGCCAGTTTCTCCGTTTCGATGACCTGCGCGCGCGGGTTCTGCAATTGCGGATGGGTGATGACGTTGCCGGGGCATGCGTCCTCGTCGCCGGCCAGCGCCTCCTGCGGCAGGACGCGGGCGAGAACGGTCCGGATCGCCGCCGGCGATACCGGCTTGAAGCTCACCGCGTCCATCCCCGCCTCCTCGCACTGCCGCTTCGCCTCCGCCGTCGCGTCGGCGGTGAGACCGATGATCGGGGTGCGATGATCGCCGCCTTCCATGGCGCGGATCATCTGGGTCGCCTCGAGGCCGTTCAAAACCGGCATGTTGACATCCATGAAAATGACGTCGTAGCGCGCCGTCTCGATGGCTTCGAGAACCGCTTCGCCATCCTCGACACAGTCGACATGATGGCCGAGCTGTTCGAGAATGCGCTCGGCGATCTGTCGGTTCACCCGGTTGTCCTCGGCGACCAGCACATCAAGAGACCGCATGGTGGGCGCCTCTTCGGCCGTCTCGCGCTCCTCCGTGCCGACCTGATGATCGAGCAGAATGGCAATGAGAGACAGCAGGCGCGCGACCTCGTCCTCCCCGGACTCGCGCGTAATAATGGCAAGGACCTGCGGCGGCACCGCGGTATCCGGCGCCGCTCCTGCCGCGAGATCGACGGCGACGAGGAGAGGCGGAGCAAAGAGCCCGAGCGCATCGAGACGCACGGCCGCCTCGATGAGCGCCGCATGCTCGCCATCGGAACGGGGCAGGAAGACCACCGGACGCTCGCCGTTCTCGCGCCCCCATTCGGCCACCTTGTCGATCAGGGCATCCGTCGAGCCCGCCTCGACCAGCCGGGGACACCGCGCCCCCAGCAGCCGTCGCACCTCCGGGGCCAGTGCCGCCGGAGCAAAGATCGGAGACGAGACCTCCGGCACCGCCGCACCGTCTTCCCCGGTCTCCATCAGCGGCAGGCGAACCCTGAAGGTCGCGCCCTCGCCGAGCCGGCTCTCGAGGGCGATGCTGCCGTCCATGAGCTCGACAAGGCGCTTGACGATGGCCAACCCGAGACCCGCGCCGCCGTCGCTGTCACGGCGATTCAGGCTCGATTGCGTGAAACTTTCGAAAATGGCGCCCTGCTCTGCTTCGGGGATGCCGCGCCCGCTGTCGCTGACCGTGAAACAGAGTTCGCCTCCCGCGCGCCCGGCGCAACGCTCGATGCGGAGGCTCACCATGCCCTGATCGGTGAACTTGATGGCATTGACGAGAAGATTGATCAGCACCTTCTGCAGATGCCGCCGATCGAGCAGAATGCGTTGCGGGATGTCGAGCCCGATCTGGAGCGAAAGCAGCAACCCCTTGGCGCGTGCCTGCGGGGCGATGATCGCCTCAAGCTCGGCAAGCAGATGATAGAGACAGACGGCCTCGTCGCGGCGGTCCTGACGTCCGGCCTCGATCCGCGCCAGGCTGAGAATATCGCTCATCAACTCGAGAAGTGCCCGCCCGGCGGTGCCGATGGAGCGCACCATCTGGCGTTGCTCGCCTTCGAGCGGCGCGGCGCGCAATATGTCGGAGAGGCCGATGATGGCGTTGAGCGGCGTGCGCACCTCATGGCTGACGGTGGCGAGAAACTCGCTTTTCGCCGCGCTCGCACGCTCGGCTTCCGCCCGTGCGCGATGGAGCTGACCGATCAATGACGACACATAGGCCGGGATGACGATGAGCGAGCCGAGCAGTCCCGACGACAGCAGAAGCTGCTCGGCCCAGACCGGCGTGGTCGCCACGACAAGCCCGAAGCAGACGACGGAAAGGGCCCCGGCCCCGAGCAGATAGGGAACGCCGAAACGAAATCCGTTTCCGAGCACGATCCACAGATAAACCGGGAAGAACGGTGCGGTCACTGCCCCGCCGAAATGCATGAACAGCGACAGCGCGCCGATATCATGGATCATGCCGACGACGCGCCGCGCATGGGAAAGGCGCAGGGTGGCAAGAAGGTGGAGCGGAAGGGCAAGCGCGACGATCGTGCCGGCAGCAACGATCAGCACCGGCGCCGAGAGATCCGGCAGCGTCTCGCCGAAGACCAGGATCGCGACCAGGACATAGGCCCAGATGCCGACGGCATAGAGAAGGCGCATGCGAATCTGGCCCAGTTCGCCCGAAAAGCGGCGACCCGCTGCGGCGATACGCCAACGATACTGCCGTCGCACGCGACCGAAAAAACGGAACGAACCGCGTCTTCGCTGCCGTCCCGACACGCCCTTAGCCTGCATTCCCAATTCGACGTCCCCCCCTCGCCTCATGAGCGCCCTCCACAATGCAGCGGGGAGGAAAGATGGCGGTCACCGTCGTCCCCCTGTCGGGCGCGCTGACGATTTCCATCGAGCCGCCATGCAATTCGACAAGAGCGATCGAAAGTGGCAGGCCGAGCCCCACGCCGGCGAAAAGTTTTGATTCCGGTGTCTTGAAGACCTGCCCGAAGCGAGTCCGCGCGACTTCGAGTTCTTCGGCGGACATGCCGATGCCATTGTCTATGACGGAAAGCCGCAAACCGCCCTCTGGTGTCCCCGCAGCGACAAGACGAATCCGTCCGCCATTGGGCGTGAATTTGACGGCATTCACAAGAAGATTCAGCACCACCTGCCGCAAGCGGAGCGCATCCCCCATCATGAGCGGCAGATCCTCGCCCGCCTCGACCGTGATCGAGAGGGTCTTGCGCTCCGCTTCCGGCTTTACCATGCGTTCGGAGTCGCGCATCACGGCAACGAGATCGAGCGGCGCGATCTTGAGCACGAGCTGGCCTTCCTCGACCCGCGCGAGGTCGAGGATGTCGTTGATGATACGCAGCAGGTGGCTGGCGCTCTTGTGGATATCCTCGGCATATTCGCGATAGCGGGGCACCCCGAGGTCGCCGAACTGCTCCTGCGCCATCATCTCGGAAAAGCCGAGAATGGCGTTGAGCGGGGTTCTGAGCTCGTGGCTCATATTGGAGAGGAACTCGGTTTTCGCCTTGTTCGCCTTTTCCGACTGCTCCTTCGCCGCGAGCAGCGCAAGCTCCATCAGCTTGCGCTCGGTAATGTCGCTGGCGACGGTCAGCACCGCGGCCTTGCCGGCGGGATCGCGCAGGCGCGTCTTGCGCATCAGGAAGGTATAGGCCTCGTTCTTTTCACCCCCCCATTCCTCTTCATAGACGAGCACCGTCCCATCCGGTTCGGCAAGCAGATCGCGTGTCTTCTTCAGATCCCGCCGCGCCTTTTCGCGGCCGAGCAGGGGGTCAAGCGGTCCGCCGATAAGGGCCTCCGGCTCGACCTGAGCGAATTGTGCGCCGAAGGAGTTGATGAACAGGCAGTTTCCCTCTTCATCGGTCGCATAGATGATCGCGGGCACGGTATTGATCACCGCAAGCAGACGCTCGCGACTTTCCGACAGCGCCCGCTGATGCGCCCGGGTCTGCGTCTTCAAGGCCTCCTTGAGCGTCGCCGCCCGCTCCTTGAGCAGAAGCTGCTGCCGCCGCATGGTGAGAAGATTTCGCGCCCGGGCGCGAAACTCGAAATGATCGACGGGGCTCATGAGGAAATCCGTGGCCCCGGCCAGAAGCGCCTCATAGCGATAGGAGCGGTCCTCATAGACCGTCACGACGATCACCGGCACGTCCGCGCAGTCGGGGCGTTCACGCAACTTGCGGATGAAGCTTGCCCCGTCCATGACCGGCATCTTGAAGTCGGTGATGATCAGATCCGGGACGGCCTTGTCGAAGCTTTCAAGCGCCTCCGCCGGGTCGGCGAAGGCATTGACGATGACATCGTCCTCGAGCGTATGGGCGAGCTGCGACCATATGCGTCGGTTCGTGATGCGGTCGTCGACGATTGCAATCCGCGTCATAAAAGGTCTCGCGAAACGCTCCAAAGGGCAGCGAAAAGCCTGACTTACGGCTCCCCCACTCGCTTTTCGCAGACCGGCTCATGCCCTGACAGGCCGGACCCATCGCTCCCGCCCGGCGAAGCGACAGGGCTGTTAGGCACCTCACGATACCGGGATATCCTTAATGAAAACTGAATTCCTGCTTTGCATTCGTCTCCAAAATCGGTTTAATCGGTAGTAACGCTTCGTTTTTTTCGCTTTTTTGTCTGCAGTCGTTGATGGGGAAAGTTATGGCGACACGTCTCAGAGTTGTATCCGGCGGGGCGCAAGCGCTCACCCGGTCGGACCAGGCCGTTTTCGAGAATGTGGATGAGCTGGGGATTCCCTTTCCCCCCATGCGCGAGCTCGATCTCGAATATGATCCCTCCTTTCAGGCCCTGTGGTGCGTACAGCGTCATGGCGAGCGCCCCAATTTCACGACGGCGCTGATTTCCGATATCGCGGCCGTGCAAGAGGCGATGAAAGCCGGCTTTGCCGGTTCGGGCGCGTCCACGCCGCCGGTCCGCTACATGGTCTGGGCGTCGTCGAAAAAGAACATCTTCAATCTCGGCGGCGATCTCATCCATTTCGTCGAGCTTCTCGAGGCCCGCGATCGCGACGGCATGTGGGACTATGCCCGCTCCTGCATCGAGATCTGCTACACCAATCACGTCAATATGGATCTGCCGGTGATCACCGTGGCCCTGGCCACGGGCGACGCATTGGGCGGCGGTCTCGAATCCGCGCTCTCGAGCGACGTCCTCATCGCCGAGCGAGGCGCACAGTTCGGCTTTCCGGAGATCCTCTTCGGCCTTTTTCCCGGAATGGGTGCCTATACGCTCGTCGCTCGCCGTGTCGGAGCAAGGATCGCGGAACGGATGATCTTTTCGGGACGGATCTACAGCGCGGAAGATCTCTATGAGATGGGGCTCGTCCACACCCTCGCCGAGCCCGGCGCCGGCGAAGACGCGCTGCACGACTATCTCAAGCGGACCGACAAGCGTTTTGAGTCGCATCGCAGTCTCTTCGCCGCGCGGCGCACGACGAATCCGGTCTCCTTCGCCGAAATGGAGGAGATCGCGCGCAGTTGGGTCGACACGGCGATGTCCCTCGGTCGGCTCGAACTGCGCAAGATGCAGCGCTTGGCCAAGGCGCAGATGGCGCGCATGGAACGGGAAAAGTCCGAAGCGTCCGCCGCTCTCGAGGTCCGGGCGCAGCGCCCCTCCCGAACGTCCGCCACGCGCCCGAGCGCGCCCTCTCCCCGAACCATGATGCGGCCGTCGGAGCATGAAGCCGCACCGCCCGCTCCCCCGTCCGCCAATCGGAGGCAGGACATGCCCAAGGATGCCGAAAACTCCGCCGTTCTTTCCCGCGGGACCGCCCCCTCCGTCGTCTCGGTTGCCGCCACCGCCGCGCAGCCCCGCAGGCGCAGCAAGGCCGAAGGCGAGAT
Source organism: uncultured Sphingomonadales bacterium (assembly GCA_964484045.1). Taxonomy (GTDB): domain Bacteria; phylum Pseudomonadota; class Alphaproteobacteria; order Sphingomonadales; family Rhodothalassiaceae; genus J134. Next base: position 7,756 of record CAZAEP010000033.1, read on the forward strand.
CGGCGGATCGGTCTATGACCTGATCATCGACGGCGTCGCCGAGGCCCGCGCCGCGGCGACGCTGCAGCCGGGCGTCGAACGCCTCCTGAGCGAGGGCATGAGCCGCGAGGAGTATCTCGACTTTCTCGAGCAGCTCTATCATGTGGTCTGGCATTTCTGCCCGACCATGGCCGCCGCGGCCGCGCACTGCGGCGAGGACCGGCGTGCCCTCCGCTATGCGCTCTACCACAATATCGACGACGAGAAGGGCCACGAGACCTGGGTGCTCGACGACATCCGTGCGCTCGGCGGCGATGTCGATGCGGTCGTGCGCGGCAAGCCGGCGATCCCGGTGCAGGCGATGATCGGCTACAACTACTATGCCGCCGAACGCCTCAATCCCTGGAGCGTGCTCGGCATGGTGCATGTGCTCGAGGAGATCTCGGCCAATTACTCCGGGCGGGTCGCCAAGGCGGTGGCCGAACGTCTCGGCATTGCCGACGGGGCGGGGTTTCGCTTCCTCTCTTCACACGGCACCATGGACCTGCACCATGTCGCCGGCTTCCGGGAGCTGGTGAACCAGATCACGGATCCGCGCGACTATGAGGCGATCATCGATGCGGCAAACGTGAACTACGCCCTCTTCGGTGCGCTCTTCAAGCACGCCTGAGGACGGCCTGCCGCGCGCCCGTGTCTGATCCGCCATGGATGCGACGGCGGGCTTTGCGGAACAGGGCGAGCGAGAGCAGGCCGAGCAGGAAGGAAAGACCTGTTGCCGGTGCGGGCACCGCGCGCACATCGATCGCGCTCAGACCGACACGATTGCCGATTCCGTCCGTCGCCAGAAGCTCGAAGCTGTAGACCCCCGCGGCATCGGCATCGAACGCCGTCGCGGGCGGCGTGATGAAGCCGGGAACGCCATCATTGAGGAAGGAAAAGAGCAGATTCTGGCTGTCCTGGAAAACAGTCGCCGTCGACAATCCGAGAGCGGCGACGCTCGCGCTCAGATCCCAGACGCCGAAGTCGAGCCCGTCGGGGCTGGTATCGTAGCGGAGCTCGATCGTCACGAGATCGGCGATGTCGCCGAAGGTGCCGCCCGCAAGGCCGATGAAATAGCCGACGTTCCAGGTCGCGCCGAGCGTGCTGCTCGGGTTGCCGGGGCCGCCGAGATTGGCGCCGGTCCCGGCGAAGAACGTGCCGGCGCCGTCATTGCCGAGCGGCGGGTTGGAAAAACGCTCGGTCGCGGTGAGCCCGAGCTTGACCGTCACCGTCTCCTCGCTTGCGGTGTTCAGCGTGAATGTGCTGATGGCGACCGCGTCGTTGGGAATTCCGCTGCCGCCGAACGTCGCCTCGGGCAGCGCCCCGAAACTGTCGAAGACCGGCGACGCCGCGACGGGGGCGCCAAGCCCGGCGCCGAACGCGATAATCACGGCCAGGAGGAGATGGCGCCTGCGTGTCGAGATCGGCATGCTTTGCTCCTTTTCTTGACATCCGCCCACGCAAGACCGCGCCCGGAGGGGGCGACCCGCGAAGGCGGGGCCGGCAACCCTGCCCCGCCAGTCGGGCTCCTGCCGACCAGTCGCTTGCAAATCCGATACCACAGCGAAAATTGACGTCACTTCAGCAAGATGCTCCATTTCACATCTCAAACTCGGGTCTTTTTGTAAGGAAACCGGACAGACAGGACCGGATCCCGCGCGCCACCGCTGTCACGACCGCCGCCGCAGGAAGGAACTTCCGGCGCAAAGCGCGGCATTCCGCACTGCATCGGGCGACCGGCGGCCGTTTCTCCTGTAAACCATGTCGACACCTCCCGGCGCGGAAGCGCGCACAAAGGGACCTCGTGATCGACCGGCCGAGGATCGTGCAGGGGCCGGGCACGCGCGACCGCGCGGCCGCACATTTTCCGCCGGCGAGAGAACCCGCAACGGGGACAGGACATGCAGGTGATGGCTGGGGCGCCAGGATTCGAACGCAATTTCGGCCAAGCATTTCATCTTATTGATATTTCTATCTTTTCGGACTTGCTGTAACGGAAAACTGTAACAGAAACTTGTAACATAAGGACCGTCATGATAACCATTCTCCACTTGAGACTCAGCATCCGATGGACCGTTCAGCGTGACCGATTATCTGCTCCGGCGTGGCAAGAGCTATTCTTTCCGCATTGCTGTGCCGGCGCGCCTGCGCCGCCACTTCAACGGCCGGCGAGAGATTGTGCAGGCGCTAGGCACGCGCGACTACGACATTGCCAAGGCGAAGGCGCTGAAACTCGCGCATGAGCACAAGATGCGCTTTCTCGCGCTCGAAGGCCGCAAGGACGCCCAGTCCAACGTCGCCCGGCTCGAATACGAGCGGACCCGACAAGAGGCCTTGAGCGGCGCCTTTGAGGTCCACCTGTTGGCGCCCGATCCCGACGAAGCGCCGCCCAACCCGCATGTGACGGGAATCGACTTCGAGATTGAACGTATCATCGAAGAAGAAGCGCGGCGACGGGGCGTCAATGTCCATGCCGGCGATCCCCTGCCGGCGGACTTGCAGGCGCGCATAGACGCCTTGCAGGACGCGAGCAGGGAGCTTCGAGGCGAGCCTGCGCCCCCACGTGCGGAATACGAGCCGCCGTTCCGGGAACTGGCCGACGATTGGCTGAAGCAATGGAAGGCGCGTCCGGGCCGCAAGCCCTCCAACACGGGGGCACAATACGCCTCGACGATACGCCTGTTCGCCGACTGGTGGGGCGCGAAACCGATTCGCAAGGTGCGGCCTGTAGATGCTGCCAAGTTCGTCGAGGAGGCCCTGAAACGACTGCCCCCGAATTATGGGCGCTCAAAGACCGGCAACAGGCGTCCGCTGCAGGAAATCCTCGCCGCCGTCCCTGAGGGCGCAACGGGCCTCTCTGCATCTTCCGTCAATCGTCACGTGCGGACGCTCAAGGCGATATGGTCATGGGCGAAGAAGCTGGGATATTGCGAGGGCGACAATCCCTTCGACGGTTTGCGCGAACGGCTCACCACCCACAACAGCAAGCCGTATGTCGCGTGGGAAATCGACGAGCTCAAGCGCCTTCTCGATCCACCGCCCAAACGTCGGGACCTCTACGAGGTGATCCTTGTCGCCATGTTCTCGGCGATGCGCGTCAGCGAGATTGCCGACATGACATGGGGCCAGTTACGCCGGAGCGCGGACGGAATCTGGTACTTTCAGGTGGCGGACGCCAAGACCGAGGCGGGGAACCGCAAGATTCCGGTGCATTCCAGATTGTCATGGATCACCGAGCGGAAGCGCGGCCCCGATGATGCACGCATCTGGCCCCGCTTCAATCCTGAAGGCCCCGGCAGGAAGGCCGGCGAGGACGCCTCGCGCATGTTCAGCGCCTTCAAGCACAAGCGCGGCTTCTCAGACCGCAGGAAGACATTCCATTCCTTTCGCAAGAACGTGACCCGGATCATGGAGGATCACGGCATTCCGCCCAACCAATGGGCACGGATCATCGGCCATGAGCCCGGCTTCACCTACGGCACATACAATCCTGCCGGTCTTTCTCTAGCTCGGATGCGGGACATAATCGAACTGATCGAGTATCCCGGCTTGCACTTCGCGGTGCCGGCAGGCGCGCCGGACACCGAAGACCAAGGGCAGGAACAGCGAGGATATCGGCGCAGGCGGCGACGCCGTCGCAGGCCGAGAGGCGACAATGCCGCACCTGCGCGGGCCGCTCAAACATCGCTTGGTGGAGACGACGAACAGACGCTCGAATCGACCAGCGAGACGCCGGTGGCCAATTAGTGCCCCTCTTAGGAGAAACCCGAGGGGACCCTTAGGATATCCTTAGGGTACCTTAAGCGACTCTATAGCGTCCCTATAGCTTTCACTTAAGGGACTCCATAGCGTTCCACTTAATAATAACCACCATATATGTATATCTCTTTAGATACTCCTTATGATCTCTGAACGCTCACCTGAGGCCTTCCCTTTCGTTCATCTTTAGGGTGACCTCAGGCGAGCGTTCAGCAACACCTTAACATCAGGCTAGATTGGAACGAGGGTGGTTGTTGTCACTGTCGAGACTTCTGGTCTCCGGTCAACCGCCATCGGTACGCCGTAGGCCACTCTGAGACACCGGCGCCGTCCCCGGTCCACGCCCTCTCCGGGTTTACTCGTCCCCGTAAGCGGCGGTGGCGAGCCGTCGCCAAGGCGGACGAATCCGCGCTCTACTATATCGGGTCGATGTATGGCCAATTAGTGCCCCTCCTAGGGGCGAAAATGCCCGACCGTCGCTATGCGCACCGAACCGGTGGCGCTCGGCACCGCCTCGCCGGTCCGCTCCCATTGTCAACATCATCACGTCCCGCCGCGAGCGACGATGCCGACGGCGGAGGAAGGAGAACCGACTTGAACGCCTTGCAGGAACATGACGACCGCCTGATCCGCCTCGAGGTCCGCCCCGCCGGCCCCGGCATCTTCGATGGGTACTGGAACGGGCAACGACTTGTCGCCCGCAGCAAGACGCCCCTGCTCGACGCCGCCCGTGTCTTGAAGGCGCAGGGCATCGACGCCTCCCGGCCCATGACCATGCGGCACACGGGCTCGGCGCATGACAGTTTCATTCCGAAGCCGGTCGAACACTGGGCGGCACTCATGATCACCGACAGCGACAAGCGCGGTCTTCAGAGGCGGCGCCATCGGTCGCACCCGAAGGCCCTCGAAGGGGCCGCGTCGTCGGGCACGTCTCTGAGCACGGAGCGCCCGAATTTTGACGATAGAGGGCTCCCGGCTACCTCCCTACCCGAGAGGTCCCTGTCGCGAATTCTTGGGCGCTCCCGGTGCACAAGAAACGGCAATCCGGACGCAAAGGGGCACCCTCGGCAGCCCATGGTCGGGCTCAAACGTTCTTGAGCGCCCATCCGCCAGCAACGTCACCATCTTCGACTTCAAGCGCAACCGCGTCCGCGTGACGCTGATCGACGGCGAGCCGTGGTTCGTGGCCGCCGATGTGTGCCGGGCGCTGTTCATCAACTACAACACAGAGGCTGGAGCTTACCCATACACACAACACCTCCGCACCGATGAAAAGAGGACCGCACACCGCAGCGACCCAAGTACCCATGGACTTTTCATGGGTACTTCCGGCGGCAGCAGGCTGATGCTGATCTCCGAGTCCGGCCTGTACAAGCTGATCCTGCGGTCCAACAAGCCCGAGGCCGTCGAGTTTCAGGACTGGGTGACCCGCGAAGTCCTCCCCGCCATCCGCAAGACGGGCGGCTACATGCTCAAAGGATCGGACCGCGATAAGATCGCCGAAGGGACCACCGAGGAGTTCCGCATGCCGAAGGACTTTGCCGGCGCCTTCGAGCCCACCGCCAAGCTCGCCCGGCAGCCCACATCGGCCCGGGCCGTGGGAGGCGAGAGCCGGCAGACGCGAGGATGTCCTTCAGGGGCCGCCTCTTGTCCGCCTCGGAGCGCCCATAATTGGGTAGCAAGCGCTTCAGCACCCGGCAGGGCCGCAGGATCGACCAAGGACGCCCGCTCATGCGGTCCCGGCATCCGCCGGTGCGTCCATGAGGCCGGCCCTTGGGCGGGCGCTGCGGTCTTCCTCTCTCGTCGAAGACACCATTCCTGATCGGTCCCGAGCCATGAAGGCGGGAACGGCTTCGGCGCTGCCGTCGGCCCTCTCCCGGGTGTTACTGATAACGGTAAGGCCGGTCTGAGGCTGTTCTCAAGGCCCTCGTCACACGTCAGGAGACCCACTGGGCTGCCAGCGCTTCCGCCTGCTGCAAGACCGTGCGCACGGCCGCATCCTGAAGATCGGGAGGATAGCCGTATTTGCGCAGGATTCGCTTGACCAGCACCCGCATGCGCGCCCTGGCGCTTTCGCGATGGTTCCAGTCGACCGTGACGTTGTTCTTGAGACTGGTAAGCAGCTCGTGCGCGATGACCTTGAGCGAATCGTTGCCCATGACCTCCACCGCGCTCTCATTTTCTGCGAGCGCATCGTAGAAGGCGATTTCCTCATCCGTCAGCCCGAGCTCTTCGCCGCGTTCTCGCGCGGCTCTCATGTCCTTCGCGAGATGGATCAGCTCCTGAATCATCTCGACCGTGCTGATGGCATTGGTGTGATAGCGAGCGATGGCTTTTTCCAGCCGCTCCGAGAATCGCTTCTTCTCCACCACATTGTGCAGGCTGCGGGACCGAATCCGGTCGCCGAGAAGTTTCTTCAGCGCCGCCAACGCGAGGTTCTTCTTTTCCAGCGCCTGAACTTCCGCGAGGAATTCGTCCGACAGGATCGAAATGTCAGGACTCTTGAGACCCGCTGCCCGCAGGATATCGACAATCTCGGTGGAGACCACCGCGCGGTCGATGATCTGGCGAACGGCGAGCTCACGTTCGGCGGTCGAACGACCGCCAGCGGGCGAAGACTTCACCAGGGCGGCCCGCACCGCCTGGAAGAAGGCCACCTCGTCGCGCAGCGCCCGGGCCGCTTCGCTTGCCGCCGCAAGCGCGAAGGCCTTGGACAACGCGAGCACGGCATCTTGGAAGCGGCGCCGCGCCTTCTTCTTCGCCTCTTCGTCGGTCTCCCGAGCCGCCCATTCTTCCTGCTTGCCTAGAATCCAGTCCAGGGCGGCCGCCAGCGTCTCCAGTCGTTCCCGCGGCGTTCCATCGATGCCGCGGGAATAGTCGAAACCATGGAACATCGCCCGCACGATTTCGTATCTCTCCTTGAGAAGGGCGACGGCCTCTTCCTCCTCGATCCCGACCTGCTTCTGATCGCTCGGCGAGTAATCGCGCAGCGCATTCTTCAGGTTCTGGGCGATCCCGATGTAATCGACGACGAGGCCGGCCGGCTTGTCGCGAAAGACGCGATTGACCCGGGCAATCGCCTGCATCAGCCCGTGCCCGCGCATCGGCTTGTCGATGTACATGGTATGCATGGCCGGGGCGTCGAAGCCGGTGAGCCACATGTCGCAGACGATGACGAGCTTCAAGGGGTCCGCCGGGTCCTTGGCGCGTTTGGCGAGCAGCTCGCGGCGCGCCCTGGTGCCGATATGCGCTTGCCATTCCGGCGGGTCCGAGGCGCTGCCGGTCATCACCACCTTGATCCGGCCCGCACTGTCGTCGTCGCTGTGCCAATCCGGGCGCAGAGCCACGATCTCGTCATAGAGCGCAACACAGATGCGCCGGCTCATGCAGACCACCATGCCCTTGCCATCCATGGCCTGAAGGCGCGCCTCGAAATGCTCCACGATGTCGCGCGCCACCATCCGGAGCCGCTTTTTCGCGCCGACGAGCGCCTCGACGGTCGCCCCTTTCTGTT
>CAZAEP010000034.1:0-15031 GCA_964484045.1 uncultured Sphingomonadales bacterium
AAGCACCCGCGCCGCATGTTCGGGCTTGATCTTGTTCAGCACCACGGCGACGGTCTGCGGATATTCGTTCTTGAGATAGGAGGCGAGCACCATCTCGTTCACATTGCCGAGCTTGTCCCACATGGTGCGGCCGGCGGGACCGCGGATTTCCTCCATGATCGTGGACACGCGGTCCTCGGGCAGGATTCGCGCGAGCAGGCGTTCGGTGGTGTCGTAGGAGCCGTTGAGCGAGCCCACCGAAGAGACGTCGCGGGCGAAGCCGGCGAACAGGGTCTCGACCGTCTTCGCACTCACCTGTCCGAGATTGGACATCACCACGGAGAGTTCGCGAATCTCCTCGTCGGTGAGCTGCTCCCAGATCGGCTTGCCGTACTCCTCGCCGATCGCGAGCATGAAGGCGGCGGCCTTCTCGGGACCGCTCATCCGCGCCAGTTCCTTGGATTCATTTGCCATGGTCGCCACCGCTTCCTGCTGAGACCGCTATTCGGCGTAGAGCCAGCTACGAATGATCGCCGCCGCCTCGTCGGGATGGCTGCGGACGATCTCCCCCACCTTCCTGATGGATGATTCCTTGAGCTCGCTGTCGATCTGATTGAGGTTGATATCGCTCTCCTGTTGTGCCGGGACGGCGCTCGCACGCGCCTGGTTCAGGGCCTCGATCGCCTGCGGATCGCCCCGCGCGGCGGCTTCCTCGATCTCGGGCGGGATCTCCGCGGCGGGACCCGCGAGGGCGGCCTGCGCCTGCGGACCGGCGAGCTGGGCCGCGCCGGCAGGGGCGGCCTCGGGGATCGCGGCGATCAGACGGTTGACGAGCGGGCGCACCACGAGCAGCAGGACGAAGATCGACACGATTCCCAGAAGTGCCATTTCCGCCAGCGCATAGAGGTCCGACTTGTTGAGACCGAAGAGCGTGAACGGTTCCGCCTCGCCAATGTCGGGCAGTTCGGGCTCGGCAAAGCGCATATTGGCGACCTCGACGACATCGCCGCGGTCGGCGTCATAGCCGATCGCCGAGCGCACGAGGGCGGCCATCTGATCGAGTTCCTCCTCGCTTCGCGGCTGGTAGGTGCGCGTGCCGTCGGCGGCTTCGCTGTAGATGCCGTCGACCACCACGGCGACCGTCAGGCGTTCGATCTCGCCACGTTCCTTGACCTCGGTGCGCACCGTCCGCGAGATCTCGTAATTGGTTGTCTCCTCCGTCTTCTGAGTCTGCGAGATTCTCGACCCGCCCCCCGTGTCCGCGGCATCGGGCAGGTTGTTGGCCACCGATACCGTTCCCTGTGCGGACCCGCCGCCCTCGGTGCTCGTTTCCTCCACGGTTCGCGTGGAACGCGCCACCTGGCTGTCGGGGTCGTAGGTTTCCTGGTTGGTGGTCACCGACTTCATGTCGAGCTCGACGGCGACCTGTGCGCGCACATGGCCGGGTCCGACCGTCTTGGCGAGAAGGGCCTCGACCCGCGAGCGGTAGTACTCCTCGAGCTGTCGCCGCTTTTCGTCGAGACTGCTCATGATCGCAGTGGCCGCATCGCCCGTGTCGGCCCCGCTGCGGGCGAGCAGAGTGCCGTTCTGATCGACGATCGAAATGTTCTGTGGCGACAGGTCGGGAACCGCGGAGGCGACGAGATACTGGATCGCAGCGACCTGCGACTGGCTGAGTCCGCCCTTGGTGCGAAGGATGATCGAGGCGCTCGGTTTGTGCTCCTCGCGCGCGAACAGCGCTCGCTCGGGGAGGACGATATGCACCCGCGCCCCCTCCACCGAGCGGATTTCGCGAATGGTGCGCGCAAGCTCGCCCTCGATCGCACGCAGGCGATTGATGTTCTGGACGAAGCTCGTGGTTCCGAGTCCCTCTGAGCGATCGAAGATCTCGTAACCGACGATGTTTCCGCCGAGCCCCTCGCTCGCCAGCGTCACTCTGAGCTCGTTCACGCGATTGGCGGGGGCGAGGATCGTGCGGCCCTCGTCCGCGAGCTTGTAGGGGATGTTGAGCGCCTTGAGACGCTCGACGATGCGCCCGCTGTCGGCGATGTCGAGATCGCTGTAAAGGAGGCTCATCTGCGGCTCGGTGAGGCGCATGGTGACGAACAGGAAGAAGGCGATGAGGCCGGCCGTCACCGCGGCCATGGCAATCAGCCGCGCGGTTCCGAAGCTGGCGAGCAGTTGAAAGAGTCGAGACACGGGGACCCCTTGTCGTTCTGCGGCGGGATGCGTCGGCATCCCCTTGTGACCGCAAACTTAGGGTCCGGTCCGTAAAGAGCCGGTTAATGTAGGCAGTTTTTGCCGGGTTTCTTTTGCGGGACCATGGGAGACAGGGTCGGCCGTCAGTTGGACAGCGAATTCCCGCGGTACTGCTGGACGCGCGTGACCCGGAGGCCGGGCAGACCATTGCGGTCGATGGCCCGTTGCCAGGAGAGGAACTCCTCGACCGAGAGGGAGTAGCGCTGGCAGGCCTCCTCGAGCGTGATCAGCCCGCCGCGAACGGCTGCCACGACTTCCGCCTTGCGCCGGATGACCCAGCGTTTGGTGTTGGGCGGCGGCAGATCGTCGATGGTCAGGGGTTCGCCGGTCGGCCCGATGACGTGTCGGACCCCATTGTTGTTCACATGGTTCATGTGCGTCGGTCTCCAGCAGGCTCGCGAAACAGAGGCTAGACGCAGCCGCTTTAAGAAAGCGCTAAAGGGCAGAGTTAATGGCCGCACAATCTAGGTTAACGGGCGTGGCGTGCGACGTGGGGCGGGAGGTCCCGGGAGGCGCCCGGACATCCCGCCCCGCATCTGCGCCGTCAGACGCGGACCAGTTCCTCGAGAACGTCGCTGGCCGCGGTGATGATCCGCGTCGAGGCCGAGAAGGCCCGCTGGGTGACGATGAGGTCGGCAAACTCTTCTGCCAGATCCACCGTCGACGCTTCGAGCGTCGACGGCGCGATGGTGCCGGCGCCGCCGGTTCCCGGAAGCACGATCGAGAAGTTGCCCGATGAATCGGAAAGACCATAGGCGTTGCCCTGCAGGCGGGTCAGGCCGTCCGGATTGGGGAAGGTGGCCATGGGGAGCTGGAACACGTTGCGTGACAGGCCATTGTCGAACAGCGCGGTGACGACGCCGCTTTCCGAGACATTGACGCCGATGACATTGCCGAAGACGGCGCCGTTGACCGAGCTCGAGATCAGCGTCGAGACGCTGTCGAACTGGGTGATGCCGTCCTTGTCGCCCGAGGTGCCGAAATCGAAGGTCACGGTCTGCGTTCCGGCGCCGTTGGCGAAGGCGAGTGGTGCGCTCGGATTGATCGGCTGGCCGGCGCCCGGATTGATCGTCGTCGATGTCGGGAAGTCCTCGACATATTGCTGGATCGAGCCGTCCGAATTGAAGATGATCTCGCCCGAGAGAATCAGACCCGGCGGCGTGGCGCCGGTGTTGATCGCGGTCGGGTCCTGGGCGAAGATCTCGAAACGGAAGGTGTTGGCGGCCGTCTTGACGGCGGACAGCGTCAGTTCCTGGCTTCCGCCCTGGGCGTCGAAGACGGTGATCGTCTGCTCGAAATTGGGGGGAACCGCGCCGTTGGCGAGATCGCCCGCATTCACCGGTCCGCCGGTCGCCGTCAGCGAGGACTGGAGGTTCATGCGAAGCCCGACCTCCGAGGTCGCCTCCGCGGTTCCGGTGAGGCCGCTGACATTGATCGGCACGAGCGTGTCGAGATCGCCGAGATTGGTCGGAATGTTGCCGTTCTGGTCGATCGGGAAGCCCATCAGGAAGAGCCCGGCGGTGTTCTTCAGGAAACCCTGCGCATCGGGGGCGAAGCTGCCCGCCCGGGTGAACTGGATGGTGCCGTTGGGCGAGTTCGCCGACGGCGCCGACCTGACGACGAAGAAGCCCTGACCATCAACGCCGAGATCGGTCTGCGAGGCGGTCGAGGTCAGGAGGCCCTGCTCGCTCACCAGCGTGCGGGCGCGCGAGGCGACCCCGCCGGGCGAGAAACGCGAGATGGACTGGGTCTCGGTGACCAGCGTCGAGAAACGGTTGCGCGTCTCCTTGTAGCCGACCGTGTTCACATTGACGATATTGTCGGAAATGATGCCGATGCCTTCGGTGAAGGCCTTCAGTCCCGAAACGCCGGATGCCAAAGCTGCAAAAGCCATAATACTCTCCTTGTGCGACTAGCGAAGGACGGGCGGTCGCCGTCCGGTTTTCTTCTCGTCGTCCCGGGGGCGCGACCCCTGGGACGACAACGGGTGGGCTTCTGCCGCAATCATGTCGGATCCCTCACCGTGACGACGTCCTGGAGCGGAACCTCCGTTCCGCCGACGGTGAGGACCGGGATGGACGTGCTCGTCTCGACTTCGGAGACGAGACCACGAACGAAGGTTTGTGCCGGGATCGCATTGCCGCTCGCGTCTTCGGCGGCGACCTTGAACTGGTAGGTGCCCGGTGGTTGCGCGGTGCCGACGCTGTTGGTCCCCGGCCAGACGAAATCATGCGCTCCGGCGCCCGTTTCGCCGTCCTGGCGGTAGACGATGCGACCATGATCGTCGAGGACCTGAAGCTCGACCCTCTCGGCGGGGATCGGCAGCGAGTATTCGAAGCCGATGCCATTGCCGAAATTCTCGCCGCGATCACCGCGGAAGGTCGCCTCGCGGCCGAGGAAATTCACCGCCGCGGTGTTCTGCGCAAAGGCGACGATGCCCGACAGCGTCTCGAGTTTGTCGTTGGTGCGGATCTGCTGCTCGACGCCGGCGAAGGCGACGAGCTGGTTGGTGAACTCGTTCGTATCCGTCGGATCGAGGGGGTCCTGGTTCTGGAGCTGTGTCGTCAGCAGCGTGAGAAAGGTATCGAAATTGTCGGCGAGCCCGTTGGGGCGGGATGTGGAGCCGCCGGGGACCGCGGACGCGGCAGGAACGGGAGGTGTGGGATTGATGTCCATCTCTCGGCTCTTTCCCTTGTCAGATCACGAGATTGACGCCGCCATGCGCGGTGCCGGTGAATTCCTGCTCGAGGACCTCTTCTTCGGAAGCCTCGATCAACTCGGGTGCGGACGCTCCGGAGGCGGAGCCGCCACCGTTGCGGTCGCCGTTCGAGCCGTCCGCAAATCCGGCGCCGTTCTGGCTCCCCTGATTGAGAGAGAAATTGAGACTCCCGGAATCCGCCTTCAGACCGCTGTCGGTGAGCGCACGCTCGAGCAGGCGGGAGTCGCGTTGCAGCAGATCGAGCGTGTGATGGTTGTCCGCCCGGACGAACGCCTTGACCGTGCCGTCGCCTGCAAAGTCGAGGCGGACCTCGACGCGTCCGAGTTCCGGCGGGTCGAGCCGGACCGTGATGCGGCGATGCCCCTCCGTCAGGGCCTTCGCGATTCCGAGGCTGACCGGCACCGCCGGCGTATGCGGCGGCAGATGCGTCGAGGGCGCCGGGGGCTGCGCGGCGGCACCCGTCTGCTGAGGAGGTTGCGGCGCCGTGCCGCCTGTCAGCGACAGAGACTTGAGCCCGGCCAGCGGATCGCCGGAGGTGGCGGTGGAATCGGAAGCGGCCGTCATGCGGAGGGCGGACGGCTCGGAGCGGTCCGCATTCACGTCCTGAGGCGACGGGCCGACGAGCGCGGCGAAGGCGCCGCCGGGGGCTTGCGGAGCCGCCTGCGGGGTCTGTGCCGCGGCTTGCGGGGTCGCATTTCCGCCCGCCGTGCCGAGCCCGGCATCGCCACCCGCCGTCGGTGCGCGCACCATGCGGTCGGCGGATGCCAGGGCCGTCTCGAGCGGGCCGCGATCGGGCGCGGCATCGGATCTCGCCGGGAGGGGCTGCGGGGCTTGCGTCGCGTCGCTCTGCGCGGGAGCGCGAGCCGGAGCGAAGACGATGTCCGCCGCAACCTGGTCCGCCACCGCCTTCCGGGTCTCCTGCAGGCGGCCGGGAAAGCCTGTCGCCGGGGCCGCCTCATCGGCATCGGAGTCGGAAGGGGAGTCGCCTGCGCGCTCCGGTGCGCTGGTGCCGGCGGCTGGGACCGGCGGCGATGCAGCCGGGTCCACATCCGCAGCGCCGGTGGCGGCAAAGCTCCGGAGCGCGGGGACCTGTTCCTTCCGCCCCGCCTGCCTCGTCTCCGGAGACGGGGCCTTTCGCGCCTCTCCCGTCTCGTCCGTCAGTTCTGCCGGTGGCGCCGCCTCTGCGGCCTGTGCCAATGGCGCTGCCGGCACCGTTCGCGCCGTCCCTTCCATCCGAATTTGCCGGTCCTCGGTGGCCACCGCGGGCTCGACAGCGGGTGACGGCGCCGACACGGGCGGCGTCACGCTGTCATCGGCGGACAGGACGGGTTGGTCGGTGGACAGGACGGGTCGATCGGCGGGCAGGGCGAACGGGCTGCCGGCGGGCTGCAGGGCCGCCTCCGGCGCGGCGGGATCCACAGGTCCGGTTTCGGGATGCGGAGCCGGGATGGCTTCGATGGCCCTCTGCAGCCCGTCGAGCACCGTTTCGGGGGAAGGCGGCGTCGTTCCGGGTGCCTGCGCGATCTGCCCGCGGGCGACCCTCTCCACCGCCGCCGGCGCCGGGGATGCCGGGGCCACGATCGAGGCGAGGAGCGCGGCAAAGGCATCCCGGGGATCGCCCGTCGGCAAGTCCTCGGACGCCGTCGCGAAGGGCTCCGGCGCCGCAAACGGCCCGGACGGCGCTCCCGCATCGGGGATTGCGATCGGCAGGAGGGGCGTCGGTGTCTGTGTCGGGACGAAGGCCATAGGCTGCACCTGCATTTGTTCGCAAACGAGAAAGCAAGGCGCGGGCCAGTTTTTGCGAATTCCATAATTGTCGGGGAACAAAGACGAAATCCCGACAGCGGCGGGAACTCCGGCGGCCGTCCGGTAAACTGTGCCGGGTGCCGGCTGCAGGTCCTGCCCGGTTGCCTTTCCCCGCGATGCGCCTATATTCGCGGCCGTGGCCATGGACCTGCTGACATCCCTGATCGCGCCCGAGACCTGGCGGCCGGGCACGGAGAACGGCCTCGGCTTCGACCGTGCGCCGGCGAAGACCCGTGTCGTCGTCGCCATGTCGGGCGGCGTCGACAGCTCGGTCACGGCGGCGCTGCTTGCCGCCCGTGGCTATCAGGTCATCGGGGTCACGTTGCAGCTCTACGATCATGGCGCGGCGACGGCGAAGACGGGGGCCTGCTGTGCCGGTCAGGACATCCACGATGCCCGTCGCGTCGCCGAGGCGCTCGGCATCCCGCATTATGTGCTCGATTACGAGAGTCGCTTTTCCGCGGCCGTGATCGAGGATTTCGCCGACAGCTACATCCGTGGCGAGACGCCGGTTCCCTGCATCCGGTGCAATGAGCGTGTCAAGTTCCACGACCTGCTCGAGACCGCCCGCGAGCTCGGGGCCGACTGTCTTGCCACCGGGCACTACGCCCGCCGGACGATCGTCGACGGCCGGCCGGCGCTGCTTCGGGGGCGCGATCCGGCACGGGACCAGAGCTATTTTCTCTTCGCCACGACGTCCGCGCAACTCGCCGATCTGCGCTTTCCGCTCGGCGATCTCGACAAGCGGATGGTGCGGGCGCTGGCGACGCATTTCGGGCTCGCGGTGGCGAAGAAGCCCGACAGTCAGGACATCTGTTTCGTTCCCGAGGGGCGCTACACGGATCTCGTCGCGCGTCTGCGCCCCGAGGCGATGGAACCCGGCGAGATCGTCCATCTCGACGGCCGCCGCCTCGGGCGGCATCGCGGCATCGCGCACTATACCGTGGGGCAACGCCGCGGCCTCGGTCTCGGCGGTGAGGCCGAACCGCTCTATGTCGTCCGCCTCGATGCCGCGACGCGGCAGGTGATCGTCGGCCCGAAGTCGGCCCTGGCGACGCGCGAGTTGACCTTGCGTGAGATGAACTGGCTCGCCGAGACATTGCCGCGCGATGGTCGGGCGCTGGCCGTCAAGGTACGCAGCACGCGGCCGCCCGTCGCTGCATGGCTTGCCGGCGACGGGCGCACGCTCCGCTTCGCAAGCCCGGAATACGGCGTGGCGCCGGGGCAGGCGGCGGTCTTCTACGATGGCGATCGCGTGCTCGGCGGCGGCTGGATCGCCGGGACGCGGGCGGCGTGGGACGAAGCGGCGTAGAGCCGGTTCCGTGACGCTCCGACAAAGACCGTCTTAACCTTTCCTTTATGCACGCGCGAGAGGATTTCCTCCGACGTTGGAAAACGAGAGGGTGCGCGGGTGCCGACCGAGAGTCGCAATCATCACGACCCGTCCGGCCATGGCGGGCGTGAGACGTCCGTCGTGCCCGAAGAGGTCCTGCGCAAGTCCCAGTTCGCCCAGCTTGTCCGGCAGGTGCCGGTCATGACCTCGGTCAGTGCGCTCAACGCCTTTCTCGTCCTGCTGATCCTCGGCGGATCGTCGCCGACGCCGATGATGATCGCATGGGCCCTCGCGGTCGCCGTGCCCAGTCTGTGGAGCCTGATGCGCTGGATCCGGGCGCGCCGGCGGATGGTCTGGAAGGACCGTCCGGTCAGTGCGCGAACGATGCGGCACGCGATTTTCTGGAACGCCGCCATGGGCACCTTCTGGGGTGCCACCGGCTTTATCTTCTTCCCCCATGCCGACGTCGTCGGTCACGTTCTCGTCGCCTTCGTTGTCGGCGGCATGATGGCCGGCATGGTGGCGACGCTCTATCCGCTGCCGCGCAATCTCCTCGTCTTCGGTCTCCTGTCGATCGTGCCCACCGCCGGTCTTCTCTTCGTCCAGCAGACGCCGATCGAGCGCGGAATGGGGCTCCTGCTGCTTATCTTCGGTGGCGCGCTCGCGGTCGTGGTTCGCCTCGCCTATCGTCATTTCAGGACTTCGCTGGCGATCCGCATGGCCCTGAGCGACGCGCGCGATCTCCTGCACGACGCGATCGCGCGCAGCGGCGAGGCTTTCGCGATCTTCGATGCGGACGGTCAGATCGTGGTCGCCAACGACCTCTTCAGCGAGCTCTTCCCCAAGGGCGGCGTACCTGCCGCGCCGACCGGGGAGCCGATCGTCGAGCGACTTCCCAACGGCCGCTGGGTGAAGGGCACGACAAGTCGTATCAGCAACGGCGGAAGCGTCAGCGTCTATGCCGACATCACCGAGCTCAAGGAGCAGGAAGCCCAGCTCATCGAGGCCCGCCACGCGGCCGAAAGCGCCAGCCGGGCGAAATCGCAGTTTCTCGCGGTGATGAGCCACGAGCTGCGGACCCCGCTCAACAGCATCATCGGCTTCGCCGAGCTTCTCGTCGATCCCGAAGCGGAGGTGGAGACGGAGAAGGTTCGCGAATACGCGTCCTATATCCTCAAGAGCGGGTGTCACCTTCTCGGGCTCATTTCCGACATTCTGGACCTCACGCGGCTCGAGAGCGGCGCGCACAGGCATGTGCACGCGATCCTCGATCTCGGCACGCTCGTCGAGGAGGTGGTGGCCCAGATGCGACCGGAGGCGGCGCGCGCCGGTATCGATCTCGCGCTTGATGGCCTCGACGAAGCCACCATCCGTGCCGATGCGCAGAGCGTGCGTCAGATCCTGTTCAACCTGATCGCCAATGCCATCAAGTTCACCGGGAGGGGCGGGCATATTCGCGTCAGCCAGCGGGTCGCGGGCGAGGTCGTCGAACTGGTCGTCGCGGATGACGGAATCGGCATTTCCGGCGCCGATACGGACGCGGTCTTCGAGCCCTTCAGACAGGTCGAGAGCGGCCTCGCCCGCGAGGGCGGCGGAATCGGCCTCGGACTGGCGCTGGTGCGCAGGATCGCCGAACTGCATGGCGGGAGCGTGTCCCTCGATTCGACGCTCGGCAAGGGGAGCCGCTTCATCGTCCGCCTGCCGATCCTCCAGCATTCGCCGAGCGGGGCCGACTCCCTGGCGCCGGCCTGACCGGGACGCGGCCGCGGAGGACCGCCTCAGCTCGCCTGCCGCAGCAGGAAATCGACGATGCGTTCGGCGCTCTCTTCGGGCGAAAGATCGGCGGTGTGGAGCACGATCTCGGCCTGTTCGGGAGGCTCGTAGGGGCTGTCGATGCCGGTGAAGTTCTTGATCTCGCCCTGCCGCGCCTTCCTGTAGAGCCCCTTGGGATCGCGCCGCTCGCAGACCTCGAGCGGCGCATCGACGAAGACCTCGAAGAACTCGCCCTCGGGCAGCAGTTCGCGCGCCATGCGCCGCTCGGAGCGGAAGGGCGAGATGAAGGAGACGAGCACGATGAGCCCGGCATCGGCCATCAGTTTCGCCACCTCGGCGACGCGGCGGATGTTCTCGACGCGGTCCTCCTCGGTGAAGCCGAGATCCTTGTTGAGTCCGTGGCGGACATTGTCGCCGTCGAGCATGTAGGTGTGGCGGCCCATGGCATGCAGGCGCTTTTCGACGAGATTGGCGATCGTCGACTTGCCCGAGCCCGAAAGCCCGGTGAACCACAGGACCGCCGGCTTCTGCCCCTTGATCGCCGCCCGCGCCGTCCGGTTCACCTCCATCGCCTGCCAGTGGATATTGGTGGCGCGCCTGAGGCCGAAGTCGATCATGCCGGCGCCGACGGTGGCGTTCGAGAGCTTGTCGATGACGATGAAGCTGCCGGTGTGCCGGTTCTCCGCATAGGGGTCGAAGGCGATGCGGCGATCGAGGCTCAGATTGGCGACGCCGATGCCGTTCAGGTCGAGCGTTTTCGCCGCGACATGCTCGAGCGTGTTCACATTGACCGCATATTTGAGCCGGGTGACGACCATGGTGGCGGTGCCGGCGGCGCTCTTGAAGAGATAGGGCCGTCCGGGCATCAGCGGCTCGTCGGACATCCACACGATCTTCGCCTCGAACTGATCCGACAGTCCGGCGCGGTCGTCCGCATGGCAGATGAAATCGCCGCGCGAGACGTCGATCTCGTCGGCAAGGCGCAGCGTCACCGCCTCGCCGGCGCAGGCGCTCTCGCGAGCGCCGTCGAAGGTGACGATCTCGGCGATCCTGCTCGTGCGCGCCGAGGGCAGGACCACGACCGCATCGCCGACGGCGACCCGTCCGCCCGCGATGGTTCCCGCGAAACCGCGGAAATGCTGATTGGGCCGGTTCACCCACTGCACCGGAAAGCGGAAAGGCTTCGCGGCGTCGTCATCACCACTATCCGCGCTTTCCAGAGCCTGCAGCAGGCTCGGCCCCTGGTACCATGGCATGCGCGGCGAGCGCGCCATGACATTGTCGCCCTCGAGCGCCGAGAGCGGGATGCAGGTCACGCTCTCATAGCCGATCGAGCGGGCGAAATCCTCGTAGTCCCGGCGGATATCCGAGAACACCGTCTCGGAGAAATCGACGAGATCCATCTTGTTGACCGCAAGGACCACCTGCCGGATGCCGAGGAGCGCGCAGATATAGCTGTGCCGGCGCGTCTGCGTGAGGACGCCCTTGCGCGCATCGATCAGGATGACCGCAAGGTCGGCGGTCGAGGCGCCGGTTGCCATATTGCGCGTATACTGCTCGTGGCCCGGCGTGTCGGCGACGATGAAGCGGCGTTTGTCGGTGGCGAAGAAGCGATAGGCGACGTCGATCGTGATCCCCTGTTCACGCTCCGCTTCGAGGCCTTCGGTGAGCAGCGCCAGGTCGGTGTACCCGGTGCCGCGGTCCCGCGAGGTCCGCTCCACGGCCTCGAGCTGGTCCTCGAAGATCGCCTTGGAGTCGTAGAGGAGGCGCCCGATCAGCGTCGACTTGCCGTCGTCGACGCTGCCGCAGGTGATGAAACGCAAGAGATCCTTCCGCTCCTGCTCTTTCAGGAAGGCGGCGACGTCGCGCGCCACGCTGTCGGGCAAGGGCTCGTGCATCAGAAATAGCCCTCCTGCTTCTTCTTCTCCATCGAGGCGCCGTGGTCGCGGTCGATGACCCGGCCCTGGCGCTCCGAGGTGCGGGTGATGAGCATCTCCTGCAGCACGCCGGCGAGATCGCGCGCGGTCGATTCGATGGCGCCGGTGAGCGGATAGCAACCGAGCGTGCGGAAGCGGATGAGGCGGTTCTCGGGCACCTCGCCGGGCTCGAGCGGCAGCCGCTCGTCGTCGACCATGATCAGCATGCCGTCCCGCTCCACGACCGGTCGTTCCTTGGCGAGATAGAGCGGCACGATGGGGATGCCTTCCTGGTAGATGTACTGCCAGACATCGAGCTCGGTCCAGTTCGACAGCGGAAAGACGCGCATGCTTTCGCCCTTGTGGATGCGCGTATTGTAGAGCCGCCACAGCTCCGGGCGCTGGTTCTTCGGATCCCAGCGGTGCTGCGCCGTGCGGAAGGAAAAGATGCGTTCCTTGGCGCGTGATTTCTCCTCGTCGCGCCGGGCGCCGCCGAAGGCGGCGTCGAAGCCGTATTTCTCGAGCGCCTGCTTGAGCGCCACCGTCTTCATGATCTCCGTATGCACCGCCGAGCCGTGGCTGACCGGCCCCACTCCCTGGCGCACCCCGTCCTCGTTCACATGCACGATGAGATCGAGGCCCCATTCCTCGGCGATGCGGTCGCGGAAGGCGATCATCTCCCGGAACTTCCAGGTCGTATCGACATGGAGCACGGGAAAGGGCAGGGGCGCCGGGTGGAACGCCTTGCGCGCGAGATGCAGCATGACCATCGAATCCTTGCCGATGGAAAACAGCATCACCGGGTTGCGGCACTCCGCCGCCACCTCGCGCATGATATGAATGCTCTCCGCCTCCAGCCGACGGAGATGGGGAAGGGCCGTCTCTTCTGTCACGCTAGCCTTCTCGGTCGATGGAAATCCAACCTCTCGCACCGCTGACATAGGGGGGATCGAAGAGGATTGCAATCGGCCATGTGTGGCCGGTCTGCACGCGCGCGGCGGGTTCTGTCCCGGGTCACCTTTCGACGACGCCCGGCACGATCCGACATTCCGCGCCGCCTTGCGATCCGTTCGCCCGTCGAGACCAGCGGCCGGGCCGACTCGAATAACGGTTCTTGCCGTCATGGAAAGAGTGTAGACTCGCGATCATCGGCCGGGTTATCGGTCGACGCTCCAGGGGATAACAAGGGGAGGAGTTCCATGAATATCCCGCGTCTCGTAGCGGCGGTCGTCGCCGTCTACATCGTCATGTTCGTACTCGCCATCCTGTTCTTCGATATGCTGTTCGGGGCACAGTTCGCCGCTTACAAGGATCTGATGGGAGGCGAGGCGGCCGAGCAGAACATCTGGCCCTATCTCGGCTACCTCGTCCAAGCCATCATGGTCGCAGTCCTGTTCGTCAAGGGCCATGAGGGCAAGGGCGTCGGCGAAGGGATCCGCTTCGGCGTGCTCGTGGGTCTGCTGCTCGGTGCGGTCGATTTCACCTGGGGTGCGCATCTGGCGGCGATTCCGATGGGGACGGCGGCGCTCGCCGGCCTTCTCACATTCGTCATGTGGGTCGCCGCCGGCATTGTGCTGGCGCTCGTCTACAAGCCGGCGGAAGAGAACGGCGGCGACGGGTCCTGACGTCCGGGGAGTCATCAGACGGAAAAATCGCGGCGGCTCACGATGTGGGCCGCCGCTCTGCATCCGGAACGGGAAGCGATCGGCGAGATCAACTCGCCATCGCCGTCGCCTTGGCGGCCTTGGCCGCCTCTTCCTCGGGATCGCGCAGGACATAACCGCGGCCCCACACGGTCTCGATATAGTTCTCGCCGCCGGTCGCCGAGGCGAGCTTTTTCCGGAGCTTGCAGATGAAGACGTCGATGATCTTGAGCTCGGGCTCGTCGATGCCGCCATAGAGGTGGTTGAGGAACATCTCCTTGGTCAGCGTCGTGCCCTTGCGCAGGCTCAGGAGCTCCAGCATGGCGTATTCCTTGCCGGTCAGATGGACGCGCTGACCGTCGACCTCGACCGTCTTGGTGTCGAGATTGACCGCCAGCTTGCCGGTCCTGATCACCGACTGCGAATGCCCCTTCGAGCGCCGCACGATGGCATGGATGCGCGCCACCAGTTCCTCCTTGTGGAAGGGCTTCGTCAGATAGTCGTCGGCACCGAAGCCGAGCGCCTTCACCTTGTCCTCCATCTCGGACAGGCCCGACAGGATGAGAATCGGCGTGTTGATCTTCGATAGGCGCAGGCGCTTGAGCACCTCATAGCCGTTCATGTCGGGGAGATTGAGGTCGAGGATGATGATGTCGTAGTCGTAGAGCTTGCCGAGGTCGAGGCCCTCTTCGCCAAGGTCGGTGGCATAGACGTTGAAGCGTTCGCTGGTCAGCATGAGTTCGATGCTGCGTGCGGTGGAGCTGTCGTCCTCGATCAGAAGTACCCGCATGGTGGCTTCTCCTCCATGGCGCGCTCGGCGTCTGTTCTCGGCGTGCGCGGCGGTGTGGCGATCTTCTGGCCCGGGTGTGACCCCGAACCTTCCATTAACGAAGGTTAATATCGCGAAGGTTAAGAATTCGTAACCCTAAAACGCGGTCCGTCGATTTTTTGTAAATTTTTCCCGTGATCTCCGGAGAGAGGCGCGCGGTTTCCGGGACCCGCTACTTCCGGCGCCGCACGCGGATATCGGCGGCGACCCCTTCGAGGTCGAGAAAATAGCTGCCGAAGAAGCTTTTCTCGATGCGTGCCGGAACCGGCAGGCGGGTGAGGCGTACGCGCCGGCGGTCGGTTTGCACCCAGACCTGACCGTCCGCGCTTTCGAAGACCCAGTGACCGCCATGATCCGGTCGTGCGGCGACGATGGTGAGGTCGAGCGTCTTCGGTTCCTTGCGCGAGCGCTCGCGCAGGCCGTAGCGGGCGCGCATCTCATCGGGCGACGGGGCGCCGCCGGCGGCGGGCGGTCGTTGCACGGCGGGCTGCGAAGGCGTGGCGCGTGGCGCCGTGGATGATGATGAGGCCGCCGCCGCGGCGGCTGGCGCGGGTGCCGTCGTCGCTGCAGGGGAGGCCGTCTCCGCAGCCGTTTCCGGCCTCCGTCGGGCGGCGTCGAGCGCCTGCCGGGCGAGTTTTTCGAAGCAGGCGAGGCGACGCCCGGGGTCGCCTTCGTCCAGACAGGCCTTCATGCCGGTGAGAAGGGGCGTCTGCTGCTGCGCCACGGCCGCGTGCGGCGCTGCAAGGACGAGGCCGGCGACGAGCAGCGGTCCCA
>CAZAEP010000035.1:0-14529 GCA_964484045.1 uncultured Sphingomonadales bacterium
TGCTTTCGGCGCGTCGCGTCGGCGAGCTGGAACGGGTCAGGCAGGAAATCGTCAAGGCCGAAGGGGTGGACGAGCGGAATATCGTCGTGCTGCCTTTCGACGTCACGGACGAGGCGGTGCTCGACGAGATGGTGGCGCGCGCCGATGCCGCCTTCGGACGGATCGATGTCCTGATCGCCAATGCCGGAATTTCACAGCGTTCGCTCGCTCTCGAAACCTCGATGGACGTCTATCGCCGGATCATGGAGGTCGACTTCTTCGCTCCCGTCGCGCTCATCCTGAAGGTGGCGCCGCGCATGGTCGAGCGGGGCGAGGGGCTGATCGCCGTGACCTCTTCGGTTGCCGGCAAGTTCGGCGTGCAGCTGCGCACCGCCTATTGCGCGGCCAAACATGCGGTGATGGGATTCTGTGACGCCCTGCGCGCCGAGCTTGCGGAGCATGGCGTGAAGGTCGCGACCATCGTGCCGGGCTTCATTCGCACCGAGATCGGTCGCCGCGCCCTGAAGGGCGACGGCAGCGAGATCGGGCACCAGACGCAGGCGATCGCCGGAGGCATGGATCCGATGAAGGCGGCACGCGTAATCGTTCGTGGGCTCGAACGGGGGCGCCCCGAGATCGCCGTTGGTGAAGGGCCGGAGATGCACGCCTTGTGGGTCAAGCGCCTCTTTCCGCGGCTCGCCTTCCGGATCGCCGAAAGGGTGCGCCGCAGTTGAATGGCATCGGCGCGGCCTGCCTCAGTTGCGCCAGAAGCCCGGGTCGAGCAGCACCAGGCGGTTTTCACTGATGCGGAAAAGCGATCCGTCCAATCGGGAAAGCAGGCGCGAAAAGACGAATTTCCGCGCCTGCTCCCCGGCTTCCTCGCCGAACCGGTGCACGATCGACGGCACTTCGACAATGTCGATCAGGGCAATGCCCGCCGGACCGTCAAGCCCGCCGATCCTTTCGTGGAGCTGCCGACGCGACTGGATCCTCGGCGGACCGGCCACCCCCGGAATGCGAAAGCCAAGACTCCTCGCGATCCAGTTCAGTGGCTGCCAACCCCGCACGTGTATCCATCCCGCCCGATGTCCTGATTGGCGGGCACTATGAAACCGTTCGGGACGGGGATCAATGAATAAGACAAAATCCCGCGTTGCGGGCAAAAGGAAACGCCCGGTTCCTCACAACAGGAGCCGGGCGCGGGTACGCCTTGACGCAACGCGCGGCGCGCAATACGCCGCGCACCGCTCCGGACGCGAGACGTTACGCGGCCTTGTCGGCCTTGACCGTCCCGGCGCCCTCACTCCAACGCTTCTGGATTACCGCGAAGGCATCGCGGTTCGCCTTCAGCGTCAGCTCGCTGACCTCGCGGAAGGTCTCGTAGCCCGAGCGGGCGAGATTTTGCGCCAGCTCGATTTGCTTCTGGGCATTGACCTCCGGGGTCTTGCCGTTCAGCACCTCGCGCGCCGCGCCGGTCGCCTCTTCAAGCGCCTTCTTCACCGCCTCGGCCTGCTTTTCGCTGGCCGCCTTGTAGCCCTCGAAAGCGACGCGCTGCGCTTCGACAAGCGCTTCGACGGTCTTGCGCTGTGCCTCGAGCACGGCATCGACGTCGAAGAGCGGGAATTTGAACAGACCGGCGAATGCGTTCGCGGTCGCCTCGGTCTTCTTGGTCGTCGTCGCCATCTCTCCACCTCCATTCGGGTTTGCTGCACTGCAGCATCACCCGGAATATGGGGGGTGAAGAGCCGATGTCAAGGGAAAATTTGTGCGGCGCACAATTTTTCTAGAGACCGAGGCAGATGTATTTCGTCTCGAGGAACTCCTCGAGTCCCTCATGCCCGCCCTCGCGTCCGATTCCCGACTGTTTCATGCCGCCGAACGGCGCCACTTCGGTCGAGATGATACCGCTGTTGACACCGACAATCCCGGTTTCCAGCGCTTCCGCCGTGCGGAAGATGCGCCCGACATCGCGTGAAAAGACGTAGGACGCGAGCCCGAACGGCGTATCGTTGGCGAGCGCGATCGCCTCCGCCTCGTCGGCGAACCGGAAGACCGGCGCCACGGGACCGAAGGTCTCTTCGGCGAAGAGCCGCATCTCGCGGCTCGCATCGGCGATGAGCGTCGGCTCGAAGAAGGTGCCGCCCAACGCATGCGGCTTGCCGCCGACGAGAACCCGGCCACCCTTGGCGCGCGCGTCGGCGACATGCGCCTCGACCTTTTCCAGAGCCTGGCGGTTGATGAGCGGGCCCTGTACCACGCCCTCCTCGCGGCCGTCCCCGACCTTGAGCCCGGCGATTTCCTCGGCGAGGCGTGCAAGCAGGCGTTCATGGATGCCGTCCTGCACGAAGATGCGGTTGGCGCAGACGCAGGTCTGCCCGGTATTGCGGTATTTCGAGGCCATGATGCCGGCGACGGCGGTCTCGAGATCGGCATCGTCATAGACGATCACCGGCGCATTGCCGCCGAGTTCGAGGCTGATCTTCTTCACCGTGTCGGCGGCCTGACGCATCAGCAGCTTGCCAACCGCGGTGGAGCCGGTGAAACTGATCTTGCGCACGGTCGGGCTCGCGAGCAGACGCTTGCCGATGGCCTCGGGATCGCCGGTGACGATATTGAGAACGCCGTCCGGCAGCCCGGCCTCGGCGGCAAGCACCGCGAGCGCAAGCGCGCTGTAGGGCGTATCCTCGGCCGGCTTGGCGACCAGCGTGCAGCCCGCAGCGAGAGCCGGGGCGCCCTTGCGGGTCAGCATCGCCGCGGGAAAGTTCCACGGCGTGATCGCCGCGGTGACACCGACCGGCTGCTTGGTGACGATGATCCGCCTGTCGCCCCACGGGGCCGGAATGGTGCGCCCGTAGGCGCGCTTGGCTTCCTCGGCGAACCATTGCACGAAGCTCGCCGCATAGACCACCTCGCCCTTGGCCTCGACGAGCGGCTTGCCCTGCTCGGTGGTCATCAGAAGCGCGAGATCGTCGGCATTGGCAAGGATCAATTCATACCAGCGCATCAGGATCTCGGAGCGTTCCTTGGCCGTCCGCGCCGCCCAGTCGTCCTGCGCCCTTGCCGCCGCCGCGATGGCTTGATCGACCTCGTCCGCGCCGAGCATGGGCACGCAGCCGATCACCTTGCCGGTCGCCGGATCGGTGACCGCGAAGGTCTCCTTCGAGGCGGCGTCGCACCAACGGCCACCGATATAGGCCTGTTCGCGAAAAAGGGCGCGATTGCGCAAGGGGATGGTCTCGGTGGGCATGGCACCTCCCGCTTCGGGCTTGTTGGCGGATGAGCGGCCGTGAAGCTACTCTTCGGGGCGGCGGCTTTCAACCGTACAGTCGAGGACCATCGCCCATGACCGCGATCTTCGATCCCTTCGCCCTCCCCGCCTCGCCTTTCTACGGGGCGGAGCATCGCAGCTTCCGGGACCAGGTGCGACGATTTGTCGAGCGCGAGATCCGCCCCCATGTCGATGTCTGGGACGAGGCGGGAGAGTTCCCCCGCGAACTCTATCAAAAGGCCGGCGCGATGGGACTTCTCGGCCTCGGCTTTCCCGAATCCCTCGGCGGCGCCGAGGGCGACCCCTTCTTCGCGATCCTGCTCTCGCAGGAAATCGCCCGCGGCGGCGCAGGCGGCATCGCGGCGAGCCTGTTTTCACACAGTATCGCGCTGCCGCCGATCGTGCGCTTCGCGGATGACGCGCTCGCCCGCCGCATCGTTCCGCCGGTGCTCCGCGGCGAGAAGATCGCCGCGCTCGCGGTCACCGAGCCCGAGGCCGGCTCCGACGTCGCCGCCATCCGCACCCGCGCCCGGCGCGACGGCGACGATTATATCGTCGACGGCACCAAGACCTTCATCACCTCGGGCCTGCGCGCCGATGTCTATACCGTCGCCGTGCGCACGGGAGGCGACGGCGCGGACGGCATTTCGCTCCTTGTCGTCGAGCGCGAGCGCGCGGGATTCAGTCGCACGCCGCTCAAGAAGATGGGCTGGTGGTGCTCCGACACCGCCACCCTCCATTTCGACGACGTGCGCGTGCCCGCGAGCAACCGCATCGGGCCCGAGAATGCCGGCTTTCCGATGCTGATGGCGAACTTCAACCGGGAACGGCTCGGGCTCGCCGCGCTTGCGCTCGGTTTCGCCAAGCTATGTCTCGCGGAGACCGTCGCCTGCGCTCGCATGCGCCTCGACTTCGGACGCCCCTTGATCGAAAAGCAGGTGATCCGCCACAAGCTCGTCGATATGGCGATGCGGATCAACGCGACGCAAGGCTATCTCGAGACCCTCGCCTGGCGCATCGCCGAGGGCGAGGAGCCGGTTGCCGATATCTGCCTGCTCAAGAATCAGGCGACCTTGACGCTCGAATATTGCGCCCGCGAGGCGGTGCAGACGCTGGGTGGAGCGGGCTACATCCGGCCCAATGTCGTCGAGCGCATCTACCGCGAGGTGCGCGTCAACGCCATCGGCGGCGGTGCGGAGGAGGTTCTGCGCGATCTCGCGGCGCGTCAGTTGGGCTTCCAGAGCCCGTCCACAGCCCCTAGCCGGCCCCGGTGAGCCGTGCGGCGCAGAACTGCCGGGCGCGGACGCTGTCGGCATCGGCCGCCTGTCCGCTCTCGTCGCTGATCGCCGCGAGACCGACGCGCCCGTCGCGGATGAGAAAAAAGCCGATGCGGGCGCCGCCGTCGAGCCGCGCACAGACGCGCCAGCCATAGAGCCAGCGTCCGTCTTCACGAACGAAATAGGGATCGGGCCTGGTCAGCCGGTCGATCCGGTGGCCCTCGGCATAGGAAGCAATGAGCTTCGCCGGAGCCTCGGGCGGCGGCCCGTAACCGCGGCCCTGACCACGGTCGGCGGCCGCCGCGCATGATGCGAGAACTGCAAGTAAAATGAAAGAAAAGCCCAAGATTCCAATGCCCAATGCGCGCACCTTATCGCCCTCGTTTTTTGGTCGTTGAAGACAGGTTTCACCCGATCGCGGAATCTATCGCAATCAGATCCCGCGTCAAATCCAATAGAGAGAAAATTTGTTCGATATGTGGCGCAAAACGAGCAGGATTCGATCTATGATACGAACTCGCGCCGCACTTCTTCCCGCAGGCGATCGATGGGAATGAGCGCGCCGCGCCGCTCGACATGCCAGAAGGTCCAGCCATTGCACGCCGGCGCGCCCTGGACATGGGCGCCGACCTGATGGATCGAGCCCATGCGATCGCGACAGATGAGCGTTCCGTCGGAGCGCACGCGCGCCGCATGTCGCCGCGCTGCGTCATAGAGCGTGCTGCCCGGCGAGATGAGACCGCGCTCGATCAGTTGCCCGAAGGGCACACGCGGCGCCTGTCGCTTGGATTGCGTCATGCCGGCGCTCGTCTCATCGAGCGGCTCGACGGCGGCGATACGCTTCCGGGCGATGGAAATGTATTTCCGCTCCCGCTCGATGCCGATGAAGCGCCGCCTCAGGCGCTTGGCCACCGCGCCCGTGGTGCCGCTGCCGAAAAAGGGATCGAGAACCACGTCGCCGGCATGCGAGGACGCCATGAGCACGCGATAGAGCAGCGCCTCGGGCTTCTGCGTCGCATGCGCCTTGCGACCGTCGGGAGCCTTGAGACGCTCGCTGCCGGTGCAGATCGGGATCAGCCAGTCCGAGCGCATCTGCAGATCGTCGTTCATCGCCTTCAAGGCATGATAATTGAAGGTGTATTTGCGCTGCTCGGCGCTCTTCGCCGCCCAGATCAGGGTCTCGTGCGCATTGGTGAACCGGGTGCCGCGGAAGTTCGGCATCGGATTGGACTTGCGCCAGATGATGTCGTTCAGGACCCAGAACCCGAGATCCTGCAGCGCCGTCCCGACGCGGAAGATGTTGTGATAGGTGCCGATCACCCACAGGGTGCCGTTGTCCTTGAGAAGCCGCCGCGCCGCACCAAGCCATTCCCGCGTGAACTCATCATAGGAGGCGAAGCTCGCGAACCGGTCCCAGGCATCGTCGACACCGTCGACCTTCGAATTGTCGGGCCGCGCCAGATCGTCCTTGAGCTGCAGATTGTAGGGCGGATCGGCGAAGACGAGATCGACCGACTTTTCCGGCAGCGACCGCATGACCTCGATACAGTCGCCTTCGAGGATGCGGTCGAGCGGCAAGCCGACTTTGGCTCCGTCCGAGAGGTTTTCTGATCTCCGTGTCATCGCGCTTCCCTTCCTTCTGACGTCCAGTGTGGGAAAAACGCGGACTCGCGTCAATTAGATTCTTCTATCTGAATCAATCTATTGATAACTCATATTGGAGTCGAATCTCACGGACGGGCGCGAAGCTCTTGCGGTGATGGGGACTCACACCCACTACCCTTAGCGCCTCGCGATGCCGGGGCACGCTATATCCTGCGTTTTCCGACCAGCCATAGGGGGGATAGCGTCGGGCGAGCGCGGCCATGATGCGGTCGCGGGC
Source organism: uncultured Sphingomonadales bacterium (assembly GCA_964484045.1). Lineage (GTDB taxonomy): Bacteria > Pseudomonadota > Alphaproteobacteria > Sphingomonadales > Rhodothalassiaceae > J134. The sequence goes on from CAZAEP010000035.1 coordinate 6,407, forward strand.
GACCTTGGCGAGAATGCCGGCCGCGGCGATCGAGGCGCAGCGGCGATCGCCCTCGACCAGGCATTCGGTGGGCAGACCGAGCCCGGGATCCTGATTGCCGTCGACAAGGCATGTGGCCGGCGCCACCGGCAGCCGCGCCACCGCGCGGCGCATCGCAAGCAGGCTTGCGGCGAGGATGTTGAGTCGGTCGATCTCGGCGACGCTCGCAGCGGCGATGGCGAAGGCGAGCGCCTGCTCGCGAATGGCGTCCGCAAGGCGCTCGCGGGCGGCCTTCGTCAGGAGTTTCGAGTCATCAAGGCCGTCGGGCACCTGTCGCGGTCGCAGGATGACGGCCGCCGCCACCACCGGCCCGGCGAGCGGGCCGCGTCCGGCTTCGTCGACACCGGCCACGGGGCCGTCATAGGCGGCCTCGAACGACCACACGAGCCCCCGCCGCTTCCTTCCCCGCACCTTCGCCTCTCCTCCACCTCGGCGTCAGCTCCCGGGACAGAAAGCCACGCCGGGCGCAGACGCGCAAGGGGCTTATTGCCGGGGATGGAAGTGGTCGTAGATGGTGCGGGCAAGTGTCTTCGAGACCCCCTCGACGGCTTCGAGATCCCTGAGCCCGGCCGCGGCCACCTCGCGCGCCGAACCGAAGCGGTGCAGCAGCGCCCGCTTGCGCCGCGGGCCGATACCGGGAATGGCGTCGAGCGGGCTTCGCGTCGCGCGCCGGGCGCGTCGCGCGCGGTGGCCGGCGATGACGAAGCGGTGCGCCTCGTCGCGCAGGCGTTCGAGATAGAAGAGAACGGGATCGCCGGGGTGCAGGCGAAACGGCCGCCGACCGCGCATATGGAAGGTCTCGCGTCCGGCATTGCGCTCGGGCCCCTTGGCGATGGCGACGATGGCGAGATCGTCGAGCCCGTGCTCGGCGGCGACCGCAAGAACTGCCGAGAGCTGCCCCTGCCCGCCGTCGATCAGCATGAGATCGGGCCACAGACCGCGGCTGCGATCGGGGTCCTCCCTGCGCAGGCGCCGGAAGCGCCGGTCCATGACCTCGCGCATCATGGCGAAATCGTCACCCGGCGCGAGATCGTCGCGGCGGATGGTAAACCGCCGGTACTGGCTTTTCTCGAACCCGTTCGGCGTGGCGACGATCATCGCTCCTTGGGCATCGGTTCCCGAGATATGGCTGTTGTCATAGACCTCGATGCGCCGCGGCGGAGCGTCGAGATCGAATGCCCGCGCCACCGCCTCGAGAAGACGCGTCTCTTCCGCGCTTTCCGCCAGACGCCGCTCGAGGGCCTGCAAGGCATTGCGTTCGGCATCGACGACGAGCTCGCGTTTCGTTCCGCGTTGCGGCCGCGCCAGCCTCACCTTGCGCCCGGCGGCGAGCGACAGCGCTTCAGCGAGAAGAGGCGCGTCGGCCAGATCCTCATTGACGAGAACGAGCGGCGGCGCGGGACGGCTTTCATAGAACTGCGCAAGAAAGGCGCCCGTCACGTCCGCGAGCGTCGCATCGGCCTCATGGCGCGGAAAATAGGCGCGGTTGCCGCGATTCTGCCCGGCGCGATAGAAGAAAACCTGAATCGCGGCCTGTCCGCCCTTCATCACCCCCGCGATCACATCGGCGTCGCCGAGCCCGCGCGGCGCCACCGCCTGATGACTGTGCACCCGCGCCAGCGCGCGCAGGCGGTCGCGATAGAGCGCCGCGGTTTCGAAATCGAGCCGTTCGGCGGCTGCCGTCATGGCATCCGCGAGCCGCGCCTCGATCCCGGTTTCGCGTCCGGCGAGAAAGTCGCACGCGTCATCGACGAGCGCCGCATAGTCCTCCGCCGAGATGCGCCCGACGCAGGGCGCCGAACAGCGCTTGATCTGATACAGGAGGCAAGGGCGCGAGCGGTTCGCGAACACCGAGTCCGTGCAGGAGCGGAGAAGAAAGATCTTCTGCAGGGTATTGAGCGTGCGATTGACCGCGCCCGCCGACGCGAAGGGACCGAAATACGTGCCCTTCACGCGCTGCGCGCCGCGGTGCTTGGTGATCTGCGGCCAGGGATGGTCGCGACGCAGAAGAATGAAGGGAAAGGACTTGTCGTCGCGCAGGATGATGTTGAACGGCGGCCGCAGGCGCTTGATGAGATTGGCCTCGAGGAGCAGCGCCTCGGCCTCGGTGTGGGTGGTGACGAACTCCATCGCCGCGGTGGCCGCGACCATGCGCAGGATACGGGTCGTCAGTCCCCGCGCCCGGGTATAGCTCGCCACCCGTTTCCTGATGTTCTTCGCCTTGCCGACATAGAGCACGTCGCCACGGGCATCGAGCATGCGATAGACCCCCGGCGCCCGCGGTGCCGTCCCGAGCGCACGGCGGATCGCCGGAATGCCGGTTTCGTCTGCCGTGGAGGAGCTTTCGCGGCTCATGTCTCGCCCCTGTCGTGGCGGGGATCGCTCGCGTCGCCGAAAATGACAAAAAACCCTGTCAGATGAAAGCCGCGGGCAAAAACACGCGCAGGCTCAATACGCTGCCTCATGGATGCGGCGAGTCGGTCAAAAACTGTCCACGACCGCTGTGGAAAACCCTGTGAGAAAGCCGGCCCGGAAAGCCTCAAGATGGCGGTAATCTTTGGCTTCAACGTCTTTGCACAAGAATTGGGCAGATTTTGTAACATACTGATATTATATAACTTTTTATCTGTCAACCGAAAAACAGGGCGAAAAATACGGACGATATTTCGCGATGAGCCCCGCGCTGCGGCCTCCTGCGCCTCCTGTGCAAAATTTGCACCGCACAAAGCCGCCGTTTCCCTTGCGACGGGATGTTCAGCAGCGACGGCGACGCTCGATTTCCACACCCACGCTGCCGGCGTCGGGCAAGGCATCGAGCTTCTCGATCCGGACATGCGCCGCCAGCACGCGGCCGTCCTCAAGCGCCATGGCGGCGATGCGTTCGGCCAGGGTCTCGGCGAGATTGACATGGCCCGCGCCGACGATGTCGCGAATGCGCTCGGCGATCCGTTCATAGCAGACGACATTGTCGAGGCGGTCGTCATGATCGCGGCGGTCGACCACTTCGAGATCGATATTGATGCGCACCCGCTGCCCGCCGATCCTTTCGTGATCATGGACGCCGATGCGGCACAGCAGCATGAGATCGCGCACGAAAACGTGCCGGATGCCGCGCATCTCGTCGGCAAGCCGCAAGGGGGCGATGTTCGCGCGTGCATCCTCGCTCGTCATCTCACTCTCCCCGCCCGGCCTTGAGGTCGTCCGTGTCCCACGCCAGATGCTGCCCGCCATCGACCGCGATCATCTGTCCGGTGACGGATGCTGCATCAAGCAAAAACGACACCGCGTCAACGATCTCGTTCGGCGACGGCCCGCGGCCGAGCGGCAATGCCGCAGCCTCTTTGTGAAACAGCGCCTCGTCCTGATGGACGTTCGGCAGAACGGGCCCCGGTCCGACGGCATTGACGCGAATGCGCGGCGCGAGCGCCTGCGCCGCAGTGCGCGTCAGCGTCCACAGGGCGGCTTTGGAGAGCGTATAGCTCAGGCACAGCGGATTGAGCTTGAGCACGCGGTGATCGATGATATTGACGATCGCGCCCTCGGCTCCTGCGGGCAAGGCGCGGGCGAAGCTCTGCATCAGCAGGAGCGGGGCGCGAAGATTGATCCGCATATGCGCCTCGAAGCTCTCCGCCGTGACGGTCGAAATCTCGTCCGGCACGAAAAGCGAGGCGTTGTTGACGAGCGCGGTCACGGGACCGAGGGCGGCCGCGGCCGCGGTGACGAGCGCCGCGCTCTGTGCCGCGTCGGCGAGATCGGCGGCCAGGGCGACCGCTCGCCCGCCGCCGGCCTCGATCTCGCGCACCAGGTGCGACGCCGCCTCATGGGAGCGGTGGTGATGCACCGCGACCGCCCGGCCTTCCCCGGCAAGGCCGAGGGCGATGGCACGACCGATGCGCCGGGCGGCGCCGGTGACGAGGACCACGCCCGCCGTCATCAGTGCCCCCCCGCCATCGCCGCCATGTGCGCCCCGTCAAAGGCCAGCCAGCCGATATAGGCAAGATAGGCGAGGACCAGGAACGCCCCGCCCGGACGGCGTACGGCGCCGCGGCGCAAGGTGAAAGGCAACAGTGCGATGGAGGCCCCGAGCATCACCCAGAGGTCGACGCGGAGGAAGCTTTCGGGCACGGGAACCGGACCGACGAGCAGCGCCACGCCCATGATGCCGAGCAGATTGAAGATGTTGCTGCCGATGACATTGCCCAGCGCGACATCACAGTGACAGCGCAGGGCGGCGGCGATGCCGGTCGCCAGCTCGGGCAGCGAGGTCCCGAGCGCCACCAGCGTGAGACCGATGACGGCTTCCGGAATGCCGAGCGTGCGGGCGATCACCACCGAGCCGTCGACCAGCATGTCGGCACCGAATGCAAGCCCGATGAAGCCGCCGATAACGAGGGCAACGGCAAGCAGCGGCCGCGATCTGGTGGTGGCGATTTCTTCCTCGAAGACGAGCAGTTCCTCCGCGACCTCGGGATTCTTCCGCGCCCGGCGCGCGGAATAGAGGAGAAAGGCGCCGAGCGTCGCCAGCAGGACCACACCATGCCAGGCGACGAGCGGGCCGTTGAGGGCGAAGACGATGAACAGCACGCTGGCCCCGAGCATGATCGCCATATTGCGGTTGAGGCGCGGCGCCCCGCAGGTGAGCGGCGCGATCAGCGCCGGAATGCCGACGACGAGCAGCGCATTGGCGATGTTGCTGCCGACGACATTGCCGAGCGCCAGGGTGGGCGCATGCTCCATCACCGCCTCGACGGCGACGAAAAGCTCCGGTGCCGAGGTGCCGAAGGCGACCACCGTCAACCCGATGACGAGCGGCGGCACGCCGAGAGTCTCCGCCAGGGCCGCCGCACCGCGCACGAGGCTGTCGCCGGCGATGACGAGCAAGCCGAGACCGACGATCGCTTCGAGCGTGGCAAAAATCATGTCGGGACCGCCGTCAATTCCTGAACCCTTTCAAGGGAACGCGCATCTCGCCATGAAAAAAGCCACCGGCGCAAGGATATTTGCCGATGGTGTCCGGGTATCAGGACATATAGGGTTCCGGAGGGAAGATTGAAAGCGCCTGCTCCCGAGAGATATTCGCAAACGCATGGATGATGGCAGTGACCCTCGACACCCTCTTCGGGCCCGGCGATGTCATTCTGGAGGTGATCCTCTTCCTGCTCGCCGCCGTCCTCGCGGCGCTCGGCGTGCAGCGTCTCAAATGGAGCCCGGTGGTCGGCTACCTCCTCGCCGGCGCGGTGCTCGGCCCGCACGGCGCCGGCCTCGTCAGCGAGTCGCCGGCACTGCACATGTTCGCCGAGTTCGGCATCGTCTTTCTCATGTTCACCATCGGCCTCGAGCTCTCGTTCGAACGCCTCAGGGCGATGCGGACGCTGATTTTCGGACTCGGAGCGCTGCAGGTGACGATCGCCGCAACGGCCGGAGCGGTGATCGGAATGGGCCTGGGCCTCGACGCGCCGAGCGCCGTCATCGTCGGTCTGGCGCTGGCTCTTTCCTCGACCGCGGTGGTCATGCGGCTCTTGATCGAGGAAGAGGCGCTGGCAACGCGTGTCGGTCGACGCGCCTTCGCCATCCTCCTGTTCCAGGATATCGCCGTCGCCCCGATCCTGTTGCTGATCGGTCTCCTCGGCGAGCGCAGCTCGCGCGTGCCGCTGGCTGCGCTCGAGGCGCTCGGAGCGGCGATCCTCGCCATCGCACTCGTCATTCTCGTCGGCCGCTGGCTGGCGCGTCCGCTCTTTCGTGCGGTCGCCGCAACCCGCAGTCCGGAGCTCTTTGCCGCCACCACCCTGCTCGTCGTTCTCGCCTCGGCCTGGGCGATGCACGCCGCCGGACTGTCGATGGCGCTCGGCGCCTTTCTCGCCGGGCTGATGCTGGCGGAGACCGAGTTCGCCCCACAGGTGGAGCTCGATATCGAGCCCTATCGGGGGCTCCTTCTCGGACTCTTCTTCATGACCGTCGGCATGACCGTCGATGTGCATCTGATCGCCGTCGACCTCGCGACGATCCTCCTCACGCTCGCTCTCCTCGTCCTGGGCAAGACCCTCATTCTCGTTCTTGTGGCGCGCGTCTTCGATCTCGGATGGGGCTCGGCCCTGAGACTGGCCCTCCTGCTCGCAGAAGGCAGCGAATTCGCCTTCGTCGTTTTCGCATCGGCCCGGGGCTTCGGCCTTCTTTCCCCGGACCTCGCGCAGACCCTGATCGTCGCCGTCGGTCTGTCGATCGCGCTCACGCCGCTGCTCGCCGGGCTCGGACGGCAACTCGAGCGACGGCTCGAACGGCACGCCCTGAGCGCCGCCGATCTGGCGGAGATCGGCGGAACCTGTGAAGGGCATGTCGTCATCGCCGGCTTCGGCCGGGTCGGGCAGACGCTGGCGCGGCTGCTCTCCGGGCAGCGCATCGGTTTCGTCGCCCTCGACCTCGACCCGCACCGTATCGCCGAGGCGGTCCGCGCCGGCCTGCCCGTCTATTACGGCAATGCGGCCTCGCCGGAGATGCTCAAGAAGGCGGGGCTTGCGAAGGCGGCCTTGCTGGTGGTGACGCTCGACAGCCCCGTCGCGGCCAACCGCACGCTCACCACGGCGCGGCACCTCAATCCCACGATCGATATCGTCGCCCGGGCGCGCGACCCCGCCCACGCGCGCGAGCTCGAGAGGCTCGGCGCAAGCGCCGCGGTGCCCGAGGCGATCGAGGCAAGCCTGCAGCTCGGTGGACAGGTGCTGCGCCGGCTCGGAATTGCGCACGGCGCCGTCGACGAGATCATCGAGCGCCTGCGCAGCGACGACTACGCCGCGCTCGGCGCCCTCGCCGCCCCCGGCGACTGACGCGTCGGCTCAGGCGGAGGCGGGATCGCTTTCGCTCCCGCCATCGGCGCCGCCCACCCCTTCCGCGGCGTCATGCTCGGAGATCCTGGCCACCGAGACCACCTCCTCGCCTTCCTGGACGCGAAAGAGGGTCACGCCCTGCGTATTGCGACCGGCGATGCGGATGTCCTCGACCCCGATACGGATGATCTTGCCGCTGTTGGTCAGCAGCATGATCTGATCGCCGTCGGCGACCGGACGCGAAGCCACCACCGGGCCGTTGCGCTTCGAGGTGACGATATTGACGATCCCCTGCCCGCCGCGACCGGTGGTGCGATACTCGTAGCTCGAGCTGCGCTTGCCATAGCCATTGGCGGTCACGGTCAGGATGAACTGCTCGGCGGCGGCGAGCTCGGCCATGCGCTCGGGCGGCAACTCCGGCGGCGCCGCGTCCTCCCCCTTCCAGGGTGCCGATCGCAGATAGGCGTCGCGCTCCTCGGTGGTCAGATCCTGGCCGTTGAGGATCGAGAGCGAGATCACGCGGTCCCCCGCGGCGAGCCGCATGCCACGCACCCCGGTCGCGGTGCGTCCCTTGAAGACGCGAATGTCGGAGACCGGGAAACGGATGCACTTGCCGAGCCGCGCCGCGAGCAGGACGTCATTGTCCTCGCGCGCCAGCATGACGCCGACGAGACGGTCGTCCGAGCCCTCCTCGAAGCGGATCGCGATCTTGCCCACCGACGGCACATTGACGAAATCCGACAGCAGATTGCGCCGCACCTTGCCGGTCTGGGTCGCGAACACGACATTGAGCGCGCCCCACGTCTCCTCGTCTTCGGGCAAGGCCATCAGATTGGTGATGGTCTCGCCCTCGCGAAGCGGCAGCAGATTGACGAGCGCCTTGCCGCGCGTCTGAGGCGTGCCCGGCGGCAGCCTCCACACCTTGAGCTTGTAGACCTGGCCGTAATTGGAGAAGAACAGCAGGGGCTGATGGGTGTTGGCGACGAAGACGGTGGTGAGCACGTCCTCCTCGCGCGTCGCCATCGCGGAGCGCCCCTTGCCGCCGCGGCGCTGCTCGCGATAGGCGTCGAGCGGCACACGCTTGATGTAACCGCCATGGGTGACGGTCACCACCATGTCCTCGCGCGCGATCAGCGCCTCCTCGTCGACGCTGCCATGCTCCTCGAGCGAGATCTCGGTGCGCCGCGGGGTGGCGAATTCCTCGCGCACGGCGATGAGCTCCGCGCGCAGCACGCCGTAGAGCCGCTCGCGCGAGCGCAGGAT
>CAZAEP010000036.1:0-14506 GCA_964484045.1 uncultured Sphingomonadales bacterium
CAGCCTCCCGGTGAGCCGGAACTTCCGCATCGGCGGCACCGTCGGCACTTTCCAGCGCGACGGCTTCGGCGATAATCTGACGCTCGGTATCGAGAATGCGAGCAAGGATATTCTCGCCGGCCGTCTCTCCTTCGAATGGACGCCGAGCGACGACGTCTTCGTGCGCCTTACCGGCGACTGGACCGACGACAATTCGGATCCGCGCCAGGGCCACCGCCTGATCCCGGGTGCGCTTTCCGGCGCGCCGGTGCTGAAAAACGTCTTCGATACCCGCGCCGGGCTCAACAATCCGGTAGCCAATGTGGTCAATCGCGGTGTTGCGGCGCTTGTCGAGTGGACGGTGAGCGATGCGGTGACGCTCAAGAACATCCTCGCCTATCGCGACAACAAGTCGACCCTGCCCGAGGATTTCGACAGCCTGCCGGCCGCCGATCTCGACGTGCCGGTGCGCTTCAAGGACGATCAGTTCACCGAGGAGCTGCAGCTCCTCTATGAAGGCGAGCGGCTGAACGGCGTCGCCGGATTCTTCTACATGAACGCCGATGCCTTCGACGAATTCGATGTCATCCTCGATCTGCTCGGCAATCTCATCGGCCTGCCCGGGCTCAACGCCTTCACGCTCGGCGACGTCAAGACCGACACCTGGTCGCTGTTCGGCGACGCGACATACGAGTTCGCCGACGACTGGTTTCTCTCGGTCGGTGGCCGCTTCACCAGCGACCAGCGCACCGCGCGCATTCTGCGCCAGACCTTTCTCGGCGGCTTCTCGCCCGCCTTCGGCGGTGCGCCGCGGACGCCGATCGCCACCACGACCGACTTCAGGGGCAGCGAGACCTTTCACGATTTCACCGCCCGCAGCAGTCTGAGCTGGCAGCCGACCGACGACGACAATCTCTATTTCAGCTTCAGCCAGGGCTTCAAGGGCGGCGGCTTCGACCCCCGCGGCTCGGCGGTGGCGGCGCCCGACCTCGACGGCGACGGCGTCGCCGGCATCGCCGATCCCGACGACGTGTTCGCCTTCCTCAAATTCGATCCCGAGAAGATCAACAGTTACGAGCTGGGTTACAAGGCCGCCCGCCTCGACGGGCGCCTGAAAGGCAATCTGGCGCTCTTCTGGAGCAGCTACAAGAACATCCAGATTCCCGGTTCCGTCGGCGTCGACACCGACGGCGACGGCGTCGAGGACACCTTCGTCGGCATCACCTCGAATGCCGGCCGCGGCCGCATCCGCGGCGTCGAGTTCGAAGGTCAGGCCTATCTCGGAGAGTCCGTCCTGAGCGCGAACGATGCGCTCAGCGCGGAATGGGCGGTGGGCTTTCTCGACACCCGATTCCTCGAATTCATCGACGCCTTCGGCCAGGACATCTCCGATGTCGCGCGATTCCAGAACGCGCCGGAATGGACGGCGACCGCAAGCCTCACCTACCGCGCGCCATTGGCCCTCTTCGGCGCCCCGGGCGAATGGTCGCTCATTCCGCAGGCGTCCTATCGCGGTGACACCAACCAGTTCGAGGTCTCGAGCCGCGGCCTCGATCAGTCGGCCTATGTGCTGTTCAATCTCGGCCTGGTCTGGACATCCGACGACGATCGCTGGCAGATTGGCATTCACGGTCGAAACCTGACGGACAAGAGGTATATCGTTTCGGGGTTCGATTTCGTGGACGACGACACGCTTGCGCCGCAGCTCGGACTCGAAGGCGTCCTCACCGCTTTCTTCGGCCCCCCGCGCACGGTAACGGGCACGCTGACCATGCGATTCTGAGGCGACATGACCGATATCCCGCCGCTCCAGCCGCAAGACGCCGCGCTGTTTCCGCGCGAGGCACCGCAGTGGGGCGAGATCCTGGGCCTGCACGGGCGCTGGCGCGCAACCGCGCCGGCGCTCATCGTCGCGGACGATACCGTATCCTGGCGCGATTTCGACCGGGCGACGAACCGGGTCGCGAACGGCCTCGCGGCGCTCGGCGTTGTCCCGGGCGAGCGGGTGGGCGTGGTGATGGAGAACGGCCGCGCCATGGTCGAGCTGCTGTTCGGCGCCATGAAGGCGGGCGTCTGCACCGTGCCGATCAACCTCACGGTCGCCGATACGGCGATCGCCGCCATGCTCGCGGATGCCGGCGTGCGCGTCGTCTTCGCAAGCGCGTCGCAGGTGCCGCGGCTTGCGGCGGCGCGGCTCGACGACGTGACGCGGATCGTCGACGGGGAGGCCGACACGGACTGGCTCGATTACGGCGAATGGCTCGCCGCGCAGAGCACGGATAACGCCTGGGTCGACGTTCCCGGGGAGACGCCGTGCAACATCATCTATTCCTCGGGCACGACGGGCACGCCGAAGGGCATCCTGCATACTTTCCAGGGCCGCCTCGACTGGGCGTACGACATCGCGCTCGGCTATGCGTACACGGTCGGCACGCGGGCCCTGTGCACGATCGGGCTCTACTCCAACATCATGTGGGCCTCGCTTCTCGGCGTCGCGCTCGCCGGTGGAACGCTGATGGTGCACCGCCGCTTCGATGCCGTCCGCACGCTGGCCGATATCGAACGCCGGCAGGTCACTCATGTCGCCATGGTGCCGGTGCAGTGGCAGCGCCTCGTCGATGCCGGCGCGACGCGCGAGGCTCTCTCCTCCCTGCGCTCGGCGATCACCGTCGGCTCGCCCATGCATGTCGACCTCAAGCGCCGCCTGCTCGAATTGATGCCGACCGCCTTCTCCGAACTCTATGGTCTCACCGAGGGCATCCTGACCGTTCTGCCGCCCGACGAAATGGCCGCGCATCTCGAGACCGTCGGACGTCCCATCCCCGGCTGCGACATCCTCATTCTCGGTGACGGCGGGCGCCCCCGCAAGCCCGGCGAAGCCGGCGAGATCGTCAGTCGCGCCCGCTATGTCATGCCCGGCTACTGGAATCGCCCCGACGCCACCGCGGCGTGCCAATGGCGTGATCCGACGGGACGCCTGTGGCTGCGCACCGGCGATATCGGTCGCGTCGACGAAGACGGCTATATCACCATCGTCGACCGCAAGAAGGACATGATCCTCTCGGGCGGACAGAACATCTATCCCGCCGATCTCGAAGCCGTGCTCCTCGGCCACCCCGCCATCGCCGACGGTGCGGTGATCGGCGTCCCCGATCCACAGTGGGGGGAGGCGCCGCTGGCGCTCGCGGTGCGCAAGGCGGACGCGACGGCAAGCGCCGAAGCCATCACCGAATGGGTCAATGAGCGCCTCGGCAAGAGACAGCGCATCAAGCGCCTGCTGCTGGTTGACGACCTGCCGCGAAATCCCAATGGAAAAATCCTGAAACGTGAGCTTCGGAAACAGTTTGCCGGAATTTTCTCAGAATGACATTCAAGAATTCATGGTACCGGACGGACGACGGCCTTCGGCTCTATTTTCGGGACTATCCGGGCCCGCCGGGGCGAACTCCCGTGCTCTGCCTGCATGGACTGACGCGCAATTCGGCGGACTTCGAGGATCTCGCGCCGCATCTTGCGCGGTCGCGGCGCGTGCTGGCACTCGACGTGCGCGGTCGCGGCCGTTCGGACATCGATCCCGATCCGGGCCGCTATCATGCCGGCACCTATGTCGGCGACGTCGCCGGGCTCCTCGCGTCGCTCGGGATCGAGCGCGTGATCCTCGTCGGCACCTCGATGGGCGGCATCATCGGCATGATTCACGGCGCCGCGCAGCCCGACGGGCTGGCCGGGCTCGTCCTCAATGACATCGGTCCCGAGATCGACCCCGCGGGCCTTGCCCGCATCGCCGGCTATGTCGGTCGCGGCGGGCCGGTGGCGAGCTGGACGGAGGCGGCCGCGGCGGTGCGGACGATCAATGCGCTCGCCTTTCCCGATGCCGACGAGGCGTTCTGGAGGCGCTTCGCCCGCCGTACCTATCGCGAGGAAGCGGACGGTCGCATCGTGCCGGCCTACGATCCGCGCATCGCCGACGCGATGGCGAAAGCCGGCGCGGCGCCGGCGGACATGTGGCCGCTCTTCGACCTTCTCCGCGACATCCCGATTCTCGTGATCCGTGGTGCGCAGTCCGATATCCTCTCGGCCGGGACATTGGCTGCCATGCAGCAGCGTCATCCCGATCTCGAATCGGTCACCGTGCCCGCCCGTGGCCACGCGCCGACGCTCGACGAGCCGGCCGCGCGCGAGGCCATCGACGCCTTCCTCGCCCGTCTGCCATAGCGCGGTTTCCTCAGAGCAATTCCACAATTCCCCGCCCCGCCGCCTGCCGCACCCGCACCGGTCGGCCGATGCTCTCTTCATGCATCAATCGCTCGCACGCCGCCCGGTCCCCCGGCGCCGTATTGGCGAGAAAGCGCGTGCCGTCGGCCGCAAGACGGCCGATGACGATGCCGCGTTCGGGGCCCTCGCGCGAGAAGACGACGGTGAAGGTCTCGATCGTTCCCTCCCCGGCTGCCTCGGGTCGCAATCGCGGGGACGACTGCGCGTCGATCACCGCCTGATCGCACGCCGGATCGCGGCGCGCCCAAGGCTCCGCCGGCGGTGCGCTCCGATAGACCCCGAAGCTGTGCTTGGTCAGATACCATCCGTTGCCGCTCACCAGCCCCACGCTTCCCCGCCGCACGCGCAGGCGTTTCACCATTGCGGCGACGGCGTGCAGCGCATAGCCGTTGCCCGGCCCGCCATAAAAAGGCAGACCGCCGGTAAGCGTGAGGCCGCGGCGGTCATCGGGGGCGATCCCGAGCGCGTCGGCGGCGAGCTCGACGGCAACCGGAAAGCAGCTATAGAGATCGAAGGCGTCGACCTCGTCAACACCGACGCCGGCCTGCGCAAGCGCCGCCCGCGCGCCCACATGGATCGCCGGAGCGGAGTGATGGTCGAGACGTTCGCTGACCAGCCATTTGTCGTCGACGTCCGCCGAGCCGGCGAGCCAGACCCACCTTTCCCCGGGAATGCCGAGCTCCCGTGCCGCCTCCGTGGAGGTGAGCAGCACCGCCGCCGACTGATCGACAAACATGTTCGCGCACATGAACTTGGTGTACGGCCAGGCGATCATGCGGTTGTCCGGCGTCGGCGCGACGATCTCGTCCGCGCCGCGCGCGACCGGCAGGGCGGCATGAGGCTCGGCGGCAGCGATCTCCGAAAAGCGCGCGAGCCACCGTCCGAGATGCCGCCGGTGCGCCGCCATCGATCGGCCCCGATGCGCCGCCGTGGCGGTCTCGAAGAGGGCGTAGGTGGCCGGAGGATCGCCGAGCCCGTGTCGTGCCTCATGGGATGAAAAACCGGGTCTCGCATCGCCGATGACCTCGGGGTCCTCCCCCTCCTCTGCGCTCCAGTCGAGTGTGCGGCCGGCCCGCATCGCCCGTGCGGCGGTGCGCATGGCCTCGCCGGCGACGATGAGCGCCATCCCGCTGCGCCCCGTGCGGATGTCCTCGGCGAGAAGATTCACCAGCCATTGCGGCGTATTGCCACCGACCACGGGATAGAGACAGCGTCGCGGCGTGACCCCGAGCGCGCGCGCCACGAAGGCCGGGTAGTTGTCGCAATGTCCGAAAGGCGTCGCGAACTGCGGCGCCGTGTCGGCGAAGGTGCGAATGGCGGCCACGGTGTCGATGCGCTCGCACAGTCTTGCGGCCTCGACGCCGCAATCGGCGAGCGCCGCCCGCGCCGCGGCGACCATCAGGCCTTGCGGTGACGGTATGAAGCCGGAACCGGGATCGCCATCGCGCACCACCCGTCGCGCGCCGCCGACAAGGACCGGGATCGCCGCTTTCGCCATCGCCTCGTTCCCTTACAGTCGCTTCCCACAAGGAGAGCACCATGATAAAGGGCAACGCATCGCCGCGAAGCCGCCTTTTTGCCCGGGCAAGCGCATTGCGGCCCGCCGGCGCGGCCCCATATGCGGGAGAACGGCGCAGGGCGGGATGCGGTGCACCGTATCAGGCCCGGACGCGTGCGGCGATCGAGACCTCACCATGCCGCCGGGGAAAGCGTCGCCCGCGCCGGCCCGGCTTTTGTGACAGTGGGATTTCATGCGGTCTTTTTCCTCCACCCTTCTCGTCGGCATCGCCATCGCCCTCTTTGGCGCCAGCGCCTATCTCTATCTTGACCCCGCCGGCTCCGGCGACGCGGCCCGCGGCCATCGCCGGTCGGGCCCGGTCCCGGTCGAGGTCGTCACCGTGGCGGCGCAGCCCTTCGCCGACCGGATCGAGGCCATCGGCACCGCCATCGCCGACGAATCGGTCGTTCTCACCGCGCGCGTCGCGGAAGCCGTGCGCCACATCCGTTTCGAAGACGGCCAGATCGTCAAGAAGGGCGCCGTCCTCGTCGAGTTTGAACGCGCCGAAGAGATGGCCGCGCTTGCCGAGGCCAGGGCGACGCTTGTAGAGGCGGAACAGCAGCTCGAACGGATCAAGGACCTCGTCGCCCGCGGAAACGCGACCCGGGCGACGCTCGATGAACGCATCCGCATTCTTGAAGAGGCCCGCGCGCGCGTCGCAGCGGCCGAAGCGCGGGTCGAGGACAGGGTTCTCAGGGCTCCCTTTTCCGGCGTGCTCGGGCTGCGGCAGGTCAGCCCGGGCGCCGTGGTTGCCCCCGGCACGCCGATCACGACGCTCGACGATATCTTTCCCATCAAGGTCGATTTCGCGGTGCCCGAGCGCTTCCTTTCGGCCCTCGCGCCCGGACAGACCATCATCGCCAGGGCCGCGGCCTTCCCCAAGGAGGCCTTTCGCGGCACCGTCAGAACCATCGATTCGCGTGTCGACCCGGTGACCCGGGCCATCACCGTGCGCGCGAACATCCCCAATGAGGATGCCCGCCTGCGGCCCGGCATGCTGCTCTCGGTCGAGGTCATCAGCCGCGAGCGGCGCGCGCTTGCCGTGCCCGAAGAGGCGATCGTGTCCGTCGGCAAGGAACAGTTCGTCTTCGTGGTCGACGGCAAGGGCGCCGCCGAGCGGCGTCGGGTCCGGATCGGCGTGCGCCATGCCGGCGTTGTCGAGATCGTCGACGGCCTGAGCAGCGGCGAGACAGTGGTCGTCGCCGGCGTCATGCGGCTCGCCCCGGGTCGCAGGGTCCGGATCATCGGTCGCGGCGTGCCGGTCAAGCGACCGCAGGCCTGAGAGGCGCGGCATGCTGCTCTCCGACATATCCGTCAAGCGGCCGGTCTTCGCCACCGTCATCAGCCTGCTTCTCATCGCCTTCGGCATCATCAGCTTCACGCGCCTGCCCTTGCGCGAGCTGCCCGACATCGACCCGCCCGTGGTGAGCATCGACACGCGCTATCCCGGAGCCTCGGCGGCGGTCGTCGAGACCCGCATCACACAGCTTCTCGAGGACCGCATCTCGGGGATCGAGGGCATCAGGTCGATCAGTTCCTCGAGCCAGGACGGACTCTCGCGGATCACCATCGAATTCACGCTCTCGCGCGATATCGACGCGGCGGCGAACGACGTGCGCGACCGGGTGAGCCGCGCGCTCGGCAGCCTGCCCGAGGAAGCCGATCCGCCGCAGATCGCCAAGGCCGATTCCGATACCAACCCCATCCTCTGGTACTCGCTTTCGAGCCCGACGCTGGATACGCTGGCGCTGACCGATTACGCCGCGCGTCATATCGTCGACCGTCTCTCGGTCGTCGACGGAGTCGCCAATATCCGTCTCGGCGGCGGACAACGCTATGCCATGCGCATCTATCTCGACCGTCAGGCGTTGGCGGCGCGCGGCCTGACCGTCGACGATGTCGAGCAGGCGCTGCGGCGCGAGAATGTCGAACTGCCGGGCGGCTCGCTCGAATCCGTCGCCCGCGACCTCGTGGTGCGCGTCGATCGCGGCTTTCGCACCCCGGAAGACTTCGCCGGTCTCGTCGTCGCCATCGGCGATGACGGGCATCTCATCCGCCTTGGCGAGCTCGCCCGCGTCGCGCTCGGCGCCGTCGAGGAACGGGCCGAGTTCCGCGGCAACCGCATCGCCCGGGTCGGCATCGGGATCATCAAGCAGTCGCGCGCCAACACGCTTGCGGTGGCGCAGGCGGTGGACGCCGAGCTCGAACGCATCGGCGCCACGCTGCCGCAGACCATGCGCCTCGAAAAGATCTTCGACAGTTCGATCTTCATCGACGAAGCCATTCACGAGGTCTATCGCACGCTCGGCATCGCCATGATCCTCGTGGTGCTCGTGCTCTATGCCTTTCTCGGCTCCCTGCGCACGGTGCTCGTCCCCGCGGTCACGGTGCCGGTTTCCATCGTCGGCACCTTCACCGTCATGGCCATCACCGGAGTCAGCATCAATCTCCTGACCCTGCTCGCGCTCGTGCTCGCAATCGGACTCGTCGTCGATGACGCCATCGTCGTGCTCGAGAACATCCATCGCCGGGTCGAGGCCGGCGAACCGCGTCTGCTCGCCGCCTATCGCGGCGCCCGGCAGGTGGGCTTTGCGGTGATCGCCACCACTCTCGTTCTGATCGGCGTCTTCGTCCCCATCGCCTTTCTCGAGGGCAATGTGGGCCGCCTCTTCTCCGAGCTCGGGATTACGCTGGCAAGTGCCGTCGGGCTGTCGGCCCTGGTTGCACTCAGCCTGTCGCCGATGATGTGCTCGAAGCTCCTCGTGCGAGCGGGCGATCGTCGCCCGCGGCTGAGCCGGGCCATCGATCGCGGCTTCGACCGTTTCCGCCGCGCCTACCGTGCCGGGCTCGACGCCTGCTTCGCGCATCGCGGTCCCGTTCTGCTTCTCTTCTTCGCGCTCTGCACGCTCATCTTCGGGCTGCTCAAGGCGGTCCCGAGCGAGCTCGCGCCGCGCGAGGACCGGGGCGCCTTCTTCGCCATCGTGCGCGGGCCCGAGGGGGCGAGCTTCGACTATATGAAGAGCTACATGCAGAAGGTCGAGGACCGCACCATGTATCTCGTCGACGAGACGAAGGAGGCCAAGGTCTTCATCGTCCGCACCGACGCCGACAATACGGCCTTCGGCATCGTCGTCCTCAAACCCTGGAGCGAGCGCAGACGCAGCGCCGATGCGATCATCAACGAACTGCGGCGGAAATACGCCGATCTCGCCGGGGTGGAGATCTTCATCAATATGCGCCAGGGCATTTCGCGGACCCGCGGCAACCCGGTACAGTTCGTCATCGGCGGCAATACCTATGAGGACCTCGCAGCCTTCCGCAGCGTTCTCGTGCGCGAGGCCTCGAAGCTGCCGCTCATCGGCATCGACACCGATTATCGCGAGACGCAGCCGCAGCTCCGGGTGCGGATCGACCAGGACCGGGCCGCCGATCTCGGGGTCTCTGTCGCGAGCATCGGACGCACGCTCGAGACCATGCTCGGCGGGCGCCGCGTCACCAGTTTCGAGGACCGCGGGGAGGAATATGACGTCATCCTGCGCGCCGAGGACCCCGATCGCCGGCAGCCCTCCGATCTCGCCAACATCTATGTCCGCTCGACACGCTCGGGCGCCCTCGTTCCCCTGAGCAATCTGATCCAGATGGAGGAACAGGGCGCCGCGGGATCGCTCAATCGCTACAATCGGGTGCGGGCACTCACGCTCTCGGCGCAGCTCGCCGACGGCTACACCCTCGGCCAGGCGCTCGACGATCTCGAGGCCATCGTGCGCGCCCACCTGCCGCAGGTGATCTCCGTCGACTACAAGGGGGAAAGCCGCGAATACAAGGAGGCGGGGAGCGCCGTCGTCTTCACCTTCGCGATGGCCTTTCTCGTCGTCTTTCTCATCCTTGCGGCCCAGTTCGAGAGTTTCATCCACCCCTTCGTCATCATGCTCACCGTTCCGCTCGCGACCGCAGGCGGCCTGCTGGGGCTCCATCTCGCGGGATCGACGCTCAACATCTACAGCCAGATCGGGCTTGTGATGCTGATCGGCCTCGCCGCCAAGAACGGCATCCTCATCGTCGAATTCGCCAATCAGCTTCGCGACGCCGGACAAAGCGTGCGCGCGGCCGTGCGCGAGGCGGCCTCGATCCGGCTGCGGCCGATCGTCATGACCAGTCTTTCGACGGTGATGGGCGCCATGCCGCTCATCCTTGCCACCGGACCCGGATCGGGCAGCCGGCTCACCATCGGCGTGGTCATCGCCGCCGGGGTCTCTCTTGCGACATTGTTTACGCTCTTCATGGTACCTATCTTCTATGACATGCTGGCCGGCCATACGCGCTCGCCGGGCTATGAAGCGGCCCGCCTGAAACGTCAGGAAGCGGAGGTCGCCGGAAACGAGGGCGCCGCTCCCTCCGGAGCGCCGGCGGAGTAACCGCAGGGCCGCACACAGGGCTGCCGCAGGCGCAATTGCGAACGGAGTGTCCGATGGGCGAGTTTCGCGTCGCCACCTACAATGTCCATAGCTGCATCGGCGGCGATCGCCGTTTCGCGCCCGAGCGCATTGCCGAAGCGATCCTCTTCCTCGACGCCGATGTCGTTGCGGTGCAGGAACTCGGCTGGCACCATCGCGGCGTCCGCCATTTCGATCAGTTCGCCTATCTTGCCGAGGCCACCGGTTATCATGTGATCGAGGCGCCGACCAAGTTCCATGCCCGGGCGCATTACGGCAATGCCCTGCTCGCCCGCGCGCCGGTGGTGGCTCACCGCGTGATCGACCTCTCGATCCCCCTGCACATCCCGCGCGGCTGCGTCATGGCGGCCATCACCTTCGGCGATCTGTCGGTCAGTGTCCTCAACGCGCATCTCGGACTGACGCCATGGGACCGCGGCCAGCAGATCCGGCGTCTTGCGCGCGAGATCGACGACATCGACGGCCCGCTCATCCTGATGGGCGACTTCAACAACTGGAGCCCGCGCGGAGCGATCGCGCGACGGCTCGCCCATCGCCTGCCCTATTGCACCAATCTGCAGACTTTTCCGGCGCGCGCGCCGCGGCTGCCGCTCGATCGCATCTATCTCTCGCCCGAACTGGTCTTCGCTGCGGCGGATGTGGTGCGCACGCCCCTCACCGCGGTCGCTTCGGATCATCTGCCGGTCGTCGCCGACATCCGTCGCGCGGTCCGGCACCTCGAAGGCCTCGACGCCGCGGCCGCCTGCGCCTGAGCGGTCATCCGCCGGGCGACGCGCGCGGTCGCATTCATCCATGGTTCAGTCCGGCCGCGGCACGCTCCCCGAACATCCTGCGAGGAGAAACGCGATGCTCTCCACCCTTTCGAAATCCTTCGCCGCCCTCGTCTGCGCGCTCCTGGCCCAGTTCGCAGCCGCGGCCGCCCATGCCGGGACGGGAAACGAGGAACGGGCCGGCGCTCGCGGCGTCTGCGCGGAGTCCGCGGTCCCTCTCCCGCGCGCAATCCCGCCCCATGAGACCCTTCTGGCGACCACCCCGTGGCCGGTCGACCTGACCGAGGAGGCGGTCCTCGATGCATATCGTTTCGTCGCCCGACACGCGGGCCTCATCGTGCATCAGCTCGACAATGGCGTGCCGTGGAAGGAGGCGCTCCATGGCCGTCCCTTCGCGCGTCCGGTCATGGAAGACTGGGAGACGCGGCGTGCCCTGACGCCCGAGGACATGCCGATCCTGCTCGCGCTGACCCCGCTCAACATGGCGCGCGACGGCCTTGCGCCCTTCTGGGATGCGCGCGGCGACGAGCAACCGCTCGACGGCCAATGGAAGCGCAAGCGCTTCGACGACGAGGAGGTCGAAGCGGCCTATCTCGATTACGTGCGCCGCGCAATCGAATATTTTCATCCGCGCTATCTCGCGATCGGGATCGAGAGCAACATCCTGATCTCGAAGGCTCCGGAAAAATGGGCCGCCTATCTCGCGCTCAATGCCCATGTTTATCGCGAGATCAAGCGCGCATTTCCCGACCTTCCCGTCTTCGCCACGGTTCAATACGAACATCTGCGGGGAATCGACGACGACGCCAAGGCCAATCTCGACAAACAGGTGCCCGGTGTCCGCGCGCTTCTCGAACACAGCGACCTCATGGCCCTGAGCACCTATCGCTTCGGCATCCATCATCCCAACCCGATGAACGAGGCCTATTTCGACCTCGCGGAAAGCTTCGGCCGGCCGGTCGCGATCGCGGAAATGGGTGCGCTTTCCGCCTCCGTGCACGTCTTCGGCCTGGATCTCGATGCCGACGAAGCCGATCAGGCGCGCTTCGTCGCCGGCGCGCTCGCGCACGCGACGGCCCGGGGCTACCCCTTCGTGGTCAACTGGGTCGGACAGGACTTCACGCCGCTCGTTGCGCGACTGCCAGCCGAGGCCCGGGATTTCGCGAGCCTTTTCGCCCATATGGGCCTCGCCACCGCGAGGGGACGGACAAAACCGGTGCTCGCGATCTGGGACGCCTATCTTCGCGCCGCTTCGAAGGCGCCATGAGGGCGTTCTGCCCAAGCGATCTCAGATCGCTCCCATATCCCGGGCCGGCGAGGTCGTATCGACGATCTCGAGCCCGGCCCCCTTCAACGCCGCCATCAGCGCCTCCTTGTGGGCACGGTCCTTGGTTTCCACCACGATCTCGATCTCGGTATATTTCACCGGTGCGGTGGCGAACTGCCGCTGGTGGTAGACCTCCATGATGTTGCCGCCGGCTTTGGCGACGATGGCGGTGATCTTCGCCAGCCCCCCCGGCAGATCGAGCGTCGTGATCCGCAGCCACGAGATGCGGCCGTCGCGGACCATGCCGCGCATGACGCAAAAAGCGAGCGTGCGTGGATCGATATTGCCGCCGCACAAGGGAATGCCGACCCGTCTGCCGCGGAAGAGGGCCGGATAGCGCAGCACCGCTGCGAGCCCCGCCGCTCCGGCCCCTTCGACGACCACCTTCTCCACCTCCATCAGGGCATTGACCGCATCCTCGAGCGTCGCCTCATCGACGAGCAGGATATCCTCGACCAGGGCCTCGACCACCCTGCGGGTGAGCTTTCCGGGCTTTTTCACCGCGATTCCCTCGGCGATCGTCACCTGACCCGGCGTTGCCTCGAAACCCTCGATCGCCGCCTTCATCGCGGGATAGGCCTCGGTCTGCACCCCGTAGATGCGGATATCGGGGTTCAGATGCTTGGCGGCGACCGCGATGCCGGAGATGAGCCCACCGCCGCCGATGGGAACGACAAGGATTTCGCGGTCGGGGAAGTCGCGCAGGAACTCGAGCGCCAGCGTCCCCTGCCCGGCCATGATCAGCGGATCGTCGAAGGGGTGGATGAAGACGAGACCCTCGTCCTCTTCGAGCCTGCGCGCCGCATCGGCCGACTCGGC
Source organism: uncultured Sphingomonadales bacterium (assembly GCA_964484045.1). Classification (GTDB taxonomy): domain Bacteria; phylum Pseudomonadota; class Alphaproteobacteria; order Sphingomonadales; family Rhodothalassiaceae; genus J134. The sequence continues at coordinate 13,183 of CAZAEP010000036.1, forward strand.
GAGCGTTTCGCCCGACAGCACGACCCGGGCGCCGAGGCGCTCGGTATTGCGCACCTTGGTGAAGGGCGTGCCCTCGGGCATGACGATCGTCGCCGGAATGCCGAGACGGCGGGCGTGATAGGCCACCCCCTGCGCATGATTGCCCGCCGACATGGCGATGATCCCGCGCGCCCGCTCGGCCTCGCTCAGCGCACTGAGCCTGTTGACGGCGCCACGCTCCTTGAAGGAGGCGGTGAACTGGAAAATCTCGAACTTGAGCGCGATGTCGGCGCCGGTGATCGCCGACAGGGTCTTGGACCGCGCCGCCGGCGTGTCGATCACGGCGCCGCGGATCACCCCCGCCGCGCGCTCGATATCGGCAAAACGAACAGGTAGGGCTTCGTCCACGATCACACTCCCCGGCAGCCCATTCCGCGATGGGCGATCCCGCTTCTCCCCGCGATGTGCCACAGGTGCAGGACGCTGTCCATTGCCGCCACGCTTTTCTCCTGCAGCGCAATCGGCTATCACCGGAGCGGGGCTCCGGACCGGCCCTTCATCTCAGGCGGACACGCGTCTTTTCATGACCATTCTCAAGAGCACGACCGACACAGGGAGCCCGGCCTTTGCCGACAACCGGGCGCATATGACGGCGCTCGTCGCGGACCTCAAGGAGAAGGTCGCGGCGATCGCCATCGGCGGATCGGAGCGGGCGCGCGAGAAGCATCTTGCGCGCGGCAAGCTCCTGCCCCGGGCGCGGATCGAGACTCTGCTCGATCCCGACACGCCCTTTCTCGAGCTCTCGCAGCTTGCGGCCTTCGGCATGTATGACGATGCCGTGCCCGCCGCCGGAATCCTCACCGGCATCGGCCGCGTCGCCGGCACCGAATGCATGATCGTGTGCAACGACGCCACGGTCAAAGGCGGCACCTATTATCCGATCACCGTGAAGAAGCACCTGCGCGCGCAGGAGATCGCACGCGAGAACCGCCTGCCCTGCATCTATCTCGTCGATTCCGGCGGCGCCAATCTGCCCAGTCAGGACGAGGTCTTCCCCGATCGCGATCATTTCGGCCGCATCTTCTACAATCAGGCGACGCTCTCGGCGATGGGCATTCCGCAGATCGCCGTCGTCATGGGAAGCTGCACCGCGGGCGGCGCCTATGTGCCGGCGATGGCCGACGAGTCGATCATCGTGCAGAATCAGGGCACCATCTTCCTCGGCGGGCCGCCGCTCGTGAAAGCCGCCACCGGCGAGGTGGTGAGCGCCGAAGAGCTCGGCGGCGGTGACGTCCATGCGCGCATCTCGGGCGTCGCCGACCATCTCGTCGCGAACGACACCCAG
>CAZAEP010000037.1:0-14333 GCA_964484045.1 uncultured Sphingomonadales bacterium
TTCCCCGGTCGTGCCGCAGGGGACGAGGCCATGGCTGCCCTCCGCGATCTGCCAGTCGACGAGTTTCTCGAAGGCCTGCCAATCGACCGCGCCGTCCCGGAACGGCGTGATGAGAGCGGTGATGGAGCCTTTGAGCATGGTCGTCTCTCCTCGCACGATCGTGACCCGCCGGTGAACCCCTTGTTAGGGGCCCGCATGCCAGAATGCCCCCGGATTTGCCGAGCCTCGTGGACGCCGCTGCGTCTTCAAGGTTAGGCTTATGGGCAGATTGCCGGAAGATTTCAATGTCGAGCATGCGTGCCCTGTGCCGGCTCCTCGTCCTCGCCGTCGTGGCGACGGGGTTTACGCTCGGCCCCGCCATGGCGGCGGATCGCCTGCCGCGCGCGAAACCGACACCGCCGCCTCGCCTGCTCGATGGCGATGCGGATACCGCCCTGCGGCACGCCATCGCCGAAGCCGAAAAGGGACGGCGTAATGCCGCGCGCCGGGCGCTGCCCGAAGGGATCGACGCCCTCGACCGCGATCTCGTCGACTGGGTCGCCTATGTGAACGGCGCCGACGCGTCCTTCGAGACTCTGGCCCGGTTCATCGAGGCCCATCCCGACTGGCCGCTTCTTTCCTTTCTCATGCGCCGCGCCGAAGCGGCGATGCTTCCGACAACGCCGGACGCCGCCATCCGCGCCTGGTTCGCCGCCCATCCGCCGCGCAGCGGCAAGGGCAAGCTCGCCTACGCGATGGCGCTGATGCGCGCCGGCCGGACCGACGAGGCCCTGCCCCTGCTCAAGGACGGCTGGCGCACGGCCGGGCTCTCGAGCCCCGAGGAACGACGCCTGCTCGAACATTATGGGCGCCACCTCTCGGTCGCAGACCATATCGCGCGTGTCGACAATTTGCTGTGGCGCCGCGCCCGGTCGCAGGCGGCCCGACTCCTGCGCCTGCTACCGGCGGATTACCGCGCTCTTGCCCGGGCGCGCATGGCGCTGATGTCCTTTGCCTGGAATGTCGACGCGCGCGTCGCCGCCGTCCCGGCGCATCTGCGGAACAATGCGGGGCTTGTCCACGACCGGGCCTACTGGCGGCGCATCAAGGGCAAGCACAAGGCGGCGCAGGCGCTCCTTCTCGAACACAGGGTGGCGCGCGCGGAGATCCTGCGCCCGGCGCTGTGGTGGCAGGAACGCCATATCGAAGCCCGGCGCGCCCTCCGGGACGGCGATGTCGAGACGGCCTACCGGCTGGCCGCAGAACATGGACTGCTCGACGGACACGATCTCGGGCGTGGCGCGGGCACCGACGCGGCGGCGGTCGACATTCCGCTCGCCGCCCGCGCCCGGATCGCCGACGCGGAGTGGCTCGCGGGCTGGATCGCGCTCCGCTTTCTCCACCGGCCGGCGCTGGCGGCCATGCATTTCACGCGTCTCTACAAGGTCGTCGGCTACCCGGTGAGCCTTGCCCGTGGAGCCTTCTGGCTTGCCCGCAGCGCCGAGGCGATGGGCGACGACGCACGCGCCCGCGCATGGTACGAGAAGGCGGCACGCCACTGGACGACATTCTACGGTCGGCTCGCCGCGGAAGCGCTCGGGCGCACGCCCACTCCCCCGCGCGCGACCGTCACGACGGTTTCACCGGCCGCACGCGCGTCCATTGATCGACGTCCCGTCATCGAGGCGATTCGCCGGCTTGCGCGCCTCGGTGCAGCACGCCCGCTCCATTATTTCGTGCGCCACCTTCTCGCCACGGCGAAAACGCCGGCGGAGATCGCGCAGGTCGCCACCCTCGCCACCGGGCTCGGGCGCGCCGATATCGGAGTCATCGCGGCCAGATACGCTATTCGTCGCGGCCACCTGCTCGCCCACGCGGGCTATCCCCTGATGGCCATCGCCGGCGCAGTTCCCGATCGCGAGCAGAGCCTGACGCTCGCCATCGCGCGTCAGGAGAGCCAGTTCGATCCGGCCGCCGTGAGTCGCGTCGGCGCGCTCGGCCTCATGCAGCTCATGCCGGCGACGGCGCGGCGCATCGCACAGCGTCTGGGCCTGCCCTATACGCGCGCGCGCCTGCTCCGTGATCCGGACTACAATCTGCGCCTCGGCCGCCAGCATCTCGCCACCTTGCTGGCCCGCTTCGAGGGCTCGGCCGTGCTCGCACTCGCCGCCTACAATGCCGGTGCACGCCCGGTCGAGCGCTGGATCCGGACCTATGGCGATCCACGCGATTTCAGCGCCGACCCCGTCGACTGGATCGAGCTCATTCCCTATGGCGAGACACGCGACTATGTCGAGCGCGTGCTCGAGGCGGCGCCGATCTATACGAGCCTGCTCGGCAATCGCGCGCCGCGGACCCTGGGCGCCTGGCTCGCGCTCGGCAGACGGCCACCGGCGACGGACAGGACGCCACGCCCACGGCCGCTGGCATCGGAAAGCTAACCTTCGTCGCCCCCGCCCTCGCCGCCATCGTCGCCGGGGTGCATGCCGTGATGCCGCCGCCGGTGCATGCGGTCCATCATGCGATGCCGCATCTCGTCCTTGCTGATCACGCCATCGCCATTCTCATCGATCTCGGCGAACGCCTTCTCGCCGCGCGCAACGAGCTCATCCTCGCTCAGGCGACCGTCGCCATTGGCGTCGAGGCGGGAGAACATCCGCTCCTCCATGCGGCGGCGACGCTCTTCGCGCATCTTCTCGTGCGCCGCATGCATCTCCTCCAGGGTGACCGCCCCGTCCCCGTTCTGGTCCATGCGGGCAAACATCTCCTTGTGCCGCGCCACGAAATCGTCGCGATCGACCCTGCCGTCCTTGTTGGCGTCCATCCGTTCCATGCCGGGTGCGGTCCTGCCCTCCTCCTCGGGATGGCCGGCCATCGCCGCGAAGGTCGAGCCGGCAAGAAAGCTCCCCGCAAGAAGGGCAAGGAGGGTCGGCTTGCCGAATTGCTGTCGCATGATATGTCTCCCGTGTTCTTCCAGGGCCGGAATCGCGGCGCCGTACGGCGCCGCGGATGGTTCTGTTACGGTCAGGCGCCGGCAATCCTGCGGAACACGCCGCGACAGGCGTCGCCCGGAAGCACTCAGTTGACTGCCGACACGGCCTCGAATTCCGTCGGGCACAGCAGCGCGCCCGCATTCGGCTCGTCGACCGCGAAGGGAAGGCACAGCGTGCTGGCACGCAGGCAGACCTGCTCGGCGCGACGATATTCGAGGATGAAGAATCCGGGCGCGGCATTCCGATAGAAGGACAGCGTCAAGGCGCGCAGCCTGCGGGTCACCTCGTCGTCGAATTCCGAAGCAAAACGGCCCTTGAGCGACCGGCCGAGCCAGTATTCATGCTCGCCGCCGTGCAGCGCCCAGCGGAAGTCCTCTTTCTCGAGCATCAGTTCGACGATGCACAATTTCGGCAGATAGCCGGCGAAGCGTTCGGCGCGCAGCTCACGGCGATGCGGCAGATCGCCCTCGCGCGGCAAGGCGCGCCAGATCAGCAGCGGCTCGGCGATCCTGCGGAACGCCGGCCGCGCCATGGCCTCGGGTTCACTGAATGTCTCCAGAGCGACGTCCAAGCGCCCCTCGCGCACATAGCGCAAGACCGGCGCCCATGGCCTCTCGAACGAACTCATTCTCCACGCCCCCTGTGAGGAGGCCATGAGTGGGACCGCACACCGCTCCCGGGATATGAGAAAGCGCCTCCCCGGCTCGCTATTTACGGGAAAGCGGCGGGCGACGCAAGCGGCAAGAGCGAATGCCGAGCCCGCCGGCGGCGCCGAAACCGATGCCGAGAAGATTGGCGAGAAAGTCGGCGAGGCTGCCCTCGCGCCCGACATAGGGCTGAACGATCTCGATGACCCCGCCGACGATGAGGATGATCGCGAGATAGCTCCCGATCCGCCCCAATGTGCGACGCGACACCGAAATCGGGAGCGCCCAGGCGCCATAGGCCAGCATGTGGAGAAGCTTGTCCGGCGCCGGGGCCTCGGCGAGCGGCGCCAGCGACAGGCCGATGACGAGAAGCCCGACAAGAACCACGCTCAGACGACGCGCCAGACGCCACTGCTCGGAAGACATGCGGCGCCTACGCATCGGCTTCGAAGGCAAAGGGCGAGAGGCCGCGCACGCGCTCGTCGACGACGAAGTTGCGGTTGAGCGGCGGGAAGGCCCGCTGCGAGCAGTCGGGACGCTCGCACAGGAGGCAATTGATGCCGATCGGCGTCACCCGCGGGTTCTCGAGGTCGTGACCGTCGGCGTAGACGAGACGGCGCGCATAGGAAATGTCACAGCCGAGCGCGATCGCGAGCTGCTGCGCCGGGCGCGCGTACGAGCCCCCCGAACGCCGCACCGTGCGTGCGATCGAGAAATAGGTCGTCTCGTCGGGAAGCCGGATGATCTGGGTATAGATGCGCCCCGGGGTCTGAAAGCTGTCATGCACGTTCCACAGGGGGCAGGTGCCGCCGAATTTGGAAAAATGGAAGCGGCCGGCGGAAAAGCGCTTCGAGACATTGCCGGCATTGTCGATGCGAATGAAAAAGAAGGGCACGCCGCGCGCGCCCGGCCGCTGCATCGTCGTCAGGCGATGGCACACCTGCTCGAAGCTGGTGGAGAATCGGTGCGCCAGCGCCTCGATGTCGTAGCGCAGCGTCTCCGCCGCCCGAAGGAAGGCCGCATAGGGCATGAGCAGGGCGGCGGCGAAATAATTGCCGAGCGCCACCCGGGCGAGACGCCGGCTCTCCTTGCGCTCGATCCCGGAGTCCGCCACTGCGGCATCGATCAGCGCACCATGCTCGAAGAGCCCGATCTGATAGGCGAGCTGAAACAGGCGCCCCGACTGCGGCAGGAGCTCCGAGAGCATCAGCCGCCGGCGGTGCCGGTCGTAGAACCGCAGCCGATCCACCATCACCTCGGCGGGCACGATACGGACCGCGATGTCGTGCCGTTCGGCAAGGCGCGCGGCAAGCGCACCGAAGAGATCGCCGCGATCGAGGTCGGGCCCGGCGGCCATCTCTTCCGCCGCCTCGTCGAGCGCCGGGAAATGATTCCTGGCGGCGTGGATCATCTCCCGCACGTCCTCGACCGGTCCCGCCGATTCCTCGAGCAGGGCCACGCGGTCGCGATCGGCCAAGCGCTCGCTCAGGCCCGCCGCCTTCATCACGGCGTCGCGATAGGCACGGTAGAGGATCGAGACCGCATCGACGGCGCGCGGGCTCGCGGCCGCCACCTCCTCGAGCTCCTGCGGCCCGATCTCGAGGCTGCGAAAGAGCGGATCGCTCAGAATCTCGCGCAACTCGGCGAGCGCCCTCGCCTCCTCATTGCCGCCGAAATGCCGCACGTCGAAGTCGTAGACCTCGGCGAGACGCAGCAGAAGCTGCGCGCTCAGGGGCCGCTGATTGCGCTCGATGAGATTGAGATAGCTCGACGAGATACCGAGCTCGGCCGCCATGCGCGCCTGCGTCAGTCCCAGCGACTTGCGCAGGCGCCTCAGGCGCACGCCGACGAACAGTTTCTTCTCTCCGGCCATCTTCGTCCCGCCTCCGAATGCTTACAAGATTTACATATCATCAAAAACGACACGCACAAAATAAAACATCATAACCTTTATTTTTCAAATAGTTATGGATTCATGTGACAAAAAGTGGGATATATTCGATGGCGTGGCGCACAAGAATGCAAGAGGCGGAACGACGGTGCGGCCGCGGCGACGAGAGACGAGACGGAACGCGTGTTCCCGCGCCCGAAGGAGAGTGAACGATGACGGACCCGAGCTTGAGAGACCTGATCCCGGCCGCCCCTGCAGGGCGTTTCGACGGCATCGAGCGGCCCTATGACGCCGCCACCGTGACGCGTCTGCGCGGTTCGCTCACGGTCGCTCATACGCTCGCCGAGCGCGGTGCCAACCGCCTGTGGCGGGCGCTCGGGGACGAGCCCTATGTCGCCGCGCTCGGGGCGGTGACCGGCAATCAGGCGATGCAGATGGTAAAGGCGGGCCTCAAGGCCATTTATCTTTCGGGCTGGCAGGTGGCCGCGGACAACAACACCGCCGGCGCCATGTATCCCGACCAGAGCCTCTATCCGGCGAACAGCGGACCCGAGCTCTGCCGCCGCATCAACCGCACGCTCGCACGTGCCGATCAGATCCACCATGCCGAGGGCGATACATCGATCGACTGGTTCGTCCCCATCGTCGCCGACGCCGAGGCCGGCTTCGGCGGCCCGCTCAACGTCTTCGAGATCATGCGCGCCTATATCGAGGCGGGCGCGGCGGCGGTGCACCTCGAGGATCAACTGGCGGCGGAGAAGAAGTGCGGCCATCTCGGCGGCAAGGTGCTGATTCCGACGCAGGCGCATATCCGCAATCTCGTCGCCGCGCGCCTCGCCGCCGATGTCGCCGGCGTGCCGACGCTCATCGTCGCCCGCACCGACGCCGAAAGCGCGCGGCTCATCACCAGCGACATCGACCCGCGCGATCATCCCTTCATGACCGGCGAGCGCACGGCGGAAGGCTATTTCCGGCTCGAGCCGGGGAGCGGCCTAGCGCACTGCATCGCCCGCGGGCTCGCCTATGCGCCCTATGCGGATCTTCTCTGGTGGGAGACCTCGACCCCGGATCTCGATGCCGCGCGGCGGTTCGCGGAAGCCGTCCACGCGCGTTTCCCGGGCAAGCTTCTCGCCTACAACTGCTCGCCTTCGTTCAACTGGCGCAAGCATCTCGACGACGACACCATCGCCCGCTTCCAGCGCGAGCTCGCCGCCATGGGCTACCGCTTCCAGTTCGTGACGCTCGCCGGCTTTCACGCGCTCAATCATTCCATGTTCACGCTCGCCCGCGACTATGCCGCACGCGGCATGGCGGCCTATGCCGATCTCCAGGATGCGGAATTCGCCAGTGCCGCCGACGGCTACACGGCGACGCGGCATCAGCGCGAGGTCGGCACCGGCTATTTCGACGCCGTCAACATGGCCCTGAGCGGCGGCGCAAGCGCCACCACCGCCATGAACGAGTCCACCGAAGCCGCGCAGTTCGTGGCCGCGGCCGAGTAGAAGGAGAAGGAGGAGAGAAACAATGAGCACGCGGATCCCTACGGAACGACACCGTTTCTGGGTCGTCGGCGGTGAGTATGCCGATACCGCCTTCACCCGCATGGTGCCGGGCACCGAGACCATCGTCGGTCCGCTGCCCTCTCGCGAGGCCGCGCTCGCCGAATGGCGCCGGCTCTCCGAGCATGGCCGCGCCGAGTGCCTGCGGCGCTACGCCATCGCCAGCGAGTGAGATGCCGCGCCGTCGGGCGGCCCCTCCCGCAGCGCAATGCACCCCGCTCGCCCTCCGACACGCTCAGGGCGCGCGGGGCTCTCTCACTCCGTGCCTGCGCCGATGAAGGCGCGCACATCGTCAAGCAGCCGGACCCGCGAGGCGGGATCGAGATACATCATGTGCCCGGCGGGGTAATAGCGGAATTCGATGCGCTCGGGCACGAGCCCGACTTCCTCCGACAATGCGTTCTCGGCACCGAAGAAGGGGGTCGCGAAATCGAAATAGCCGGCCGGCACCAGCACCCGGAAATCCTTGTTGTGGCGCAGGGCGGCCCCGATATAGGGCACGACATTGATGAATGTCCCGCCGTTCGGCGCGCGTTCTCCCTCGACCCAGTTCCATTGCCGGCCCGCCTTCCCGCTCGAGGGCTTGTAGGGGCGGTCCATCCGGACCCCGAGATCGTGGATGAAATAGTCGCGCACGGCGGCGATGAAGCCGTCGCCGACGGATGTCGAGAAGGGATCGGCCTCGAAGAACTCGCCCACCGCGTCGGGCTCGATACCGGTATAGCGGCTGTCGAGACGCCCGATGACGCGCCTGTCGTCGCGCCGCAGCTCCTTGAAGAAACGGGCGACGTTGATGCGCAGATTGGCCCGATCGAGCCAGCCCGTGGAAAGGCCCGTGTAACGGTGCAGGCGCTCGATGATGCGCGCCCGCTCGGCGGCGGGAAGGCGCGTGCCGGCGATCAGCGCCGCAGCGTAGTCGGTGCGTGCGAATTCGCGCACCTCATCGAGGAAGGCCTCGAGATCGGCCGGCTTCTCCGGCAGCCTGTCGTGATACCAGGCGGCCGCGGCATAGCTCGGCAGAAAGGAGACGTAAGACATGACATTGCCGGGCCGGAAGCGGCTCATCTGATAGTCGAGCACCGCCGAGAGCAGGATCACGCCATTGAGCCCGATGCCGTGGCGGCGCGCGGCGAGCTCCTTGAGCACCGCACCGGTCCGCAGCGTGCCGTAGCTCTCGCCGAGGATGTAGAGCGGCGCGTTCCAGCGCCCGTTGTCGTCGAGCCATTGATGGATGAAGGCGGCGATCGACTTCGCATCCTCGGTGACACCGAAAAAGTCCTTCGCCTTGGCATCGCCCAAGGGCACGGAAAAGCCGGTATCGACGGGGTCGATGAAGACGAGGTCGCTGACATCGAGGATGGTCTCGGGATTGTCGACGATCGCATAGGGTGGTGCACCGTCGTCTTCCGGCTCGTCGGGCAGCGCCACGCGCCTGGGCCCGAAGGCGCCCATATGGAGCCACAGCGACGCCGATCCGGGGCCGCCATTATAGAGGAAGGTGACCGGGCGCCGGTGATGATCCTTCACGCCCGTCCTGAGATAGGCGACCGAGAAGATCGCCGCCCGCGGCGCGCCGGCATCGTCCTTCAAGATGGTCTCGCCGGCAACCGCGCGGTAGGCGACGCGCACGCCGCCGAACGTGCCGCTGTGCTCGCTGACGAAGCTCTTGGGTTCGTGCGGCGACGGAGGCGGCGCCGGTGCGGCGGCCTTTTCCCCTGCAAAAGCGGCGCTCGTCACGAGCAGGAGGCAGAGCGATCCGATGAGGCGAAGCATGGGGCGGTCTCCCCTTCCCTTGTGCGGCGTCGACGGCGCGCCTTTCCCGGATGCGAGGATAGGTGGACCGGGAAGCGGGAACAAGCGCAGCGACATGCGGCGGGAATGCCGGCCCTTCCATAGGAAAAGGGGGAGACCGGATGGCCTCCCCCTTTCCTCTATCTCGAATTCGAGACGGTTCAGTCGACGAGCTCGAGGTTTACCGCCGAAAACCGGCCGCGACGATCTTCTTCGAGATCGTAGGAAACCTTCTGATTGTCATCGAGCCGGGAAAGCCCTGCCCGCTCGACGGCGGAAATATGGACGAACACGTCCTTGCCGCCGCTCTCCGGCTGGATGAAACCGAAGCCCTTCGTGGCGTTGAACCACTTGACCGTACCTTGTGCCATTTCTCGTCCTTTCGCGCGATGTCTCGGAATTGGGTAGCGTCGATGAATCGCGCGAAACCAATCGGATCAGTCGCATTCGTGATGCCTGTCCGGGTGGCGGCTCACCACCCGCCTGTCGTGAATAAATGAACGCGACGTCGCGACAGGCCGGTCGACATCACGGCGGCCCGACATCCTGACAGCCAAGGGGCCGGCAGCCATCGCGCCACGCGCTTGCTTCTGACGGTTTCACGGCCTCCTGTCAATCAAATTCTGCGCGCATGTCGCGTCGCGGGCGTCTTCTCACGCAGCGCCCCGATGATCGGGCAGCCGTCGAGACCGCCGGCATTGGGACAGGCCTCGACGAGGTCTTCGAGAATCGTCTCCATGCGCTCGAGGAGCCGGCGCTTGGCGCGCACGTCTTCGAGCTTCGCGATCGCCCGGCGGCGAACGGCGCTGCAATCCGCGCCCGGTTCCTGCGTCAGATCAAGAAGTTCCGCGATCTCGGCGAGCGAAAAGCCGAGGCCCTGCGCCTGCCTGATGAAACGGATGCGCTCGACGGTCGCCGCCGGATAGGAGCGGATGCCGTGCATCGGCCTGCGGGGTTGCTCGACGAGTCCCTTGCGCTCATAGAAGCGCACGGTCTCGACCCCGACGCCGGCCGCGCGCGCCACCTCGCCGATGCGCAGACCCCGCATGGCTCCGTCTCCTTGCTGTCCGCCTTTCAAACAGGATAGTTCATCTCCCGACCCGGGGCTATGCCCAGCTCTGCGGAGAAAAGAAAAGCGCAAAGCCGATCGACCACAGGCCGAGGGCGATGAGCACCAGGCCGGTCGGCAGCGGGAGACGACGGGTGAGCCCGGCAAGCCGGTCGAGCGCGCGGCGCGCCGGAGCGAAGAGGGCGGCAAGAACAAGGGGCAGCGAGAGCGCCGTGCCGAAAAGGGCGAGTGAAAGGAAACCTTGCGCAATCGGACGCCCGGCGGCCGAGCCTGCGGCCGCGGTGCCGAAGAGAGCGAAAAGAAGTGGCGTCGCGCACGCCGGGATATTGAGCCCGAAGAGCAGTCCGAGGGCCACCGGGCCGCGCTGTCCCGAGACCCGCGGGAGATGCGGTCCGAGCCGCCGCCGCAGCGCCCCCGCCCGGCCAAGAAGATAGGCCGCTCCAAGGACGACATAGATCGCCCCGAGAGCGGTCCAGGCCGCCCTCTGAAAACCGAGGAACGCGCTCCCGAAGAGAGCCGCGGCAACGCCGAGCAGGCCGATGAAGAGCGCGCGGGTGACGGCGAAGACGAGGACCTGCGACAGCTTGGCCGCGGCATCCCCGGCTTCGAGATATTTGACGAAGACGAGACTCGCAGCGACCGAGCAGGGCTCGACGAAGCCGAGGAGCCCGAGGCCGATCGGCAACAGCAGAAGGTCGATGACGGAAAATCCGCTCACGGCACCTGCCCGGACGTTCGCACGCGGCGCGTGCCGGTCCTTGTCGGGGTCGGCGAGTCCATCGCGGTCTCCAGGCGGTTACCGGCCGGCACGGCGGATGGGAGCGTCGGCGAGGAGGTTGTTTACAGACCGGCCTGCACTCTTGTCCAGCGCGCAGCGGCCGGCCGACCGGGCATACAGCCTATGGCCCCGGCCGCCAGATCTCGATGCGATTGCCCAGAAAGTCGGCGACATAGACGGTGCCGTCGGAAGCGACGTCGAGCGCGATGGCGTGGCCGAACTCCCCCGCGCCGGAGCCTTTCCTGCCGAAGGCGGTGAGAAAGGTGCCGTCGGGGGCGAATTTCTGCACCCGGTCGTTATAGAAGTCGGCGACGAAGACGTTGCCGTGCGGCCCCACGGCGACGCTCGTGACGGTGGCGAACCAGCCGTTGAAGGGCCCGAAGATGTCCATCGCGAACGGTCCGCCCCATTTGCCGAGGAAGCGGCCGTCCGGGGCAAAGGCCTGAATGCGGTCGTTATAGCCGTCGGCGACGTATATCGTCCCGTCGGCCCCAAGTGCGACGTCGGTCGGATAGTTGAACCGGCCCGCCGAGATACCGATCCTGCCGGTCACCCCCCATTGGCCGAGGAAGGTGCCGTCGGGGCCGAGCCTCTCGACGCGGTGATTGTAGAAATCGGCGATATAGAGATTGCCCGCGGCATCGACCGCGACCCCGCCCGGTGAATTGAACTGTCCCGGTCCGCGACCGCTCCCGCCGATCGTGCGCAGCGGCGTGCCGTCGAGCGTGAAGACCTGAATGCGGTCGTTGAAATATTCGGCGACATAGAGACGATCGCCGCGGACGGTGAGGTTCATCGGCCGGCCGAGGTCGCCCGGAGCCTCGCCGGGCATGCCGAATGCGCGCTTGAAACGGCCGGTGCGGTCGAAGACCTCGATGCGGCCGTTTCGCGAGTCCGCGACGAAGACCTCGTCACCGGCGACCGCGACCCCGGTGGGGTCGCGGAACTGCCCCGGTCCGCTGCCCCTCTCGCCCCAGGCGGCGACAAAGACATAGCCGGGTTCCTTGGGGGCGGGAACGAAGAGGACCCAGACGAGAACCGCCAGCGCCAGCACCGCGGCGGCCGCGCCCAGTGCCCATGTTCCGATTTTTCGCATGTGCGTCCCCGCCTTTCTGTCCGATCGTTTCAGAATTTGATGCGGAAGCCGGCGCGTACCGCGAGATCGTCGCGAAGGGCACGGCCATTGGGTTCGCGGGCGATGGGGATCTGCACGATCGCCTCCACCACCCAGCGCAGGGTGACGTACTGAAGCCCGGGCGAAAGCATCGCCTGTGTGCCGCCGCTGTCGGGATCGGGCAGGTCGGCGAGCCGGTCGCGTCCCTGATGCACGAGATTCGTCTCCAGCACCCCATAGAGAAAACCGGGAAGCCCGCCCTCCAGCCGTCGCGGCCAGAGACGATATTGCAGCGAGGCATCGAATCGCGTCTCGTCGCCGAATTCGAAGCCGTTTGCGCGGGTGTTCCGCTTGTGGCTCGCGGATGCATCGAGCTCGAAATCGAGCACCTGCCAGGTCGCGACGACGCCGAAAAACGGATCCCACGAGCCCGAGCCGAGTTGCAGCGGCGCCGGCAGCGGCCCCAGACGATCGCGATCGTCATCGTCGCCGGTGGGCAGCTCGAGGCCGGCGAAGGGTGCGATGCGAAAACTGCCGCCGGAAAAATCGTTCTTGAACAAAGTGTAGCGGGCGAAGAGGCGGACATCGCCGATGCCCGTGCTGTTCCGCGACAGGCGGGCCATGCCGGGCGGCGTGACGTCAAGCTCCTTGTCGAGCAGCGGCAGCACGGCGAAAAGCGCGAGATCGGCGCGCGCCCCGTAGCCGAGCACCGAGATCGCGCCGCGCACTCTCACCTGCCGATCCGCAGCGGACCGGTCGCCGCCACGCTTGCGAAAGAGAAACTGCTCGCGCCACAGGATCTCGCCCCTGGCGATGGGCAGCGCGGTGTTGAAGGTCTGTGGCGCCGCCCGCGCCGGGGCCACGACGCCGGCGAGTGCGGCAAGCCCGAGCGCCGCCGCGGTCCCGACGCGGACCGACGTTCGAATGCGCGGCATCAACATGTCCGACCCGCGTCGCCTCACCGCCCCGCATCCGCGTCGACAGCATCGGGGGCCTCCTCGAAACCGCGCAGGGAGAAGCCCGCGTCCTTGACGATGCGGCGCGCCTCTTCCTCGCTCAGCGTGGCACCGTCCGCCATGCGCACGGTGACGAGCCCGGCATTGATATCGACGGTGACGGCCTCGACGCCCTCGCTGTGCCGGAGCTTCTTCTCGATCCCGTAGGCGCAGAAAGGACAGGCGAGCCCGTCGACCTTGAGGCGATATGCCGTGGGAGCGGCGAAGGACGTCGCCGCCAGGGTCAGGGACAGCGCGATCACCGTCGCCCGAAGTGCTTTCCTCATGAAACCGTCTCCTCTGTCCGCACCATGGAAACCCAGTGTCGCTTCCGTACCGTGGTCCGGGCTCAAGTCACAAACGCGTGAGGCCCGGCATGGCCGACGCGCCGCCTCAAAAATGATACACGACTTCGAGCCGTCCGCGGACGCCGGAGGCGGGTTGGATCCCCTTCAGGCTTTTCTCGACCCGAATTTGCGCGCCGCCCCGAACGGCTAGCTGGCGACAGGTCCACCAGACAACGGGGGAGAGAAACATCTCCCACCCCCCGGTGTTCGGCACCATCGCGCCGGCGCGCCTGTCGCGCCCCGCGCGCTCCCAGTTGAGCTCGAGCATCAGCACCGTGTCCGGCTTCCTGTACTCAGTGAGAAAGGGGCGGATGCCGCCGACGAGATTGAGGAATTGCCGGTCGCCTTTCTCGAGGCCGCCGCTGCCGCGCGTATTGGCCCGGTATACCGCGCTCGCGAACCAGTACCAGCGGCGCGATTCGTATCCGCTCACGAGGCCGGTCGTGATGTCGGTCGAGCCGCTGCCGAGACGGGGGCGGCTGTCGTCGTCGCCGGTCGGAAGCTTGAGCTTGAGGAGCGCCGTAATCTTGTATTGCGCACCGGGAAGATCCCGTCGCCAGAGCTGGTACTTGGTGCGCAGAATAAGATCGCCGATGCCCCCGGCATCGCCGCCGTCCTTGAGAGCCCGCGATATGTACGGGATCTCGATCCCGGCCTCCCAGTTGGCGGCAAGCCCGTATTCGGCCTCGATCACGCCTTGGTACTCCCGCTCATGCTCGCTGATGCCGGTGGCTTTCTCGGTGTGAAAGCCGAGCGTCAGCTCCGTCCCGCCCTTCCAGATCGTCTCCGGCGCCGGGCTGAAGAGCGGTCCATGCGCCGCGGCCGGCATGGCGTGCGCAAAGGCGCCAAGCAGGCCTCCCAGCGCCACAGGACGGCATTTCATCATCATCCTCGCGTCTCCTCTCGATGCGCCCTTCGCCGTCCGGGCAATGCGCGTTTCTTCAACGCCGTTCGGGGGGAACAGGCGACGCCGATGGCAATACCGCGCCCCGCCGACGACCATGGATCGACAGCATGCGCTCCGTACCGTGGTCCGGAGTCAAGACCGATGTCCGCTCCGGAAGAGCTTGCCGCAACAAACGAAAAAACGGCCCTCCGAACGGAGGGCCGGACCCTGGAATATCTGGTAGCGGAGGAGGGACTCGAACCCCCGACACGCGGATTATGATT
>CAZAEP010000038.1:0-14317 GCA_964484045.1 uncultured Sphingomonadales bacterium
AGGGCGCAAGAATTCCGAGATCGAGATGGGTCTCCGCCGGCAGGTCGCGATACACGCCGGTGATGTGCATGTCGTATTTGTTGTCGACCCGCAGCGTCTTGCCGACGATGTCGATCGAGCCGAAATATTTCCTGGCAAGGCTCTCCGAGAGCACGAGCGCATCGATGTCCGGGAAGGGGCGTGCCGCGTCGCCGGCAATGAAATCGAGCCGGAAGATGTCGAAAAAGGCGGGATCGACATAGGACAGGACCTCGTAGAAGGCGGTCCCGTCAGGACGTCGGACCACACTCTCCAGCATGCCGAGCCGGCTCGCCGCCTCGACGGGCGGGCCGATCTCGTCGAGGATGTCCTTGTAGAATACGGGCATCGTCGGACGGGCACTCTGCCCCCCGCCCGGCAGGTTGACCATGGTCTCGACCTTGTAGATGCGTTCGGCATCGGGAAAGACGCGCTCGAAGCCGGTCTCATGGCGGACATAAAGACCGATTGTCAGCACCGCCGCGAACCCGACACCGAGGCCGATGACGTTGATCAGGCTCGTCGTCCTGCTGCCAAGGACGTGGCGGATGGCCATGCGGATATTGTTCTTCCACATCTTTCTCACTCCTCCCTCAGGGCGATCGCGGAAGAGCCGCGCTCGCCCCGGCGCGCCGGATCCCTTCCCGCGTCCCCGCCGCCTCAGATCGCCTCGCGCAAGCTTTCGGTGACGATTCGCCCGTCGAAGAGATTGACCGTGCGCTTCGCCCAGTCGGCATGGCTCGGCGAGTGGGTGACCATGATGATCGTCGCGCCGTCGTCATTGAGCTCGCGCAGCATCTCCATCACCTCCTGGCCCTGCACCGAATCGAGATTGCCGGTGGGCTCGTCGGCAAGGATGAGGTCGGGCTCGGCGACGAGCGCGCGGGCGATCGCCACGCGCTGCTGCTGGCCGCCGGAGAGCTGGCTCGGCCGGTGGCGCGCACGATGCGCGATGCCCATCCGCTCCATCACGGCCTCGACGCGCCGGCGCCGTTCGCGGGCGGGGATGCGGTGATAGAGGAGCGCCAGCTCGATATTCTCGAAGACGGTCAGCTCCTCGATCAGGTTGAAGCTCTGGAAGATGAAGCCGACATGGTGCTTGCGCAGGTCGGCGAGCCGGTTTTCCGACCAACCGGCAATATTCTTGTCTAGAAAAAAATAATTTCCCGCCGACGGGCTGTCGAGCATGCCGATGATATTGAGAAGGGTGGACTTGCCGCAGCCCGAGGGCCCCATGACGGCGACGAATTCGCCGCGTTCGATGGCCAGCGAGACGCGATCAAGCGCCGTGGTCTCGACGTCGCCGGTGCGATAGACCTTGCTCAGCTCCTCGAGGCGCAGCATCACGCCGTCGTTTCCTCTCTCCATGTCCGTCATCAGCTTGTCTCCAGTTCCAGGCGGTCCATGTCGGTAAAGCCCGTATAGGGGCTGGTGATCACGCGCTCGCCGGGCTCGAGCCCTTCGAGCACCTCGATATAGCGGGCGTTGCGGCGGCCCGTGCGCACCATGCGTTTGACCGCGCTGCGGCCGTCCGGGGTGACGACGAAGACCCAGTTGCCGCCGGTGTCCTGATAGAAGGCGCCGTTCGGGATCAGCACGGCCTGGCTCGGATCGCCGAGCGTGAGCCGCGTCTGCAACGTCTGTCCGCGGCGGATGTCGCGCGGCATGGCGTCGACGAAGACGAGGTCGATCTCGAACTGCCCGTCGCGCACCTGCGGATAGATCTTGGCGATCCGGAGCCTGTAGGTCCGGCCCCCGACCTCGACCGTCGCGGTCTGCCCGATATCAACCCGCGGCAAATAGAATTCGTCGATCAGCGCCGAAAGCTTGAAGCGCTTCGGATCGTCGATCTGTCCGATGCGGTCGCCGCGCGCCAGCGACTGCCCGACCTCGAGATCGAAGGCGGTGAGCAGCCCCGCGACCGGCGCACGCACATTGAGGCTGTCGAGATTCTTCCGTGCGAGGGCGAGATTCTTCTTGAGCTGGTCGCTGAGATCGCGGAGCTGCCTGATCTGCGCCTCCTGCAGCCGCCGGTCGGTCTCCTGCGCCTCGAGCGTCACCGTGCGCCGCTTCTTCCAGTAGGCGAGCTCGTCGACGACGGCGTCATAATCCTGCCGGCTGACATAGCCCTGGCCGATCAGCTTTTTCCGGCGCGCGACGAGGCGCTCGAGCCGCGTGATCTGATAGTCGATCTCGACCAGATTGCGCTTGTGCTCGAGCCGGTTGCGCTCGAGCTCGAGCTCCAGCGTGCGAAGATTGTTGAGCTGCTCGGTCACGTCCGCCTCGCGGGCGATGACGTCGAGCTGCAAGGTCGCGTTCGACAGCGTAACGAGAAGCTGCCCGGCCTCCACGAGCGTCCCGTCCTCGACATGAATGGCATCGTCGCGCCCGCCCTCGACGGCGTCGAGATAGACGGTCTTCAAGGGCGTCACCCGCCCGCGCACGGGGATGAAATCCTCGAACGTGCCGGTGGTGACGGTGGAGATCGTCAGCCGGCTCTCGCCGACCCGCAACGTGCGTCCGCCTTCGGGCATGAGGAAGATATAGGCGAGAACGGCGAGCACCAGCACACCGAGCGCGGTCGCCGCCGGCCTGAGCCACTTCGGATAGCGCCGCTCGATCCGCCGGTCCATGGCTTCGCCGCTCAGGGAGCGGATCGACCGTTTCATCTCGCGAACTTTTGCCTCCATCGCTGTCGTGCCTCTTTCCGGGCCGGATGTCCTGGCGGGCCACGTGCCTTGCGTCCTCCCGACGCAAGCGGCGTGCCAATCCGAAAGGCCCGGAATTCCGTCCTTCTCCGAAAAATGCAAAAAGGATTTGTCCGAAAACGGACAGCACTGTACGATTCCGGACAATGCGATGGGAGGTGGATCCATGCCCTCTGCGGAACCGGCTCATATCCTGATCGTCGACGACGACCCGGACATTCTCACCGCCGGGCGCATGCTCCTCAAGCGCGCCTTCGGCCGTGTCACCACGCTCACCGACCCGGCGGCGATCCCCGGCACCCTCGCCCGCGATCGTCCCGACGTGATCCTGCTCGACATGAATTTCGCCCCCGGCGCGAGCGACGGTGCGGAGGGGCTCGACTGGCTGGCGCGCATCGTTGCCGCCGACCCGCAGGCGGTGGTGATCATGATCACGGCCCATGGCGGGGTGACGCCCGCGGTCGAGGCGATGAAGCGGGGAGCGAGCGATTTCATCGCCAAGCCGTGGCAGAACGAGAAGCTCCTGGCGACCGTCTCGGCCGGCGTGGCGCTTGCGAAAAGCCGGCGCGAAGCGGCGGACCTGCGTTCCCGCACGGCGACGCTCGCCGCCGACAGCGCCCGTGCCGACCAGCCGCTTCTCGGCGATTCCGCGGCCATGCGGGCAGTCCATTCGCTCATCGCCCGCGCCGCTCCCACCGACGCCAATGTCCTCATCCTGGGCGAGAACGGCACCGGCAAGGAGCTTGTCGCGCGCGCCATCCATCGCGCCTCGCAGCGTGCCGACGCGATTTTTCTGAGCGTCGATCTCGGCGCCATCCCCGAGACGCTCTTTGAAAGCGAGCTCTTCGGTCACAAACGCGGCGCCTTCACCGACGCCCGCGCCGACCGCACGGGACGGCTCGAGGCGGCGTCGGGCGGCACGCTCTTCCTCGACGAGATCGGCAATCTGCCGCTGCATCTCCAGGCCAAGCTCCTCACCGTCCTCGAGCGCCGCGAGGTGGTGCCGATCGGTGCCACGGCCCCGGTGCCGGTCGACGTGCGCATCGTCTCGGCGACCAATCTCGCCCCCGGAAAGCTCACCGATCCCGCGGTCTTCCGCAGCGACCTCCTCTACCGTCTCAACACGGTGGAGATTCACCTGCCGCCTTTGCGGGCGCGCCGCGAGGACATCCCCGAACTCGTCGCGCACTATGTCGCCTTCTACGAGCGCAAATACGGCAAGGCCGCGAAACCCGTGTCCGCGGAGGCGATGGCGGCGCTCGTCGACTATCCTTGGCCGGGCAATGTTCGCGCCCTCCGGCACGCCGTCGAGCGGGCGGTCATCCTCGCCACCGGCACGGCCTACGAGGTCGCCGACTTTTCGCTCACCGCGCCGGGTGCGCCGGCAGCCCCCGCGGCGCCGGGCGACGGCGATTTCAACCTCGAACGGATCGAACGCCGGACCATCGCCGCCGCGCTCGAGGCACATGGCTACAATATCAGCCACACCGCGGACGCCCTCGGGCTGACGCGCGCCGCCCTTTATCGACGGATGGAAAAATATGGCCTTTAGGCGATATGAACTCGCGCTTCTGGCGCGTCTTCTTCTGATTTTCACCGGTCTCGCCGGCAGCGCCTGGCTTGGCGTCGCGGCCGGGCAAAAGGGCCTCGCCCTGCTTCTGCTCGCGCTCATGTTCGCGCTTTTCGGCGAACTGCTCGCCTTCGTCCGCCGCAGCAACCGCGCGATCGCGCAGGTCCTCGATGCGCTGCGCCATGACGATGCGATACAGGCGGTGGTCATCCGCGAACGCGGCGGCGGCTTTGACGCGCTGCGCGAGACCGTCGACGACATCCTGCGCCGCTTCCGCGACCGCCGCGCCCGGCAGGAGAAACGCCTGCGCTATCTGCAGGCGGTGGTGAACCATGTGCCGGTGCCGCTCTTCGTCATCCATGAGGGGGGACGGGTGTCGCTTCTCAACCATGCCGCCCGCCGCTTCTTCGCCACCCGTCGCCTCGCGCGCCTGGACGATTTCGACGCCTTCGGACCCGAGCTCCGCCGCGCCATGGACGCCATGCGGCCGGGCGAGCAGCGTCTGGTGCGGCTCGAGGGCGAGGACCTGCCGCAACGCGCCGCGCTGTCACTGGCCGAGATCGTGATCGCCGGAGCGCGCGAACGTCTCGTCGCCATGCACAATATCTCGGGCGAGCTCGAGGCCACCGAACTCGAGGCCTGGCAGCAGCTCGTGCATGTTCTCACCCACGAGATCATGAACTCGCTCACCCCCGTGGCCTCGCTCTCGGCCACCGCGGCCGGCCTGCTCGCCGCACCGGATCCGGACGACGAGGCCCTCGCCGACGCACGGCATGCGCTGGAGACGGTGGCCCGCCGCGCCGAGGCCCTGATGCGCTTCGTGGAAAGCTATCGCCAGCTTGCGCGCTTGCCGGCGCCGCGGCCGCAACGCCTGTCCGTGGCCGAGCTTTTCGACCGCCTCGAGACTCTCACCGCCGCCGAGCGCACCGCCCGGGGCGTCGCCCTCCTGAGCGAGGTGGTGCCGCGCAATCTCGAGATCCACGCCGATCCGGAGCTCGTCGAGCAGGTGCTGATCAATCTCTGCCGCAATGCGCTCGACGCCCTCGAGGGGCGCCCGGAGGGCACGATCCGGCTCTCCGCCCATCTCAACCGGCACGGCCGCGCGGTGATCGCGGTGGCCGACAACGGCCCCGGCGTGCCGGCGGAGATCGCCGACCGGATTTTCGTTCCCTTCTTCACCACCAAGGCCGGCGGCACCGGCGTCGGGCTGGCGCTCACGCGGCAGGTGATGCGCGCCCACAAGGGCTCGGTGGCGCTGGGCAGAAGCGACAGCGGCGGGGCCGTATTCACCCTGACCTTCTGAGGGGGGTGTATCTCGTTGCGATACGAGGCACATTTGGCGAGGAATCATCAGCTTTCGTCACAAGGGGCTCCAGGCCTTTTACAGCACCGGGTCCCGGCGCGGCATTCAGCCGTCGCATGCGACCAAACTGACGCGTGTCCTGGTGGCGCTCGATGCCGCGGCAACTCCTGCGGAACTGGACCTGCCCGCCTACCGACTGCACCCCTTGAAGGGGCGACGCATGGGCTATTGGGCGATCTGGGTCAGCGGCAATTGGCGCATCGTCTTTCGCTTCCGCGGGATCGATGCGGAGCACGTGGATTATGTGGATTATCATTGAACGGAGTTGAGAGAATGATGAAACATCCGCCCCATCCGGGCGCGATTCCGCGCGAGGATGTATTGCTGCCGCAGGGGCTCGGCGTGAGCGAGGCGGCACGGCGGCTGGCCTTGTCGCGCGTGGCGCTGTCGCGGGGGCTCAACGGCCGGGCCGGTATCAGCCCCGATCTCGCCGTCCGCCTCGAACGCGCCGGCGTCAGCACAGCCCGCTTCTGGATGAACCTGCAGGCCCAGTACGACCTCGCGCGCGCCTTGGCACGGAAGCACCCCAAGGTGGAGCCCATCCGCGCGGCGTGAAGGGGGGCTTGTGGGCCTCCTGCGCCTCTCCACACCCTCCACGGCCCCGCTGGAATCATCCGGGCCATTCGCCCTTCGATAGGGACCTGCGGCCTCCTCAGGCCGAACGGCTCTTCCTGCTCCCCTTCGCCGCTCTTGCCGGGTGGCGCGGGGGGTTCTATAAGCCTCGCTTGCATGTCTGAGATGAAAGGCCCTTCAGAGGACGCGCGAGGGACGGCGCCGGCCGCGGCACCGGCGAAGGGTGCCTCCTTCCCGCACCGCCATCTGCTCGGCATCGAGGGGCTCAGCGCGGCGGAGATCGGCTTCCTTCTCGATGTCGCGGAGGGCTATGCGAACGCGGCGCATCCGGGGCGCGCGCCGCGACCGCTCCGTGGTCTCACCCAGATCAATCTCTTCTTCGAGGCCTCGACGCGGACGCTGATGTCCTTCGAGATCGCCGGCAAGCGGCTCGGCATGGACACCGTGTCCTTCGCCGTCGCCACGTCCTCGATCAAGAAGGGGGAGACGCTCCTCGACACGGCGCAGACCCTGAACGCCATGCGGCCCGACGTGCTGGTGGTGCGGCACGCCCATTCGGGCGCCGTGTCGCTGCTTGCCGAGAAGGTCCATTGCGCCGTCGTCAACGCCGGCGACGGGCGTCACGAGCACCCCACGCAGGCGCTGCTCGACGCACTCACCATCCGCCGCAGGAAAGGCCGCATCGCGGGGCTCACGATCGCCATCTGCGGCGACATCCTGCATTCGCGGGTGGCGCGCTCGAACATCCATCTTCTGGGGGCGATGGGCGCGCGGGTGCGCATCGTCGCGCCGCCGACGCTGGTGCCGCGCGACGGCGCGCGCCTCGGCGTCGAGGTGCATCATCACATGGCCGACGGGCTCCGCGACTGCGACGTGGTCATGATGCTGCGCCTGCAGACCGAGCGCATGCAGGGGGCCTTCGTGCCCAGCGAGCGCGAATTCTTCCGCTTCTACGGGCTGACGCCGGACAAGCTCGGGCTGGCGCGGCCGGACGTGCTCGTGATGCATCCCGGACCGATGAACCGCGGCGTCGAGATCGCCACCGCGGTCGCCGACGATCTCGCCCATTCGGCGATCGAGGAGCAGGTCGAGATGGGAGTCGCGGTGCGCATGGCCTGTCTCGACGTGCTCACCCGACATCTGCGCGCGGAGGCGGGGACATGAACGCGACCCTGCTCGAGAACGCCCGCATCCTCGATCCGGCGAGCGGCCGCGACAGCGCGGGGCGCCTGCTCGTCGAGGACGGGCGCATCGCCGCCCTCGATCCCGGGCGGACACCGAAGGCGGCAAGGCGCATCGACTGTCGCGGACACATCCTCGCGCCGGGCCTCATCGACATGCGCAGCTTCGCGGTCGACGCGGCCTCCGCGCTGGCGGGCGGCATCACCACGGTGGTCCTCATGCCCGATCAGGCGACGCCGATCGACACCGCCGCCAAGGTGCAGTTCGCGAGCGACCCCGAGCCCGCACCGCCGTCGGTGCGGGTGCGGGTGATGGGCGCGGCGACGCAAGCCGTCGCGGGCACGGCAATGGCCGAGATCGGGCTGATGGTGGAGGCCGGCGCCGTGGGCTTCAGCGACGGTCGTCGTGCCATCGCCGATGCCGGACTGATGCGACGCCTCCTCGAATATGCGCGCATCTTCCCGACGCTCATCGTGCAGCACGCCGAGGACCCGGCGCTCGCCGCGGGCGGGGCGATGAACGAAGGCGAGGTCGCGACGCGGCTCGGCCTGCCCGGCATTCCCGCCGCCGCCGAGGCGATCATGATCGAGCGCGACGCCCGGCTTGCCCGACTCACCGGCGGACGGCTCCATATCGCGCAGGTCTCGGCCGCCGAGAGCGTCGACGCGCTGAGGCGACTGAAGCGCGAGGACGCGGCGGTCTCGGCCGGTGTCTCACCGCATCATTTCACGCTCAACGAGACCGCGGTGGGCGACTATCGCACCTTCGCCAAGGTCTCGCCGCCCCTGCGCAGCGAGGACGACCGTCGGGCGCTCGTCGAGGCCATCCGCGACGGCGTGATCGACGTCATCTGCTCGAGCCACGAGCCGCGCGATCAGGACGCGAAACGCCTGCCCTTCAGCGAGGCGGCGCCCGGCATCGTCGGCTACGAGACGCTGCTGCCGCTGACGCTGGCGCTGCATCACCATCACGAGCTGCCGCTCCTGCCGCTCGTCGGCATGCTCACGGCACGCCCGGCGGCGCTCCTGGGGCTTGATGCCGGCCGCATCGCCGAGGGCGCGCCCGCCGATCTCGTCCTTTTCGATCCCGAGCGCCCCTGGCGTGTCGATCCGACGCGTTTTTCGAGCCAGACCCAGAATACGCCCTTCACCGACATGCCGGTTGCGGGCAAGGTGGTGATGACCATGGTCGGAGGAACGGTTCTTTATCGGGAGGGTTAGCGGTGGCGGTTGACGCGATGAGTCTCGGCGTGATCCTGGGCGGCTATCTTCTCGGCGCCGTGCCCTTCGGGCTGCTGCTGACGAAAGCCGCCGGAATCGGCGATGTGCGGCGCATCGGATCGGGCAATATCGGCGCCACCAACGTGCTCAGGACCGGGCGCAAGGGGCTGGCGCTCGCCACCCTTCTCCTCGACGGCGGCAAGGGTGCCGCGGCGGTGCTGATTGCCCGCGCGCTCACCCCCGAGACGGCGCTCCTGGCCGGGTTCGCCGCCTTTCTGGGCCATCTCTACCCCGTTTATCTCGGTTTCAGGGGCGGCAAGGGAGTGGCCACCTTCCTGGGCGTCACGCTCGCCGCCGCCTGGCCGGTGGGGCTCGCGGCATGTCTCACCTGGCTGGCGGTGGCGTTGCTCTTCCGCATCTCCTCGCTCGCCGCTCTTGTCGCCGCCCTTGCAGGCCCGCTCTTTGCCTGGCTCTGGGCCGGTCCCGGCATGATCGCGCTGGCGAGCGTTCTCGCTCTCTTCATCCTCATCCGGCACCGCGCCAATATCGAGCGCCTGATCAGAGGCGAGGAACCCAGGATCGGCGGCGGCTCCTCCGCGACGCCTCCGACAACTTTGGATTGACTCGTTTCCTGCCGGCCGCCACCATGCGGGTATGACTGGAGGGGAACCGGGGAGCACACTCGCGCGCGCCGAGAAACTGGCGCGGCTGAGACTCATCCGCACCGAGACCGTGGGGCCGGTCGCCTTCCGGACGCTGATCGCCCGCTATGGCAGCGCGGAGGCGGCACTCGAGGCGATCCCGCAGCTTGCACGCCGCGGCGGGCGCATCTCGCCCCTGCGCATTCCGTCGAAAGCCGCCGCCGAGCGTGAGCTCGAAGCGATCGCGCGCTTCGGAGCCATGGCGCTCTTCTGGGGCGACGGCGGCTATCCGCCCCTGCTTGCGGCCACCGAGGATGCCCCGCCGGTGCTCTTCGCCAAGGGCGCTCGACACCTGCTCGAGCGCCCGGCACTGGCCATCGTCGGGGCCCGCAACGCCAGCAGCATCGGTCGTCAACTGGCGGAAAGACTGGCCCGCGAGATCGCCGACCGCGGGGTCGTCATCGTCTCCGGTCTGGCGCGCGGAATCGATGCCGCCGCCCACAGGGGCGCGCTCGAGAGCGGCACGGTGGCGGTCGTCGCCGGCGGACTCGACATCCGCTACCCGCGCGAGAATGCGGCATTGCAGGACGCGATCGCGACGCAGGGCCTGCTGCTCGGCGAAGAGCCGCTGGGCGTGCAGCCGCAGGCGCGACATTTTCCGAAGCGCAATCGCATCATCTCGGGACTCTCGCTCGGCGTGCTGGTCATCGAGGCGGCGGAGCGCTCGGGCTCGCTCATCACCGCGCGGCTCGCCGGCACGCAGGGGCGCGAGGTGATGGCGGTGCCGGGCTCGCCGCTCGACCCGCGAAGTCACGGCACCAATGCGCTGATCAAGGCCGGCGCCACCCTGATCGAGAACGCCGGCGACGTTCTCGATATCCTGGCGCAGCTCTCCCTGCCGCTGGAGGAACCGGAATTGCCCGATTATGCCGCGGCGGCGACACCGCCCGCGCGCGACGTGCCCGAGACGATGCGCGCCCGCATCCGGCCCCTGCTCTCGCCGACGCCGACGCTCGTGGACGATATCGTGCGCGACAGCGGCGTCCCGACCGGCGATGTGCTGACCGTTCTTCTCGAGCTCGAACTGGCCGGCCTGATCGAGCGTCATCCCGGCGGCCGGGTGGCGCTGTCGGGCGATGCCGGTTGACAGTGGGCGACGGCGCCATTAGCTCCAAGGCCATGAAATACCCAGAATCTGCGGGTATTTGCCCGCGGCTCCGGCCCGAGAATGCGGGCGAACGGAAAGCGTAGATATGGATGTCGTCATCGTCGAGTCGCCGGCCAAGGCCAAGACCATCAACAAGTATCTCGGCCGCGACTACCGGGTTCTCGCCTCCTTCGGTCATGTGCGCGACCTGCCGTCCAAGGACGGCTCGGTGCGCCCGGACGAAGACTTCGCGATGACCTGGGAGGTCGATCCCAGGTCGGCAAAAAGACTCAGGGAGATTGCCGAAGCGGTCAAGGGCGCGCGGCATCTCTATCTCGCGACCGACCCCGACCGCGAGGGCGAGGCCATCTCCTGGCATGTGCGCGACGTGCTGGCATCGAAGCGCGTGCTCGGGGACGTCAGCGTCAAGCGCGTCGTCTTCAACGAGATCACCAAGCGCGCCGTGACCGCCGGCATCGCCCAACCGCGCGAGATCGACCAACAGCTCGTGGATGCCTATTTCGCACGCCGCGCGCTCGACTATCTGGTGGGATTCACGCTCTCGCCGGTGCTCTGGCGCAAGCTGCCCGGCGCCCGTTCGGCAGGCCGCGTGCAGTCGGTGGCGCTGCGCCTCATCTGCGATCGAGAGCTCGAGATCGAACGCTTCGAGGCGCAGGAATACTGGACCGTCGAGGGCCGCTTCGAGGCCGCCCCCGGCACCCCCTTCGCGGCCCGGCTGGTGACGCTCGACGGACGCAAGCTCGACAAGTTCGACCTCAAGACCGAGGCCGAGGCGACGGCCGCGGTAGCGGCGGTCAGGGAACGACGCTTCCATGTCGAAAAGCTCGAGCGAAAGCCCACGAAACGCCATCCGCAGCCGCCGTTCACGACCTCGACATTGCAGCAGGAAGCGGCACGCAAGCTCGGTTTCTCGGCCGCGCGCACGATGCGCCTTGCGCAGACGCTCTACGAGGGCAAGACGATCGACGGCGAGACCACGGGTCTCATCACCTATATGCGCACCGACGGGGTTTCGATCGCCGAAGAGGCGATCGCCGCAGCGCGCGCGGTGATCGGCGAGCGCTATGGCGCGGCCTATCTGCCGGCGGCGCCCCGCCGCTACAAGTCGAAGGCGAAGAATGCGCAGGAAGCGCATGAGGCGATCCGCCCCACCGATCCCGGGCTGCTGCCGCAACGGCTTCGCCATGCCCTCGATCAGGATGAATACCGGCTCTATGAGCTGATCTGGAAACGCACGCTGGCCAGCCAGATGCAGAGCGCCGAGATCGAGCGCACGACGATCGACCTCGCCTCGCACTCGGGCGATGTGGTGTTGCGTGCCAGCGGCAGCGTCGTCACCTTCGACGGCTTTCTTGCGCTCTATCAGGAAGGCCGCGACGACAAGGGCGAAGAGGCCGGCGATACCCGCCTTCCCAGGCTTTCCGAAGGCGAGGAGGTGCGCCTCGTCGAGGTCGCCCCGGCACAGCACTTCACCGAGCCGCCGCCGCGTTATTCGGAGGCGAGTCTGGTGAAAAAGCTCGAGGAACTGGGCATCGGGCGCCCCTCCACCTATGCCTCGATCCTTTCGGTGCTGGTCGAACGCAATTATGTGCGGCTGGAGAAGAAACGCTTCATCCCCGAGGACAAGGGGCGCCTCGTCACCGCCTTTCTCGAGAATTTCTTCGCGCGCTATGTCGAATACGACTTCACCGCCAAGCTCGAAGCGCAGCTCGACGACATTTCGGCGGGCAAGGCGAACTGGAAAGAGGTGCTGCGCGACTTCTGGCAGGAGTTCGAAAAGCGCGCCCGGGAAGTACTTGCCATCCGCAACAGCGAGGTCCTCGAGACACTCAACGAGTTCCTCGGCCCGGCCATCTTCAGGCCCACGCCCGAGAACCCCGATCCGCGGCGCTGCCCGAGCTGCGGCGCGGGGCGTCTGTCGCTCAAGACCGGCCGCTACGGAGCCTTCATCGGCTGCTCGAACTATCCCGAATGCCGTTACACGCGCCCGTTCACGAATGGCGGCGAGGATGCGGACGCCGTGGCCGAGGGTCCGCGCCTGCTCGGCACCGATCCCGAGAGCGGCGAAGCGGTCACCCTGCGCTCGGGCAAATACGGGCCCTATCTCCAGCGCGGCGAGAACGGCGAGGGCGGCAAGCCGGCGCGCGCTTCGCTGCCGCGCGACATCAGCCCCGACGAGGTCGATCTCGCGCTGGCGCTCAAGCTTCTCTCGCTGCCGCGCGAGATCGGTACGCACCCCGAGACCGGCAAGCCGGTTCTTGCCGGAATCGGGCGCTATGGACCCTATGTGCAGCACGAGCGCACCTACGCCAGTCTCAAGTCGAGCGAGGAGGTCTTCACCGTCGGCATGAACCGTGCGCTCGCCCTTCTCGCCGACAAGGCCAAGGGCGCGGGCGGCGAGCTGAAAGCGCTCGGCGCGCACCCCGAGACCGGCAAGCCGGTCCGGCTCATGAAAGGACGCTACGGCCCCTATGTGAAGCATGACGGCGTCAATGCGACCCTGCCCAAGGAGATGAAGCCCGAGGAGGTAAGCCTCGAGACCGCGCTCGAGCTTCTGGCCGCCAAGAGTGCGAAGAAGGGGCGCGGCAAGGCGTCACGGAAGCGTGCCGGGGGGCGGGCGAAGGCCGGCACCGCGGCGAAATAGCGGGACCATGGACAGAAAGCGGCAAGGACGCACGAAAAGCGGCGTGCCGTCGAAGGCGGAGATCCTGCGCTTTCTCGGTGACAGCGCGCACAAGGTAACGAGGCGCGAGCTTGCGCGCGCCTTCCGCGTCAGGGGCGGCGATCGCATTGCGCTCAAGGAACGCCTGCGTGAGATGATCGAGGAAGGCGTGATCGTGCGCGATGCGACGAAGGCGCTTCGACCCGCCGGTCGCCTGCCCCGCGTGACGGTCGTCGAGGCCGTCGGCACCGATGCGTTCGGCGACATGCTGCTGCGCCCTGTCAACTGGGAGGCGGAAACCCCGCCGCCCAGAATCTATCTCTCCGCGCCGGCGCGACGCGGCGTCAAGGCACCGGCGCTCGGAATCGGCGACCGGGCGCTCGTCCGTCTGCAGGAAGACCCCGTGGAGGGCGCCTGGTCGGCGACCATCCTCAAGCTTCTGGAGGGCGCACCGCGCCGCGTTCTCGGCGTCTTTCGCGGCGGGCCGCAAGGCGGACGCGTGGTGCCGGTGGAAAAGGGGGCGCGGCACGAACTCCTGGTCGAGGCCGGTGACGAGAACGGCGCGACGGACGGCGAACTCGTGCTCGCCGAGCTCCTGCCACGCCGGCGCGGCCGCGTCCACGGCCTCCGGCCCGCGCGCATCGTGGAACATCATGGGGACGTCTCGGCGCCCGACAAGATTTCGCTCATCGCCATCCACGCGCACGGGTTGCCGACCGCATTCTCACCGGAGGCGCTGGCCGAGGCCAGGGCGGCGAAGCCGCCACCGCTCGGCAAGCGCGAGGATCTGCGTGCGGTGCCGCTCATCACCATCGATCCGGCCGATGCGCGCGATCATGACGACGCCATCTTCGCCGAGCCCGATCCGGATCCCGGAAATCCCGGCGGCTGGCACCTCATCGTCGCCATCGCCGACGTCGCGCATTTCGTGCGCCCCGGCTCGGCGCTCGACCGCGATGCCCGTCTCAGGGGCAATTCCGCCTATTTTCCCGATCGCGTCGTACCGATGGTCCCGGAGATGCTCTCGACCGACCTCTGCTCGCTGATGCCCGGCGAGGATCGCCCCGTTCTCGCGGCGCATATCTGGATCGATCGCGAGGGCCGGATGCGGCGTCATCGCTTCCGTCGCGCCATGATCCGCTCGGCGGCGAACATCGCCTATGAGGTCGTGCAGGCGGCCATGGACGGCGCGCCCTCGACCGCTGCGGCCCC
>CAZAEP010000039.1:0-14086 GCA_964484045.1 uncultured Sphingomonadales bacterium
CGCCGACGGGAGCGGCGGCACCCTGACATTGACGGCGATCGTCTTTCCGGCGCTGATCGGCTTTTCCGGCCTGGCGCTCGACGGCGCCAACTGGTATGCGCAGCGACGCGCGACACAGAGCATGGTCGATGCGGCCGCCATCGCCGCGGCCTATGCCAGGCTCGCCGACGATCCGCTCGACGAGATCGTCGCCGTCGCCCGCGCCGAAGCCGAGCGCAACGGTTTTCAGGCCGCCGCCGGCGACAGCATCAGCGTCACGGAAGCGACGGGCGGCCCGGTGGGCTCCGCGCTGCCGCTTGTCACCGTGACCATCGCGCACAACA
The DNA here is from genome assembly GCA_964484045.1 of uncultured Sphingomonadales bacterium. GTDB lineage: Bacteria > Pseudomonadota > Alphaproteobacteria > Sphingomonadales > Rhodothalassiaceae > J134. Next base: position 324 of record CAZAEP010000039.1, read on the forward strand.
CGCCGCTCTATTTCGCGCGGCTTCTGATGAACCGGGCGAGCGTCACGATCTCCGCGCGGGCGGTCTCCGGCGTGCGCAATCTCGGGCCGCAATGCATCATCTCGCTCGATGAGACGGCGGCGCGGGCGATCGAGTTCACGGGCAACACGACGGCGGACATCGGTTGCGGCGTGGCGGCGAACTCCGACAGCAATGAAGCCCTTTATATCGGCGGCAGCGCCATCCTGCAGGCCAATCCGGCGCAGGCCTTCGGCGACATCGCCGTCGAGGGGAACGGGCAACTCATCTCGCAGCTTCCGCCGCTGCCCTTCTCGCCGCGTGTCCCCGACCCCTTCGCCGATCTGCCCGACCCGCCGCGCAACGCCCCTTGCGACGCCACCGTCACCGGGCAGACCGATATCGGAAGCATTCTGCCCGGCGCCATCGCCGGCGGGAGTGGCGACGGCTTCATCACGCTTTGCGGCGACGTCCGGCTCGCGGGCAATCTTGCGCTGCCGCCGGCGACCTATGTCATCAAGGGCAATCTCGACGTGAAATCGAACGCCAGCATCAGCGGCGACGGCGTCACCTTCATCCTCACCCATGACGATCCCGCCGACACCGGCCGGCTGACCAATTTCGGCGCCAACGCGACGGTGGCCCTGAGCGCGCCGACAAGCGGCACCTGGCAGGGCCTGCTCTTCTATCAGGACCCGCTCGCGGGCTGCGCCGCCAATCAACCGAACCGGTTCACCGGCGGACCGACGATGTCGCTCGACGGGGTCATCTATGCACCGGCCTGCGCGGTCGATTTCCGCGGCAACACGGCCGACAGCGACGGCTGTCTGCAGATCGTCGCGCGAACCGTCAGCTTTTCCGGCAATTCGACGGTAAGGAACGAGCCCGCGGCCTGTCAGCAGTTCGGGCTCAATGACAGCGCCGCGGGCCAGAAGCAGGTCGTTCTTCTCGAATAGGACCGCATGCGATGCCCCTTTCCCTTCCTCCCCTTCTCGCGCGCTGGTGCCGCGACCGCCTGGGCAATATCCTCGTCGAGACGGCGCTTGTCGCCGGCATGCTCGGGCTGCTGGCCATCGGCGCCATCGACTTCGGCCTTGCCTATGTGCGTCAGTCGGAGGTCGACAACGCGGTGCGCGCGGGCGTGCAGTTCGCGCTCGCGCGGCATCCCTCGATGAGCGAGATCGTCGACGGCGTGGTGACCACGCAGAATGTGCGCGACGCGGTGTGGAAGGCGGCGGACTTTCTCAGCGGCGACCCCGGCGATCCGCCGCTCAGCGTCGGTTTTTCCTGCGAATGCCCCGACGGCACCGCCGTCGCCTGCACCTCGACCGCGGTCTCGACGCTCGCCTGCAGCGAACGCCGCACCTATCTCGCCATCCGCCTCGAGCACGACTACAAGCTGCTTTTCGCCTATCCCGGCCTCGGCCGCACCCTCGCGCTCGTCGGCGAGGGATCGGTGCGGCTCAATTGAGGACATGCGCGATGCGGTTGCAGGAGACATTCCGGTGCCTGTCCATTGCCTTCCGCACCCGGTGCGGCGGGGCGGCGGGGGTCGAGTTCGCGCTCGCGCTGCCGCTCGTCCTGCTGACGTTCTTCATCGTCATCGAGGGCGGACGCCTCGCCTATACCCAGGCGGCGCTCACCTTCGCCGCCCAGGAGGCGACGCGCTACGCCATCGTCCGGGAGGGGCAGGTGACGAACGACGAGATCCGGGATTTCGCGGCCTCGAAGCTCTACGGCCTCAAGCCGGGTCTCGCCGTCGTCACCGTCCAGTCGCCGATCGACCCGACGGTCAACACCTCGGAATACACGGTCGCCATCCGCTACGACTTCACCCCCATCGTCCCCTATATGCCGCACGGCGTAATCACGCTCGCCGCGCGCTCGAGCGGCTTCATCGCCTTCCCGCCGGTGCTGCCTGGGGGCGGGTCATGACATCCGGAAAGGAGAGGCGGGAGAAGGGGTGGCGCACCCGACAGGATTCGAACCTGTGGCCTCTGCCTTCGGAGGGCAGCGCTCTATCCAGCTGAGCTACGGGTGCCATGCTCGCCGCTGCCGCGCGTGGACAGCGACGCCCGAAAAGGCGCGCGGACAGTAGCCGAAATCGCAGCGCCTTGCAAACCCCCGGAACCGGCCTCGTCCCGGCGGCCGGGAACGGCCTCAGGCGGCTTCGTCGGCCTCCCCGGCGACCTCCACCGGGCCGGAATCCCGACCCTTGGCCTCTTCATTGCGGTCGACGAGCTCGATGATCGCCATCGGTGCCTTGTCGCCGGCACGGAAGCCGGCCTTGAGCACCCGCGCATAGCCGCCCGGGCGATCCCTGTAACGCTCGGCGAGCTCGTCGAAGAGCTTCGCCGTCAGGGTCTCGTTCTGGAGCTGCGCGATGACCCGGCGGCGATTGGCGAGGCCGCCCTTCTTCGCCTTGGTGATGAGCTTCTCCACCACCGGGCGAAGCTCCTTCGCCTTGGGGAGCGTGGTCATGATCTGCTCGTGCTTGATCAGCGCCTGCGCCAGATTCATGAACAGGGCGCGACGGTGCGAGGCGGTGCGCCCCAGCTTGCGTCCGGCTTTGCGATGCCGCATCTTGGTCTCCTCCTCTCCCGGCCCGCGGGGACGGCCCGCCGGCGGCGGATCAGTATTCGCTTTCGAGCTTTTTTGCCAGTTCCTCGATGTTCTCGGGCGGCCAGCCGGGCAGCTCCATGCCCAGCTTGAGACCCATCTGCGCCAGCACCTCCTTGATCTCGTTCAAGGACTTGCGGCCGAAATTGGGCGTCCGCAGCATCTCCGCCTCGGTCTTCTGCACAAGATCGCCGATATAGACGATATTGTCGTTCTTGAGACAGTTCGCCGAGCGCACCGAGAGCTCGAGCTCGTCCACCTTGCGCAGGAAATTGCGATTGAACAGCGGCTCTTCCTCCTCGCGCCGCTCCTCGACCTGACGCGGCTCCTCGAAATTGATGAAGAGCTGGAGCTGGTCCTGCAGGATGCGTGCGGCATAGGCGAGCGCGTCCTCGGGGCTCACCGTGCCGTCGGTCTCGATCTCCATGGTCAGCTTGTCATAGTCGAGAATCTGGCCTTCGCGGGTGTTCTCGACCTTGTAGGCGACGCGCTTGACCGGCGAGAACAGGGCGTCGACCGGGATGAGGCCGATCGGTGCGTCCTCGGGCCGGTTGCGATCGGCCGGGACATAGCCTTTGCCGGACTCGACGGTGAGCTCCATATTGAGCGTCGTCCCCTCGTCGAGGGTGCAGATGACGATGTCCTTGTCGAGAATCTCGACCCCGGCGACCTCGGAAATCTGCGCCGCCCGGACCTCACCCGGCCCGGTCGCCGTGAGATGCAGGCGCTTGGGCTGATCCGCGGCCATGCGGATGGGAAGCTGCTTGATGTTGAGGACGATGTCGGTGACGTCCTCGCGGATGCCCGGGATCGAGGAGAATTCGTGCAGCACGCCCTCGATCTGGATGCTGGTCACCGCACCGCCCTGAAGCGACGAAAGGAGCACGCGCCGGAGGGCGTTGCCGAGCGTCATGCCGAAGCCGCGTTCGAGCGGCTCGGCGACGATCTTCGCACGCCGTCCGGGGTCGGCGCCGGAGATCAGCTCGAGCGCATTGGGTTTGATCAGTTCCTGCCAGTTCTTCTGAATCACGGTCTCATCCTCGCCTGGTCACCAGGCCAATATGCGACGCCGGGTGCGTCGCGCCCGCCCCCTGGTGGGAGCCTTCAATTCTCAGACGCGGCGCCGCTTCGGCGGCCGGCATCCATTGTGCGGAATCGGCGTCACGTCGCGGATCGCGGTGATGGTGAAGCCCACCGCCTGCAGCGCCCGCAGCGCCGACTCCCGGCCCGATCCCGGGCCCTTGACCTCGACCTCGAGCGTCGTCATGCCATGTTCCTGCGCCTTGCGACCGGCGTCCTCGGCCGCCATCTGCGCCGCATAGGGTGTCGACTTGCGCGACCCCTTGAAGCCCATCGCGCCCGCCGAGGACCAGGCGATGGTGTTGCCCTGGGCGTCGGTGATGGTGATCATGGTGTTGTTGAACGACGCGTTCACATGCGCGACGCCGCTCGTGATGTTCTTCCGCTCGCGGCGTTTGAGCCTCGTCGGTTCCTTCGCCATAACTCGTCCCGTCCTTCAATCCTGGCGGCCGCGGCCACTCATTTCTTCTTGCCGGCGATCGGCTTGGCCTTGCCCTTGCGGGTACGGGCGTTGGTGTGCGTGCGCTGGCCGCGCACCGGCAGCCCCTTGCGATGCCGGAGCCCGCGGTAGGTGGCAAGGTCCATCAGACGCTTGATGTTCATCGCCACCTCGCGTCTCAGATCGCCCTCGACCTGATAGTCACTGTCGATCAGCTCGCGAATGCGGATGACCTCGGCGTCGCTCAGCTCGTGCACGCGCCGCTCCGGCGGCAGCCCGAGCCGCTCGCAGATTTCCTTCGCCTTGGTGCGCCCGATCCCGTAGATATAGGTCAGAGCGATTTCGACCCTCTTGTTGGTCGGAATATTCACGCCAGCAATACGCGCCACAAGCCTGCTCCTCAGTCACGGTCGCGACGGCGACCGTCCTCGTTTTCCCAACCACCCGCGCGCCAAGGCGCGCGATTATATGGATCGGCCCGGTGCAGTCAACTGCGACGCACCGGCGCCGTGCCTAGCACGCCGGAGGGGCCGGGCCCTCGACACCGAGCGCCCGGTCGATGTCACTTGCCACCTTCCCGATCGGCTGCTCGCCGTCGACCCGACGCAGCAGCCCCTTCTTCTCGTAATAGGGCAGCACCGGTTCGGTCTGCGCCCGGTAGGCGGCGAGCCGCTGCCGCACGGTTTCCGGATTGTCGTCCTTGCGCCGCACGAAACGGGTGCCGCCGCAGACGTCGCACCGCCCGGACACCTTCGGCGGCCTGAAATACTCGTTGTAGACCGCACCGCACTCGGCGCAGGAGAAGCGGCCCGTGATCCGCTTCATCAGGATATCCTCGGGGACCGCGATCTCGACCACCGCGTCGAGCTTCCGGTCGATATCCTCGAGCATGGCGTCGAGCGCTTCCGCCTGCGCCACGGTGCGCGGAAAGCCGTCGAGCAGGAAGCCGTTGGCGCAGTCCGGCTCGGTGATGCGCTCGGCGATGATCTGCACCACGATGTCGTCGCTGACCAGGTCCCCCGCCTCCATCGCCGCCCTGGCGAGCTTGCCGACGCGCGTTCCGCGCGCCACCGCATCGCGCAGCATGTCGCCGGTAGAGAGCTGTTTGAGCCCGTGCTCGCGCTCGAGCCGTTTCGCCTGTGTGCCTTTTCCCGCCCCCGGCGGGCCGAGCAGAATCGCGATCATCGCCGCCGCCCCCTCAGTCTGGATTTCTTGATCAGCCCTTCATACTGGTGCGCCAGCAGATGCGAATGGATCTGCCCCACCGTGTCCATGGTGACGCTGACGACGATCAGCAGGCTGGTGCCGCCCAGCGCGAAGGGAATGCCCAGTCGCCCGGTGAGAATCTCCGGGATGATGCAGACGATGGCGAGATAGATGGCCCCCACCGCGGTCAGCCGCGTCAGCACGTAATCGAGATACTCGGCGGTCCGCTTGCCGGGCCGGATGCCGGGAATGAAGCCCCCGTATTTCTTGAGATTCTCCGCCGTCTCCTCGGGATTGAAGACGACCGCCGTGTAGAAGAAGGCGAAGAAGACGATGCCGGCCGTGTAAAGGAGCAGATAGAGCGGCTGGCCGCGCCCGATCAGCGCCGTGATCGCGGTCAGCCATTCCGGCCCGCCCTGCGCCGAGAACCCTGCGACCGTCACCGGCATGAGAATGAGGGAACTGGCGAAGATCGGCGGAATCACGCCCGACGTATTGAGCTTCATCGGCAGATGCGAGGTATCGCCCTGGAACATGCGATTGCCCATCTGCCGCTTCGGATACTGCACGGTGACGCGTCGCTGGGCGCGCTCCACGAAGACGATCCCGTAAATGAGAGCCAGGGCGCCGACGAGAACGAGGACGATCGTCGCCGGCGAAAGCAGTCCCTGCTCGCCGAGCGAGAGGGCCTTCCCGATGGCCACCGGGAGCGAGGCGACGATGCCGGCATAGATGATGAGCGAAATGCCGTTGCCGACCCCGCGCTGGGTGATCTGCTCGCCGAGCCACATGAGAAAGATGGTGCCGCCGACGAGGGTGATGATGGTGGTGATCCGGAAAAAGAAGCCGGGGTCGATCACCACCGACTGCGATTCGAGCGCGATCGCCAGCCCGTAGCCCTGCACCGCCGTCAGGAGCACGGTGCCATAGCGCGTATACTGATTGATCTTCTTGCGCCCGACCTCGCCTTCCTTCTTCCACTCCGCCAGTGTCGGCGACATCGAGGTGAGAAGCTGCATGATGATCGAGGCCGTGATGTAGGGCATGATGTTGAGGGCGACGATCGACATGCGCTGCAGGGCCCCGCCCGAGAACATGTTGAACATGTCGAGCACGCCGCCCGTATTGCGCTGGAAGAACTGCGCCAGCGCCACCGGGTCGATGCCGGGCAGCGGAATATAGGTGAGCAGCCGATAGACCACCAGCGCGCCGAGGGTGAACCACAGGCGCTTCTTCAGCTCCTCGGCCTTCGCGAAGGCGCCGAGATTGAAGTTCTGATAGAGCTGTTCGGCTGCGGATGCCATCAGGGTCTCCGTGACGGGGCGTGAGCGAGGCGGTGGCTCACGACGCGTCCTTGGGCGTTTCCGGTGCCGCCGCGGGGACCGGTTTCGCGGGGGCGGTCAGTTCCAGCACGCCGCCGGCCTTCTCGACCGCCGCGGCGGCCGCCTTCGAGGCGGCGGCGACGCGCAGGCTCACCTTCGCCTTGAGCTCGCCCTTGGCCAGAAGCCGCACCCCGTCGCGCGCCTTCGAGACGAGCCCCGCGGCCAGCAGCACATCGCCGTCGATGGGCTTTGCGGCATCCAGCCTGCCGGCGTCGATCGCCTCCTGCAGGCGGCCGAGATTGAGGATCGCGAAGTCGCGGCGACGACGCGGGTTGAAGCCGCGCTTGGGCAGGCGCATGTGGATCGGCATCTGGCCGCCCTCGAAGCCCTTGACCACATAGCCGGAGCGGGATTTCGCTCCCTTGTGGCCGCGCCCCGCGGTCTTGCCCTTGCCCGACCCGATGCCGCGGCCGACACGCGTGCGCGGCTTGCGCGCGCCCTTGTTGTCTCTGAGTTCGTTCAGTCGCATGACGTCACCTACGCTGTGCCGGACACCTCGTCCGGCCGATCATTGCCTATTTCTCGACCACGCGGACGAGATGCGCGACCTTGGCGATCATGCCGCGGACGGCCGGCGTGTCCTCGAGCTCGCGCGTCCGGTGCATCTTGTTGAGCCCAAGGCCGATGAGCGTCGCCCGCTGGTCCTTGGGGCGCCGGATGGGACTGCCGGTCTGGGTCACGAGAAGGGTCTTCTTTTTCGCCATCGTTCCTTACTCCGCGCTCGCCGCCGTCTCGTCACCGCCGACATGGCCCTGCTCCGCCATGGCGCGGCGGGCGACGATCTCTCCCACCTTCTTGCCGCGCTTGGCGGCGACGTGACGCGGGCTCATCTGCCGGCTCAGGGCGTCGAAGGTGGCCCGCACCATGTTGTAGGGATTCGAACTTCCGGTCGATTTGGTCACCACGTCCTGCACTCCGAGGCTCTCGAAGACCGCGCGCATCGGGCCGCCGGCGATGATCCCGGTGCCGGGCAGCGCCGAGCGGATGAGGACCTTGCCGGCGCCATGGCGGCCGTGGCTGTCATGATGCAGCGTGCGCCCTTCGCGCAGGGGCACGCGCACCATCGACCGCTTGGCGGATTCGGTCGCCTTGCGGATGGCCTCGGGCACCTCGCGCGCCTTGCCCTGACCGAAGCCGACCCGGCCCTTGCCGTTGCCGACCACCACCAGAGCCGCGAAACCGAAGCGGCGGCCACCCTTGACCACCTTGGCGACGCGATTGATATGCACCAGCTTCTCGATGAACTCGCTGTCTTCGCGATCGAACCGATCCGGGCGTGCCATCCTATATTCCTCTCAAATCCTGTTCTCTTCGCCTGCGCTCAGAAATCGAGGCCGCCCTCGCGCGCGGCGTCCGCCAGCGCCTTGACCCGACCGTGATAGATGAAGCCGCCGCGATCGAACACCACGCGCTCGATGCCCGCCTTCTTCGCCCGTTCGGCGATCAGCCTGCCGACCTTCTGCGCCCCTTCGACGGTGGCGCCGGTCTTGCCCCGCAAGGCGGCATCGAGCGTCGAGGCCGCGGCCAGGGTCGCACCCTTTTCATCGTCGATGATCTGGGCGTAGATGTGCCGCGACGAGCGATGGACGGACAGGCGCGGCCGCCCGCCGCCCTTGAGCCGCAGCTTGGTGCGCGTCCGTTGCCGGCGGCGTTCAAAGAGTTCGCTGTTCTTACTCATCTCATCCTGCCCGCTATTTCTTCTTGCCTTCCTTGCGGAAGATATACTCGCCTGCATATCGCACGCCCTTGCCCTTATAGGGTTCGGGCTTGCGATAGGCGCGGATTTCGGCGGCCACCTGGCCGACCTTCTGCTTGTCGATGCCCGAGACGACGATCGTCGTCTGGTCGGGGGTCTCGACGGTCACCCCTTCGGGCACCGGATATTCGATATCGTGGCTGTAGCCGAGCTGCAGACTGAGCGTGCGGCCGCGCATCTGCGCCCGAAAGCCGACGCCGACGATCTGCAGCCGCTTCTCGAAGCCCTTGCTCACGCCCTCGACCAGATTGGCGACCAGCGTCCGCTGCATGCCCCACATGGCATGCGCGCGCTTGCTGTCCTCCTTCGGCGTCACGACGAGCGCATTGCCCTCGAGCTTCGCCTCGACCTCGTCCACCAGCGCGAGCGCGAGCTCGCCCTTGGGCCCCTTCGCCGTCACCTGCGCTCCGCTGACCGTGACGGTCACGCCCGCAGGCACCTCGATCGGCTTCTTTCCGATACGCGACATCTTCTTCAACCCTTCGCTGGCTGCGGCTAGAACACCGTACAGATGACTTCGCCGCCGACATTCTTCTCGCGCGCCTCGGCGTCCGAAAGCACGCCCTTCGGCGTCGAGACGATGGAGATGCCGAGCCCGTTCGCCACCCGCGGCAGATCCGCAACGCCCGAATAGACCCGCCGCCCGGGCGAGGAGACGCGACGGATCGAGCGGATCACCGGATCGCCCTCGTGGTATTTGAGGCGAATCCTGAGCTCCGCCTTGTTGTCACCGAGATCGATCCGCTCATAGCCGAGGATGTAGCCCTCGCGCGCCAGCACGTCGAGAACCCGTTGCCGCTGTTTCGAGGCAGGGGCAACGATTTCGTCCTTCCGCGCCTGCAGGCCATTGCGGATGCGGGTGAGCATATCGCCCAGGGGATCGCACATCATATGCTTCGCCCTCCTTACCAACTCGACTTGACGACGCCCGGCAACTGCCCTTCCGAGGCCAGCTCCCGAAGGGCGATGCGCGACAGCTTGAACTTGCGGTAATAGCCGCGCGGGCGGCCGGTGATCTCGCACCGGTTGCGCAGCCGCGACGGCGCCGAATTGCGCGGCAGTTCGGCCAGCTTGAGGCGCGCCAGAAAGCGCTCTTCCTCGGGCAGCGACCGGTCTTCCGAAATCGCCTTCAGCCGCGCCCGCCGGGCGGCGTATTTCCGCACCAGCTTCTCGCGGCGCCTGTTCTTCTCAATGGCACTCTTCTTAGCCATCTCTGCTCTCACCCGCCTTGATTGTCTGTGAACGGCATGTTGAAGCCGCGCAGCAATTCCCGCGCCTCATCATCGCTTCGCGCCGTCGTACAAATGATGATGTCCATGCCCCGGACATGCTCGACCTTGTCATAGTCGATCTCCGGGAAAACGATCTGTTCCTTGAGACCGAGCGCGTAATTGCCGCGCCCGTCGAAGCTTTTGGGATTGACGCCGCGGAAATCGCGCACCCGCGGCAGGGCGATCGTGATCAGACGGTCGAGGAACTCGTACATCCGCTTGCCGCGCAGGGTCACCTTGACCCCGATCGGCATGCCCTCGCGCAGCTTGAACGCCGCGATCGACTTCTTGGCCCGCGTCACCACCGGCTTCTGTCCCGCGATGGCGGCGATCTCCTCGACCACCCTGTTGATGCGCTTGGCATCGCCCACCGCGTCGCCGACGCCGACATTGATCACGATCTTGTCCAGCCGCGGCACCTGCAAGGGGTTCCTGTAACCGAACTTCTTGGTCAGCTCCTCGCGCACCGTCTCGTAGAGCGCCTTGAGGCGCGGCGTGTATGTCTTCGCCTCAGCCATCGATCACCTCCCCCGAACGCTTGGCCACACGCACCTTGCGGCCGTCGTCCAGGATCCTGAATCCGACCCGCGTCGGGCGTCCGTCCTTGGGATCCTCGAGCGCCAGGTTCGACAGATGGATCGGCGCCTCCACCGATTCGATGCCGCCCGGGCCCGACGGCCCCGGCCGCCGGTGACGCTTGACCATATTGACCCCGGACACGCGGGCACGGCCGCGCTTGGGAAACACTTCGAGGATCTCCCCGCGCTTGCCCTTGTCGCGCCCGGCGAGCACGACCACCTTGTCGCCCTTCTTCAACTTCGCCGCCATTACAGAACCTCCGGCGCCAGCGAGATGATCTTCATTTGCCTGGCCGCTCTGAGCTCGCGCACCACCGGCCCGAAGATGCGGGTGCCGATGGGCTCGCCCTGCTTGTTGATGAGCACGGCGGCATTGCGGTCGAAGCGGATGGCGGAGCCGTCGGCGCGACGGATCTCCTTCGCCGTGCGCACGATGACCGCGCGATGCACGTCGCCCTTCTTCACCCGACCGCGCGGAATGGCCTCCTTCACCGAGACCACGATGATGTCGCCGACGCCCGCCGTCTTGCGCTTCGAGCCGCCGAGCACCTTGATGCACTGCACCCGCCGCGCCCCGGAATTGTCGGCGACGTCGAGATTGGTCTGCATCTGAATCATGGCTTCATTTCCTCAAACAGGGAGCTTCTCGTACCGCCGTCACACCGTCTCGACATGATCGCCCGAGACGACGCGCCAGCATTTCTGCTTCGAGATCGGCCGGCATTCCTCGATCCGCACCCGGTCGCCCGTCTTCCATTCGTTCTTCTCGTCATGGGCGTGATACTTCTTCGTGCGCCGCACGATCTTGCCCAGAAGCGGATGCTTGAAGCGCCGCTCGACCGACACCACCACGGTCTTGTCGTTGCGGTCGCTGACCACGGTGCCCGTCAGAATTCGTTTCGGCATGGCCGTCCTCTCACCTCATGGATGCCGCTCAGGCGGCGGTTTTCTCGCGCAGAATCGTCTTGATCCGGGCGATATCGCGGCGCACCTGACGCACCCGGGCGGTGTTCTCGAGCTGCCCGGCCGCGGCCTGGAAGCGGAGATTGAACTGCTCCTTCTTCAGCCGTGCGAGATCCGCCTTCAGTTCGTCGGTCGTCTTGACCCGGAAATCAGCCGCCTTCATCGCTTGTCTCTCCTCGTTCGGCCTAAAGGCGCCGCATCACGAACCTGGTGCTGATCGGCAGCTTGGCCGCGGCCCGCTCGAACGCCCCGCGCGCGATCTCTTCCGAGACGCCGTCGATCTCGAACATGATGCGTCCGGGCTTGACGCGCGCGACCCAGAATTCGGGCGAGCCCTTGCCCTTGCCCATGCGCACCTCGGTCGGCTTCTTCGACACCGGCACATCGGGGAAGATGCGGATCCACACCTTGCCGGCGCGGCGCATGTGCCGCGTCAGCGCCCGGCGGGCGGCCTCGATCTGACGCGCCGTGATGCGCGCCGGCTCGAGCGCCTTCAGGCCGTAGGCCCCGGCATCGAGCTCGGTGCCGCCCTTGGCGAGGCCGTGAATGCGCCCCTTGTGCGCCTTGCGGTATTTCGTTCTCTTCGGCTGCAGCATGATGCGTTACCCTTGCCCTTCGACCCGCGGCTCAGCGCCGTCCGCCGGCGGCGGCGGTCTGCAGTTCCTGCAGGCGCCGCTCCTGCGCATAGGGGTCGTGTTCCATGATCTCGCCCTTGAACACCCACACCTTGATGCCGCAGATCCCGTAGGCCGTCTTCGCCTCCGCGGTGCCGTAGTCGATATCGGCCCTGAGCGTATGAAGCGGCACCCGGCCCTCGCGGTACCATTCGGTGCGGGCGATCTCGGCGCCGCCGAGGCGACCGCCGGCATTGACCCGGATACCGAGCGCGCCGAGCCGCATCGCCGACTGCACCGCGCGCTTCATGGCACGGCGGAAGGAGACCCGGCGCTCGAGCTGCTGCGCGATGTTCTCGGCGATGAGCCGCGCCTCGAGCTCGGGCTTTCTGATCTCGACGATATTGAGCGTGGTCTCGCTGCCGGTCAGCTTGCCGAGGTCGTGGCGCAGCTTGTCGATGTCGGCGCCCTTCTTGCCGATGATCACCCCCGGGCGCGCCGAATAGACGGTGATGCGCGGCTTCTTCGCCGGGCGCTCGATGACGATGCGGCTGACGCCCGCCTGCTTGAGGCGATCGCGCACGAACTCGCGGATCCGGATGTCCTCGTGCAGCAGCTTGCCGTATTCCTCGCGGTCCGCGTACCAGCGCGAATCCCAGGTGCGATTGATGCCGAGCCGCAGCCCGATGGGGTTGACCTTCTGACCCATGACCTCAGGCCTCCTTTGCTTCGCGGACGACGATCCGAAGCCGGCTGAAGGGCTTCTGGATCTTGCCCACCCGACCGCGCGCCCGGGCACGGAACCGTTTCAGGACCAGTGACTTGCCGACGGAGGCCTCGGCCACGACGAGCTGATCCACATCGAGATTGTGGTTGTTCTCGGCATTGGCGATCGCCGACTGCAGAACCTTCCGCACGTCGGCCGCCGCGGCACGCCGGTTGAAGCTCAGCGACGCCAGCGCCTTCTCCACCGGCAGGCCGCGGATGGTGGCGGCGACCAGATTGAGCTTCTGCGGCGATCCCCGGAGCATGGTGGCCACCGCCACCGCTTCCGCATCGCCGACCCGGCGGGGATTTTGCGCTTTACCCACGGTTACTTTCTCCTCGCCTTCTTGTCCGCGCCATGACCGTAGAAGGTGCGCGTCGGCGCGAACTCGCCGAGCTTGTGGCCGACCATCTCCTCGGTGACATAGACGGGCACGAATTTGCGGCCGTTATAGACATTGAAGGTCAGGCCGACGAACTGCGGCACGATCGTCGAGCGTCGCGACCAGGTCTTGATCACCGGCTTTTTCGGTGACGCCTGCGCCTCCTCCGCCTTCTTCAGCAGAGAGAGCTCGACGAAGGGGCCTTTCCAGACTGAACGCGCCATGATCCTTCGCTCCTCTAGCGCTTCTTCTTGCGCTCGTGGCGCGAGCGCAGAATGTACTTGTCGGTCGCCTTGTTGGACCGGGTTCGCTTGCCCTTGGTCGGCTTGCCCCAGGGGGTCACCGGATGACGACCGCCCGAGGTGCGGCCCTCGCCGCCGCCATGCGGATGGTCGACCGGGTTCATCACCACGCCGCGCACATGCGGCCGCCGCCCGAGCCAGCGCGAGCGCCCGGCCTTGGCCAGGGTCTGATTCTGGTTGTCGGGGTTGGATACCGCGCCGACGGTGGCCATGCATTCGGCCCGCACCTTGCGCTGCTCGCCCGAGGACAGGCGCAGGATGGCATAGCCCTGATCGCGTCCGACGAGCTGATGGTCGAGCCAAGTCGCGCCGTCCGCGTGGATCTGCCGTTCCAGCGGAAAGGAAGATAGCAGCGCCATGCGCACGGGCGTGCGCGCTTGCTGCGCCCTCTCGAAGGCGGCTGCACGG
>CAZAEP010000040.1:0-13964 GCA_964484045.1 uncultured Sphingomonadales bacterium
GATCTGCAGGGGCTGAAGAAGGGGGTGCTCGAGCTCGCCGACATCGTGGCCATCAACAAGGCCGATCAGGATCCCGACCGCGCCCGCCGCAGCGCCCGCGACTACAGGGCGGCCCTGCGCATCGTCACCCCGGCCGACGCCGTCTGGCGGCCGCCGGTGCTTCTCCTCTCGGCGCGCACCGGCGACGGGCTCGACGCCCTGTGGGAGGCGATCCTCGAACATCGGAAAACGCTCGAGGCGCACGGGCTTCTTGCCGAGAAACGCCGGGTGCAGCAGGTGAAATGGATGTGGGCGCTCGTCGAAGCGGGATTGATGGAGCACTTCCGCAGCGATCCCCGGGTGGCGGGGCTCCTGGCCGCGATGGAGCGGGAGGTGGCCGATGGGGCCCGCTCGCCGGCGGCCGCGGCGGACGCCCTGCTCGCCGCCTTCGGGCTCGTGCCGGAAGGGACGGGAGAGCGATAGCGGTGGTACATCGCTGTGATCCGTCATAGGCTGCGACGTCATCGACGGGAGGGAGATGCGCATGGGAACGGTGGGAACGATACTGCTCGTCAATCTCGGCATTCTGGCGCTTGTCGCGCTTTATGTGATGACCACCTACAACGGCTTCATCCGCCTGCGCAATCGCGCAGAAGAGGCATGGAGCGACATCGAGGTGCAGATGAAGCGCCGCTACAATCTCATTCCCAATCTGGTCGAGACCGTGAAGGGTTATGCCGGCCACGAGAAGGAGACGCTCGAACGGGTCGTCGCGGCGCGCAACATGGCGGTGGCGGCGACCGGACGGCCGTCGGAACAGGCGGCAACGGAGAACATGCTCAGCGGTGCCCTGAAGAGTCTGTTCGCGCTCGCCGAGGCCTATCCGGACCTGAAGGCGAACGAGAACTTCATGCATCTCGCGCAGGAGCTCTCCGAGATCGAGGATCATATCCAGAAGGCGCGCCGTTACTACAATGGCAGCGTGCGCGATCTCAACACGCGGGTGGAGAGCTTTCCCTCCAATTTCGTCGCCCGGGCGTTCGGCATCGACAAGCGCGACTTCTTCGAGCTCGACGAAGGCTCGCCGGCGCGCGAGGCGGTGAAGGTGCAGTTCTGATGCGATTCCCGCGAACGCTTCTCCTTGCGCTCGTTTTCGCGCAGGCGAGCCAATCCGCCGCCGCGCGCGAAGCGATCACGCGCTACGAGTCCGAGATCGAGGTCCGGCCATCCGGGGTCCTCGATGTCCACGAGACGATCGAGGTGCGGGCCGAGGGACGCCGGATCCGCCACGGCATCTATCGCGATTTCCAGACCGTCTACCGTGGCGCGGACGGGCCGTCGCGGGTCGGATTCAGGGTTCTCAATGTGCGGCTCGACGGCGCCCCCGTGGCCTATCGGGTGCGCAGCGCCGGACTCGGCAGACGACTGCTGATCGGCGATCCCGACCGTTTCGTGACGACCGGGCCGCACCGCTACGAGATCCATTTCGAGAGCGACCGGCAGATCAAGTTCTTCCCCGAACGTGACGAGCTTCTTTATCAGCCCATCGCCTATGGCTGGGGGTTCCCCATCGAAAAGGCGCGCGTGACGGTGACCCTGCCTTCCGGTGTCGATGCGCAGGGTGTGAAGGTCTCCGCCGGACGGCGCGGCGCCGGCGAGGGCGGGGCGAAAATCGAGAGGCCGCGCCCCGGGGTGATCGTCTTCACCCGCGACGCGCCGCTCGCGCCCGGCGAGGGCATGACCATCGCCGTCACCTGGCCGCGCGGTGCGGTGGCGCGGCCGACGCGGATCGACGAACTCGGCTATTTCGTCGCCGACAACCGCAGCCTCGTGATCGCGGTGCTCGGCTTCCTTCTCGTCCTCGCCTATTATCTCTGGGCTTGGTGGCGGGTCGGGCGCGACCCCGAGAAGGGGACGATCATCGCGCAGTACGATCCGCCCGCGGGCCTTTCGCCGGCGGCGGCGCGCTATGTGTTGCGCGAGGGCTGGGACGATACCGCTTTCGCCGCCACGATCGTCAGCCTCGCGGTCAAGGGAGCGCTCGAGATCGTGGAGGAGAGCGACGACGAATTCCGTCTCGAACGCAGGAAGGGGGGGCCGAAGGAGCCGCTCTCGCGTGCCGAGCGGGCGGTGATGGCGTGGCTGTTCGACGCGGAAGAGGACACGATCGCGATCGACAGGAAGAACGCCAAGATCCTCGCCAATGCGCGGGTCGCGCACCGCAAGGCGTTGGCGCGCGAGCATCTCGGCGTTCATTTCAGGCGCAATCGCGGCCATTTCATCGTCGGCCTCGTGTTGAGCGCGGTCGTCGTTCTGGCGAGCGTCTACGATTTTCGCGGGCCGATGGTGGAGACCGTCATGGTGCTGGCCGCGATGATGCTCCTGAACCCGCTCTTTGCCTATCTTCTCAAGGCGCCGACGATGAAGGGCCGTCGGCTTATGGACCATCTCGAGGGGTTCAGGCTCTATCTTTCGGTGGCCGAAAAGGACCGGCTCAATTTCCACAACCCGCCCGAGCGCACGCCCGAGCTCTTCGAACGCTATCTGCCCTATGCCATCGCGCTCGGCGTCGAGCAGGCGTGGGGCGAGCAGTTCGACGACGTGCTCAAGGCCGCCCGCGATCCCGAGAGCGGTGCCGCCTGGCAACCGGGCTGGTATCACGGGCCGCGCTGGTACGGCGGGGGTGCCTTTTATGGCGGACGTTTTGCCGGGGGGCTCGCCGCCTCGATGACGACGACCTTCGCCGCCGCGGCGGTGCCGCCGTCCTCGACCTCGAGCTCGGGCTTCTCAGGCGGCTTTTCCGGGGGTGTCGGCGGTGGCGGCGGCGGGGGAGGGGGTTGGTGAGCGGCCGAGGCTTGCGGAGTGCGGCGCAAGAACGCATGCTTGCGGACAAGAACAAGACCCACGGGGAGATCGCATCATGCAACCGCTATGGAAGACCGCGGCCTTCGCGCTTCTCGTCGCCGCCTGCGGCAGCAGGGCCGAAGCGCCGTCCGGAGACGCCGGCACGCTGCCGCTCACGATCGACCGCTTCGTCGGCAGTCCGTCGCTCGACGGCCCCTCTGTCAACGGCCTCAGGATCGCGCCCGACGGCAGCCGTGTCACCTTCCTGAAGGGCAAGGAGAGCGATTTTCGCACCCAGGACCTCTGGGAATACGATATCGCCACGGGCAGGACGCGAATGCTGGTCGACAGTGCGGTCCTTCTCGGGGGTGCCGAGGAAGTGCTCGACGAGGTGGAGAAGGCACGCCGCGAGCGGCAGCGGATCAGCGCCAGGGGAATCGTCGAATACGCCTGGTCGAAGGACGGCAAGGCGCTCCTCTTTCCCCTCAATGGCGATCTCTACTATCTGCCGCTCGGCGGGGAACCGAAGCGCCTGACCGATACCGACGCCTTCGAGACCGACGCCCGCTTCTCGCCCAAGGGGCACTTCGTCTCCTTCGTCCGCGAAAAAAACCTCTATGTCATCGACCTTGCGACCGGCGAGGAGCGTCAGCTCACGCATGAGGGCGGCGGCGCCATCCTCATGGGCATGGCGGAGTTCGTGGCACAGGAGGAGATGGACCGCGACACCGGCTACTGGTGGGCTCCCGACGAGCGCCATATCGCGTTCACCCGCGTCGACGAAAGCCCGGTCAAGCTCGTCAACCGCTACGAGATCACCAGGGACGGCACGGTGACCACGATCCCGCAGCGCTATCCCTTCGCCGGCACGCCGAATGTGACCATCACGCTCGGCGTCGTCGATGTGGAGAGCGGCGCAAAGTCGTGGATCGACCTCGGTCCCGAGGAGGACATCTATCTCGCCCGCGTCGACTGGCTGCCGGATTCGCGGCGCCTCGCCTTCCAGCGCGAAAGTCGCGACCAGAAGCGCCTCGATCTGGTCATCGCGCCCATCGACGGCGGCGCGCCCGAAACCGTGCTCACCGAAACGGCGGAGACCTGGATCAATCTCCATCACAGCCTCAAGTTCCTCGAGCACGCCGACCGCTTCGTCTGGGCCTCGGAACGCAGTGGTTTCCGTCACCTCTATCTCTATGCGACCGACGGCACGCTGATCGGGCCGCTGACCGAGGGAGACTGGGTCGTCTCCGGCCTCGAGCGGGTCGACGAGGCGGCGGGACGCGTCTATTTCTCCGGCTTTGCCGACGGGGTTCTCGAACGTCATCTCTATGCGGTGCCGCTCGACCCCGATCCGAACGCGATGGAACGCCTGACGCCCGAGGAGGGCTGGCATGCGGTCGATGTGAGCGAGGATGGCTCGGTCTTCGTCGATCACTATTCGGCGCCTGATACGCCGCCCAGGGTCGCGCTCAAGCGCACCGACGGCAGCTTGATCACCTTCATCGAGGAGAACCGCCTCGACAGGACCCACCCCTATTATCCCTATCGCGCCGGACGGCCGCTCATCTCCTTCGGCACCATCGCGGCCGAGGATGGCACGCCGCTTTATTACATGCTTCTGAAACCCGCCGATTTCGACCCGTCGCGGCGCTATCCGGCGATCGTCAGCGTCTATGGCGGACCCGGCGCGCAGCGGGTGGCCAAGCGCTGGTCGATCGATTTCGACGAGATTCTCACCCGGCACGGCTATGTGGTGATGAAGCTCGACAATCGCGGCTCGACCAATCGCGGCAAGGCGTTCGAGGACGTGCTCTATCGTGCGATGGGCGAGACGGAAGTCGTCGACCAGGTGGCCGGCGCCCGCTTTCTCGCCGGGCTGCCCTATGTCGACGGCGACCGCATCGGCGTCCATGGCTGGTCCTATGGCGGCTATATGACGCTTCAGTTGCTGGCCAAGGCGCCCGAGGTCTTCAAGGCCGGCATGGCGGTGGCGCCGGTCACCGACTGGCGGCTCTACGACACGCACTATACCGAGCGCTATCTCGGCGATCCGGCAGAGGGCGACGTCTACGACAAATCGTCGATCTTCCCCTATATCAACGGCATCCGGCCGCATGCCCTGCGGCTGGTCCACGGCATGGCCGACGACAATGTCTTCTTCGACAATTCGGTGAAGCTGATGACGCGGCTGCAGGAGGCGCGCACGCCGTTCGCGCTCATGACCTATCCCGGCAAACGCCACGGCATCCGCGGCGAGGCGGTGCGTGCGCATCTGTGGACGCAGGCGCTGGATTTCTTCGATCACGAGTTGAAGGGTGGGGCGACGCGCCCGCAAAGCTGAGGGGGGGAATCGTCATGCGACGCGGTCTGACGGCGATCCTGGGACTTGCGATTCTCGTCGCGACACAAGCGGCGATGGCGCAACCGAAATGGAGCGCCGAGGCGCGGCGCGCCGATCTCGCCCGCATCGCCACCGTCGAGAAGAAGCTCTGGGTCACGATGCGCGATGGGGTGCGGCTTTCCACCGACGTCTATCGGCCGAAGGACGCGACCGGTCCTCTGCCCACCATCTTCTGGCGCACGCCCTACGATTACAACACGCTGCGCGGCACGCGGCTGCGCTTCGTCCACGAGGCGCTGCGCCGCGGCTATGCGCTGGTGATGCAGAACGAGCGCGGCAAGTTCTTCTCCGAAGGGAGCTGGGAGATCCTTGGCCGCCCGCGCACCGACGGCTATGACGCGCTTAGCTGGATCGCCGCGCAGCCCTGGTCGAACGGCAAGGTGGGCACCGTCGGCTGCTCCTCCTCGGCGGAATGGCAACTGGCGCTGGCGGCGATGAACCATCCCGCCCATGCGGCGATGGTGCCGATGTCGGCGGGAGCCGGAATCGGTCATGTCGGTCCCTATTGGGAGCAGGGCAACTGGTATCGCGGCGGCGTTTTCCAGACCCTGTTCGCGCCTTGGCTCTACGGCAATCAGAACACGCAGCGGCCGATGCTGCCGGCCGATCTCGACCATGCCGACCGGGTGCGGCTGGCGAAATATTTCGACCTCGTGCCGCACATGCCGAAGAAGAACTGGAAGCGTCTGCTCGCGCATCTACCGCTCGCCGGCATCATGGAGGCCGCCGAGGGTCCGAAGGGCATCTATGCCGAATTCATCCGCCGAACGCCCGCCGATCCCGCCTGGTCGAAGGGCGGGCTGTGGCAGGAGGGCGAGGATTTCGGCGTGCCGGCGCTGTGGTTCGATGCCTGGTACGATCTCTCCATCGGGCCCAATCTTGCGCTTTACAATCATGTGCGGCGTACCGCCTCGGACGCGCAGGTGCGCGACAATCAGTTCGTCGTCATCACGCCGACGCTGCATTGCCGTTACTGGGATATTCCGGAAGACCTGACGGTCGGCGCGCGGCTCATGCCGAACGCGCATTTCGACACCGAGGGCGCGATCTTCGCCTGGCTCGACTATTGGCTCAAGGGGAAGCACAACGGCTTCGTGCGCAAGACACCGAAGGTTCGCTATTATGCCATGGGCGCGGGCGAATGGCGTCAGGCGGAGACCTGGCCGCCCGCGGGCGTGGTGACGCGTGTGCTGTATCTCGACAGCGGCGGTGCCGCGAACAGCCTCTATGGCGACGGCGCGCTCGGGACCGCGCCGCCGCCGGCATCCGCGGTCGACCGCTTCACCTATGACCCGATGAATCCGGTGCCGTCGCTGGGTGGAAACATCTGTTGCATCGGCGGCGCGCTCGACGGCGGGGCGATGGATCAGCGGCCGGTCGAGGCGCGGTCGGACGTGCTCGTCTATTCGACGCCGCCGCTTGAAAGCGATCTCGATGTCGCCGGGCCCATCACCGTCGTCCTTTATGTCTCCTCGGATGCGAAGGACACCGATTTCACGGCCAAGCTCGTCGATGTCGCGCCCGACGGCACGGCCTACAATCTCGACGAGACGATCCTGCGCACGCGCTATCGCAACGGCTACGACCGCCCGGTGATGATGGAGTCGGGCAAGGTCTATGAGCTCAGGATGACGCCGCTCGTCACCGCCAATGTTTTCAGAGCCGGGCATCGCCTGCGGCTCGAGGTCTCGTCGTCGAACTTCCCGCGCTTCGCCCGCAATCTCAATACCGGCGGCGCCAATTACGACGAGGCGCAAGGCGTGGTGGCGCACAATGCGGTGCATCACGGGCCCGACGCACCCTCGCGGATCGAACTCACGGTGCGCGCGAACGAGGGCTCAGGCGATGGGCGGGCCGGTGTCGCCGGGTGACGGCGGCGCTGCCACATGCTCGATGTCGGCGGGGTCGATATAGCGAGGCTCGTCGCGGCCCTCGAAGATGCTTCGGCCGAAGAGGCGCACCGCCCGATAGACGACACCGGTGACCCGGCTTTCGGCCGCCCGCATGCCGGCGCGAAAGACCTGGTCGGCGAACCTCCTGTTGCGCTTCGTCGGCTCGACCCCTTCGAGATCCTGCCAGGCGATATAGAGAAAGTCGTGAACCAGCGAGGCTTCGAGGTGGCGGCCGACACGCCCCACCACCGAGCGCGCCGCCTTCGGGACCGAGGCGAGATCGGTCAGCATGCCCGCCGGGACGGTGATCGTCTTCCCGGTCCCGTCGATCTCCACGATCACGCTGTAGGGCTCGGCGATGACATAGTCGGCGCCGCGCTTCACGGTCCCGAAGCGGATGCCGCGCCGGGCGCGATAGAGATGCAGTGGGGCGACATAGCGGAAGCCGGTGATCTCGCTCCACGGACCGTCGGGATACGGATTGTCGAATGTGGGCTCGACGAAGCGCGGCTCATCGAAGCTCATGGCGCCCTCCTCGCGCCCAAGCTTACACCATCGCGAGCAGGGGAGATATTTCTTTCGCACGGGGGCGGCGGCGTACCGCGTGCTCAGAAGCGATAGATGAGCCCGCCGAGAATCTGCGTCTGATCGACCGGCCCGGTATGGGCGAAATGCGCTCCGACGCGAAAGCTGAGACGGCGCCAGAGATGCGTCTCAAGGCCGCCGCCGATGCGATATCCTCCCTTGTCTGCGGCGAAAGGTCTGTTGATTTCGGCGCCGATGGCTTCCGGCAGCATCGAGCCTCCAAGACGCGTATTGATATAACCGCCGGAGACGAAAAGAAGCGTTTCCCGCGTCGGACCGAGTGCGATGCCCGCGAGTGCGTCCACTCCGAGGCTGCGGCCGAGCCGTGCCGAGACGAAGGTGCCCGGGGCGGCGACGATGATGCCTTGGAAGCGATCCGAGGCGCGTGAATCGCCGGCACGGGCTTCGCCCCCGAGGACGAGGCGATCGCCGAACTGACGGCGAAAGCCGATCACTCCGCCATAGAAGAGGTCATCGTCGCCGAGCCCGCCGATCGACTGTTTGGCGCCGATGCTGAAGCGGCCGAGGCCGACCTCGCCGCCGGCATAGACGCCGTCGAATCGCCATTCCGCGGCCTGTGCCGTGGTCGCGGCGAAGAGCATCAGGGTGGCGATGACAAGGGGGCCGGTCCGCAAGGGTCGTTTGAACATGCGTGTCTCCTCCAGGCAGGAATCGCGCCTTTGCAGCCGATGCAGATGTAGGGTGATGCGGCGGAATGTGAATGCCGAAAGAGGCTTGACGTCACACGGCGTTTATATCAGTCATACATATATCGAACGACAGTAGTAGAGGATATGGCGATGCACAGGATATGGACGGTCGGCGGGGTGGCGCTCGTCTCGGCGGCGCTCGGGGCCTGCTCGATCAATGTCGACGAGAACGGCATCACCCGCTATGCGGACTATTATGGGGCGGGCATCGACTACGACAGCCGCCGAATCGTCATCGAGCAACCCGCCGGCGATCGCGATCACGCCGCGGCGCTGATGAACGAGACCATCGACGGCTTGCGCCACGCCGGTTGCCGGACCGTCTCTGCCGACAGTTGGCACATGCTGATGGAGCGCGAGGGACCGGATGTGAAAGGCATGCGCGTCGTCGCGACCTGTCCTCTGGACGTGCCGCTCTTCTTCGAACGCGCGCCGGCGTGATCCCGGTGCAACAGAGGGGACAGGCGCCGCGCTGCACGGCCGGGGGAATCAGCCGATCCACAGCCTGAGTCTGATCTCGCCGCTGCCGCCGGCGACCGCCTTGCGCGAGGTGCGGGGGAGAGGCAGCCCGATCGACCTGGCATAGCGGATAAGGGCCGCCGTGATCTCCGGCGCCGTGTACTCTCGCTTCTCGTAGCCGAAGCGCACCGTAACCACGGCATCGTCCTCCCCGGCGATGGAGAGATTTTCGGCCCGGATGAGGGGGGCGTTC
Source organism: uncultured Sphingomonadales bacterium (assembly GCA_964484045.1). GTDB lineage: Bacteria > Pseudomonadota > Alphaproteobacteria > Sphingomonadales > Rhodothalassiaceae > J134. The sequence continues at coordinate 9,124 of CAZAEP010000040.1, forward strand.
GGTGCCCGGCTGCGCGCATATTCGGTGAGCGCCGCCGCGACCTCTTCTTCGGAAAACACGATCTCACGATACTCTTTCGGCATCCATTCGCCTCTTGGAGTGCTCCCCCGCGTGGTTGCGGCGAACGTTATCGCCGCTTGTCCCGCGAATTCAAGCACTCCCGACTATGGAAACAAATAATACGAAATGCCATATGCATTTCTTTTCATTCATCAAGAGCTCTTGCACATGCCGGACCGTCCGCGATTCCGACCGGGGGCGCGGAGAGGGAGGGGAGCATTCCGGTGGGACGGATGCGAAGACGATATGATCGCACCGGCTGCGCGTTACCGAGCAAGAGTTGCGCGGGTGTCGACCGGCCGCCGCTGTGGGAGATGGAGGATGGCGGGCTATTCGAGCCAGAGCTTGAGGACAACGCCACCGGGATGGGCGCCGACCGCCTTTCGCGCGCCGCGGGCGATGGGAATGCAGATCTTGCGCGCGAAACGAATGAGCGCGGCGGTGACTTCGGCGGCACTGAACTCGCGGCTGTTGTCCCCACTGCGAACCGAGACGAAGGCCTCGATATCGTTGGAGAACTTCAGCCCCGAGGGACGCAGGGGGGGCGCATCCGGTGCCTGTGCCTTCTGGTAATTCTCGAGGGCCTCGATCAACTCGGCCTGGGTAAATTTGATTTCGCGATACTCGCTGGGCATGCTCTCATCTCCGTTCGGCATGAACCAGGGTTCATGCCCGGCTACGGCGATACGAAAGGCCCGGTTAGACTCCCCATGACCCCAACCGGAGCAGGGTAGCGATGAAACCTTTACAAATTGCCACCGGTGCGAGCGCTTTTTCGACAAAAGCAATGTGTGTTGTGAATCTGGTGCTTGTTCTGGCATGGGCGTCCTTGACGCCCGTTCTTGCCGGAAACGCCAAGGGCGACGGGACGGCGGCGGTTGCGGCCATCCGGAGCGAGCTTGCGCGCAGCGTTGCGGCATGGAATTCCGGTGATATCCGGGGCTTCATGGCGAGCTACTGGCAGGACGAGCGTCTGCGCTTTGCATCCGGTGGCAACGTCACGCGGGGCTGGCGGGCGACACTCGAGCGGTATCTTGCACGCTACGGCAGCGACAGGCGGTCGATGGGGCATCTGAGCTTCTCCGATCTCGAGATCGATCCCCTGGGCAGGGATGCGGCCGTCGCTTTCGGGCGCTTTCACCTCGATCGCGGGGGAGAGACGAGCGAAGGCCTGTTCACGCTCGTCTGGCGGCGGATTGAAGGAGCTTGGCGGATCGTCGCCGATCATACGTCAAGCGCCGACTGAAAGGAGAGTTCGATGTCGTCCTTCCAGCGAATCGCTCGCATTCTTGTGCTTCTTCTCCTTCCGTCCGCAGGCGTGATGGCGGCGCCGCTCGAGGTCGACGGGGCGCGGCTCGAGACGCGGCTTCAGGGTCTGGCCGCTTTCGGGCGCAATCCCGAAGGCGGTGTCAGCCGCGTCGCCTACACGGATGCCGATCTCGCTGGACGGACCTATGTGATGGATCTGCTGCACGATCTCGGTCTCGAGCCGCGGATCGACGCGGCAGGCAACATTCTTGCCCGGCGGGCGGGAAGCGTCCCCGGTCTCGCTCCGATTCTATTCGGCTCGCACATCGATTCCGTCCCCCATGGCGGCAATTACGACGGTGATGCCGGGGTGATGGCCGCGATCGAGGTCCTTGCCACGCTGAACGACGCGGATGTCAGGACCCGACACCCGCTGGAGGTCGTCGTCTTCTCCAACGAGGAGGGCGGTCTCGTCGGCTCGAAGGCCTTCGCGGGGATTCTCGACGCCGCGGTCCTCGACGAGCGCAGTCAGGGCGGGATGACGATCCGCGAGGGAATCGCGCGGATCGGCGGCGATCCGACTCGGGTCGGGAGGGCGGCGCACCATGCGGGCGCGTATGCCGCCTATCTCGAGCTTCATATCGAGCAGGGCGGGGTGCTTGACGCAGCGGGAGAGGATATCGGCGTGGTCACCGGCATCGTCGGCATCGACTGGTGGGAGGTGACCGTCGGCGGCCTCGCCAATCATGCCGGAACGACGCCGATGGCCGCCCGTCATGATGCACTCGTCGGTGCGGCGGAGATGATTCTCGCGGTGCATCGCATCGCCCGCGAGGAGCCGGGGACTCAGGTCGCCACCGTGGGCCGGATCGCCGCTTTTCCCGGCGCGCCGAACGTCATCCCCGGGCGTGTCGAAATGAGTCTCGAGATTCGCGATCTGTCGAACGCGCATATCCTCGACATCTTTGGACAGATCCGCCGCGCGAGCCGGGAGATCGCGAAAGCTCGCGGACTCGCGCTCACCTTTCGCAAGACCCCGATTCACGAGATCGCGAAAGAGACCGATCCGCGCTTTCGCGATATCATCGAAGCGGCGGCACGGGAGCGCGGCTATTCCGCCCGACGCATGCCGTCGGGCGCCGGGCATGACGCGCAGGCGGTGGCGCGTATCGCGCCCATCGGCATGATTTTCGTTCCCAGCGTCGGCGGGATCAGCCATGCCCCCGAGGAATTCACGGCGCCGGAGGCTCTCGCAAGGGGGGCCGATGTGCTGCTCGACGCGGTGCTCGAGATCGACGCGATGAAAAAGGACGGGGGGAGGCGATGATGAAACGGCTCCTGACGATGCTGCTCGTCCTTGCGGCCCTGCCGGCGGCGGCGCAGCGCCTGGCCGGCGAAGCGCGCGTCGAGGATGCGGCGACGCTCTCGATCGACGGGCACAGGATGCGGCTCTACGGTATCGCGACTCCGGTGCTCGGTGACATGTGCCCCTTGCGCGGAACACGCATCGACTGCGGCCATATCGCCGCCACGGCGCTCATGGATCTTGTCGCCGGCGTGCGGGTGCGATGCGAGATTCTCGACGCGGATCGGGAACCGCCGCTCGCCCGCTGCCTCTCGGACGGCTACGATCTTTCGGAGGGCATGGTCTATACCGGCTGGGCTCGCCCCTTGCCCGGAGCGCCCGCGAATCTGCGCGCGGCCGAGACGAAGGCGCGCGAGGGCCGGCATGGCCTCTGGCGCGGGGCCTTCCCGCCCGCGGTCGACGAGGCCAGCGGCGGCGCGCGCTGAGCAGGCGGCGGCCTAGAATTCGCGTTCGGGAAGATAGTCGGGGACGGCCTCGTCGGTGAAGCGCGTCGTTTCCTTGTTGAAATGGAGCCGCACGGTGCCGGTCGGCCCGTGGCGCTGCTTGCCGACGATGACCTCGGCGAGACCTTTCACGCGCTCCATTTCCTCGACCCAGCGTTCGAACTTGTCGGTTCCCTCGTCGGGTTTTTGCTGCTCCTTGTAGTATTCTTCACGATAGACGAACATGACGATGTCGGCGTCCTGTTCGATGGTGCCCGATTCGCGCAGGTCGGAGAGCTGCGGCCGCTTGTTGTCGCGCTGCTCGACCATGCGGCTCAATTGCGAGAGCGCCAGCACCGGGACGTCGAGCTTCTTCGCCAGCGCCTTGAGGCCGCGTGTGATCTCGGAGATCTCCTGCACCCGGCTCTCGGTCCGTGTCGCCCCGTGCAGGAGCTGCAGATAGTCGACCACCACGAGGCCGATATTGTGCAGGCGCTTCAGGCGCCGGGCACGGGTGTAGAGCGCGGTGATCGACAGCGCCGGGGTGTCGTCGATGAACAACGGCAGATCCTCGATCTCGTGCACGGCGCGGCACAGGTCCTCGAACTGCGTCTCGGTGATGCGGCCGCGGCGCATCTCCTCGGACTTGATGCCGGCGCGCTCGGAGACGATGCGCGCGGCGAGCTGGTCGGCCGACATCTCGAGCGAGAAGAAGGCCACCGGAGCGCCGCGCGAGCGCGCCATGTCGAGACCGGCCTCCCGGTCGTCACGCCAGCGCTTGGCGGCGGCGAAGGCGATATTGGTGGCCAGCGAGGTCTTGCCCATGGCGGGGCGCCCGGCGAGCACGATGAGGTCGGTCTTGTGCAGACCGCCGATCTTGTCGTTCAACGTCTTGAGCCCGGTGGTGACGCGGGAGATCTTGTCCGGGTCCTTGTAGGCGGCCTGCGCGGCGTCGAGCGCCTCGGCCAGGGCACGACGGAAGGGCGTGACGCTCGCCGCCGCGTCGCCCGAACTCGCGAGGTCGAAGAGCCGCGATTCGGCCTCCTCGATCTGCGCCTCGCCGGAATGCGCGAGATCGGCGTCATAGGCGGTCACCACCATTTCCTGGCCGACCGAAATGAGGGCGCGCCTCAGCGCCAGATCGCGCAGCGTGCGGGCGTAGTCGCGGGCATTGATGATCGTCGCCGCGGCCGCCGCGAGACGCGCGAGATAAGCGCCGCCGCCGAGGTCCGTCAAGGCCTCGTCGGAATCGAAGAAGGGCTTGAGCTTGGTCGGGTCGGCGGTATGGTCGCGGTCGATGAGGCGCAGGATGGCCTCGTAGATGCGCCCGTGCACCGGCTCGTAGAAATGCGCCGGCTCGAGAAATTCACGCACCTGCTCGGCGGCCTCGTTGTTGACCAGCATGGCGCCGAGCAGCGCCTGCTCGAGTTCCAGATTGTGCGGCGGCTGGCGATAGTCGAGCGCGGCTTCGCCGGGCGGCACGACGGGAGCGGGGCGGATATCGGTGCTGTTGCTCATGGCCCTAGCCCTGCCACGACGGCTCGCGGATTGCACCCGGAAATTTCGCCTGTCCCCGGATTCCGTTGTCCACAGCCTGTGAACTGCGGGGACAAGCGAAGAGAGCCGAGGCCATTCACTGAGGTGGAGCGATCGACATATCTCTTCGACGGCGGGGGTCGAAAGTTCCGAGGGTCAAGTCCGAGGAGTGCTGGATAATTTGGCGGGGCGGTTTTCGGCTGAGGGCT
>CAZAEP010000041.1:0-5280 GCA_964484045.1 uncultured Sphingomonadales bacterium
TCCTCGAACGGTTCGCCGGCGACCTCGCCGGCCTCGAGCGCCTCCGCCAGAGCCGCGAGACGCGGTGCCGCGCGCTCCCAGTCGTCGAGTGCGGCCTGCAATGTCGGCGCGACAGGATTCGCAGGTGCCATGCGCGTCAAATCGCGGCTCACGACGACGAGCCGTCCGTCACGGCCGTCTTTCAAGGACGCCAGTCTCATTCGACCGCCTCCGCGTCCTCCGACGCGGCGGACCAGCTTCGCCAGTAGTCGCTCCATTCGACGCCTTCGGCCGCGGCCGTGACGTCGAGGGCATCGCGGGTGTCGATCATCACCGCCACCTCGTCGGTCTCCTTACGGGCGTGGCGGACGCCCGTGGCGAAGGCCTTGGGGTGCGGGCCATGCGGAAAGCCGCCCGGATGCAGCGTGATCATGCCGGGATGGATGTTGTCACGGCTGAAGAAGCGGCCCCGGTGATAGAAGATGACCTCGTCATAATCGACATTGCTGTGGAAGAACGGCACTTTGAGCGCCCCGGGATCGGACTCGATCGGTCGTGGCACGAAGGTGCAGACGACGAAGCGGTCGGCGAGAAAGGTCGTGTGCGCCGAGGGCGGCAGGTGATAGCGGTGACTCATCACCGGCCGGATGTCGCGCCAGTTGAGCCTGACCGGCACGAGGTCCCCCTTCCAGCCCATCGCATCGAGCGGGTTGAAGGGATAGGTGATGGTCGTGATCGCACCACGACGCTTGACGCGCACCGTCCAAGCGCCGTCTGCCGCCTGCCGGGCGCGGAAGTCCTCGTCGAGCCGCGGCGTCTCGAGCACCGCGGGATCGAAGATCGCATGCGCGCCGAGGAGCCCTTTCTCGGGGAGCCGGTACGCGGAATTGGTGGCCTCGATCAGCAGCATCCGCGTCGACACCGCGGGTGCGAGCCGCCACATGGTGCCGCGCGGAAGCAGGATATAGTCGCCCTCGCGATAGGGAAGACGCCCGAAATCACAATAGAGCGCCCCCTCCCCTTCATGCACGAAGAGGAGTTCGTCGCCGTCGCCATTGCGCACCAGATGGTCCATCTCCGCGGCGATGGCGACGAAGCGGATCGCGACATGCGCGTTGACCAGGAGCGGCACGGCGTCCCACGGGCTCGGAGCCGGGTCCGCGAGCCTGCCGGCATCGAAGGCGCGCGGGCGAAGCGGCCCCTCGAACGCCGTCCAGCCGGTCGGCGGGTGGCGGTGATAGAAATGCGTCGCGGGACCGAAGAATCCCTCCCGGCCCATCTCGCGCTCATAGCTCCCTGCGGGCAGATCGGCATGGGCCTGGCGAGAACAGTCTCCTTCCGTGCGCGGAAAGCTCAGCCATTTGCGCATCGCGCTCGATCCTTCTCTCTTCCGGCGCCCCGACCGGGTTCAGGCTCCGGCAGGACTCAGATAGCCGCGCCGGATCTGATCGGCCTCGATCGATTCGAAGAGCGCCTTGAAATTGCCCTCGCCGAAGCCCTCGTTTCCCTTGCGCTGGATGATCTCATAAAAGATCGGTCCGATCACGTTCCGGGTGAAGATCTGCAGCAAGAGCCCGCCGCCCTGCGCCGCGCCGCCGTCGATCAGGATACGACGCCGGCGCAGTTCCTCGACCGGCTCGCCATGACCGGGCAGGCGATCGTCGATCGCCTCGTAATAGGTATCCGGCGTATCCTGGAAGTCGATACCGTTCGCGCGCAGTCTGTCCACGGTCTCGTAGATGTTCCCGGTGGCGAGCGCGATGTGCTGGATGCCCTCGCCGCGGTATTCCTCGAGATATTCGTTGATCTGCGACTTTTCGTCTTCCGATTCGTTCAGCGGAATACGGATCTTGCCATCGGGGCTTGCCAGAGCGCGCGAGACGAGGCCGGTCACGCGGCCCTTGATGTCGAAATAGCGGATTTCGCGAAAATTGAAGATGCGCTCGTAGAAATCCTGCCAGCGATCCATCTGCCCCCAACGTACATTGTGGGTCAGATGATCGATGGCGGTGAGCCCCGCCCCCCAATGCCGCATGCGCATCTCGGCATCCGCGAGGATCTCGTAATCGGCCTCCCACGCGCTCAGACCGTCTCTCTCGACGAGATAGAGGCGCGAGCCGCCGATGCCTTCGATGGCCGGGCGGTCGAGCACACGGTCGGCATCCTCAATGCCGCGCGCGCCATGGCCGAGCGCATGGGCATAGGCGGCATCGGAATCCCTGACACGGAACCCCATGGAGCAGGCACAGGGGCCGTGCGCCCGGGCAAAGCCAGCCGCGAATCCCTCGGGCTCGGCATTGATCACAAAGTTGATATCGCCCTGCCGGTGCAGTGTGATATCCCTCTTCCTGTGATGCGCGACGGCGGGAAAGCCGAGTTTCCGGAAAAGATCGCGTAGCAATTGCGGGTCCGGTGCGGCGTATTCGACAAAGGCGAATCCGTCCGTGCCCATGGGATTGGGATTGGAAAGTGTCCGTGCCATTCTGCCAGTGCCCCTTCCGGCTGAAACGCTCGTCGGATTGGCTCCGATCGGCGCCGACAATGAATAAGTTTCATTTGAAACCAATATACGCCCACTGGCCGATATCCGCAAGCCGTCACCGCGAAAGGTCCGTCGATGCCGGATAGCGACACCCTTCCCGCACTGCGTCTCCCCGGATTCTTGCCCTATCGCCTGGCGACGCTCTCGAATCGCATCAGCCGCACCATTTCCCGGCTCTATTCCGAGCGTTTCGATCTCTCGATTCCGGAATGGCGCTGCATGGCGATTCTGGCCGAGACGCCCGACATCTCGGCAACTGAGGTCGCCGAGCGCGGCGCGCTCGACAAGGTCGCGGTGAGCCGCGCGGTGGCGCGCCTCAGGGCCAAGGGGCGGCTGGTGCGGCACATGGCGCCCGACGACCGCCGGCGCTCGGTGCTCGCGCTCTCTCCCGCGGGCAGAGCGATCTATCGCGAGATCGCACCCTTGGCCCTCGCCTATGAGGAAGCCCTGCTCAAACGCCTGAGCGAGGATGAACGCGCCACCCTCGATCGTCTGCTCGCCCGGCTCGAGAGCATGAACCTCGAAAAACTGGTGGAGTGAGCGGAGATCGCGCTCAGCGCCTGTCAGGCGGACGCGCCTATCTCCCTTCCGGCACGCCGGCAGGCGGCCCCTTTTCCTTCAGATATTTATCGAGGAACGCGACATAAGCCTCGGAGGCGGCAATACGATTGGCGCGTTTCCGAAAGCCGTGTCCCTCGTCCGGGAAGACCACATACGCGACCGGCACGCCGTTGGCGCGCACCTTCTCGACGAGTTCGTCGCTTTCCACCTTGAGCACCCGCGGGTCGTTCACGCCCTGCACGACAAGAAGCGGCTTCTTGATGTTCTCGGCATGAAACAGCGGTGAGATGCGCGCGAGGCGTGCCTCGTCGGTCGCGGGGTCGCCGAGCTCGTCATAGAGCGAGGCGCGGAAGCTACCCCACCAGGGCGGAATCGATTTCAGGGTCCGCACCCAGTTGGTAACACCGAAGATGTCGATTCCGGCGTCGAACGTATCGGGCGTGAAGGCGAGCGCCGCGGCGACCATATAGCCGCCATAGGAGCCGCCGATGATGCCGATGCGTGTACCGTCGATCCAGTCGAGGCCGGCAAGGAAGGCGCGAGCCGCCACGACGTCGCCGAGATCGGCCTCGCCATGGCGCTTGTCGTCCATGTGGAAGAAGGTCTTGCCATAGCCCGACGAGCCGCGATTGTTGATCGCATAGACGGCATAGCCGTGATTGACCAGATGCTGGATCGTCGGATTGTAGCCGCGCCGGCTCTGCCCGCCGGGACCGCCATGCACCCACACCAGTGCCGGCACCGGGTTTTCAGGGCGCGCCGCATGCGGCCGGTAGAGGATGCCGGGAACCTCGAGCCCGTCATAGCTCTTGAAGCGCACCACCTCGCCGACGACCAGGTCGCGCGAGGAGATTTCGGGATTGAGCGCATGGGTAAGCCGTCGCGCGGCACCGCTTTCGAGGTCACCGACGAAGACGTCGGGCGGCGAGACGTCGCTCGAAAGCAGGAAGGCGACCTGCCGGCCCTGGCGGTCGAAGCGCACCGAGCCGAGATCGCCGTCGGGAAGGCCGGAGAAGACGACCGCCTCGCCGGTCCCGGTATCGCGAATCTCGACCCGCGTCCGGGCGTCCTCGTTGATCGCGCTCACGCGATAGCGGCCGTCGGGCGAGAAGCGGACATCGAGCACATCCCAGTCGGCGGCGACGAGCGGCGCGACCTCCCGATGCATCAGGTCATAGGCCCAGGCCTGGGTGAACTCGCCATGCTCGTTGGTGCCGTAGATGAGCGAGCCGCTGTCAGGGGTGAAACTCATCACGCTGTAGGCGGCATCGCCCTCATGTGCGGTGATCACCTGCGGGGACTTCCCGGCACTCTCGAGGTCGACGAGCAGGATGTCGGAATCAGCGCTTGTGCGCGGCCGCTCGAGCGCCAGCCAGCGGCCGTCGGGGCTGATCGCGGCCGGTGAAAGCCCGGGGTTCTCGAAGACGAGAGTGCGATCGTAGTTCGCCGCATCATAGCGATAGACGTCGAAGACCTTCGGGTCGCGCTCGTTCGAAGTGAGGAAGAAGGCATCGCCGGCGGCGGTCCAGCCGAGGAAACCGGCTTTCAACCGTTCGCCCGGTGTGAGATCGCGCACCGTGCCGTCGGTCTCGCGCACCAGCACGTGATTGAGCTCGTTGCCGCCCTGGTCACGGGTGAAGAGCACGCGGCCATCGGCGGGAAAATAACTGAGACCGAAGACGGAATCGCTGGTCGAGTCGGTCAGCGCCTGCACGCTGTCGGCGGCGAGATCGAGAGCATAGGCGTTGAAGACTCCCGATTCGTCGGAGGTGACCAGGAGTTTCCCGTCATCCGGCGAGAAGCTGTACCCCGCCGCGCCCGGCAGGCGGTAGCTCGTCGTCCGGAAGAAGGCTTGCGCGGAATAGATGGGCCCGCTTTGCGCCGCCTCCGGCTCTGCCGCCTTCTGCTGCTCCGCGCCCTGCCCGCAGCCGCCGAGCAGAAGCACCATGACCAGTGCGCCGCCGATTCGTCTCGACATCGTCGTCTCCTTCCCCGCGGATCCATCCGCCAGGGAGCATAGCACTCTTGAAGGGGACAGGGCGAGCGGCGGTATTCCGGCGCGATCGCCGTGCGATGGAAAGACGTTCCGTCCTCTCATCCGACAATCCGCCGCCGCTCCTTGGTTTCGTCACCCGACGGCCCTTTCTCTCGTCGCCCGCCGCCTCTCTCTCTTCGTCACCCGACGGCTTGTCCGGCGG
>CAZAEP010000041.1:5380-13901 GCA_964484045.1 uncultured Sphingomonadales bacterium
GTCCGGCGGGTCCACCGCGGCCACAGCGCGCCCGGCCCGACCATGGATTCGCCGGTCATGGCCGGCGAATGACGACGCATGCGAGCGGGAGGCCGGATAAGTCGTCACGCGGTCGCGGGCCGGGAGCGCCGGCGGTTACAGAACCGGTGGCAGGCGATAGGCCTCCAGCACCCCCAGAGGGTCGAGCGCGTCTTCCACGGCGCGCCGCTCGGCATCCCCGAGATCCGCCAGCACGGCCGCGGTGTCGGCACGCGTCTTCTCGGTGTAGCGCCGGATCCGGAGACGTCGTGCGCCATAGCCGAGGTCGAGTGTCAGATGATCGCGGCCGGCACCGATTGCCGCATGATTGGCGATGAGAAAGCGGTGAAAGCCGAGCGCGACATGCTGCAGCAGCGGTGCCAGCGATTCGGCGAATCCGTCCTCGTCCGGCCATGGCGGCGCCTGCGAGGCCCGTGCCGCCGCGATGCGCTCGTGATAGGTGACGACATGAGGAGCCTGCGCCTCGATCAGCCGGCGCGGCGTGGGGTCGTAGAGGAAATGCGCCGCCAGCCCCCCTTCGAGCGCGAAATCGGGCAGGCTCGGTCGCGCCCCGAGAAGGAAGGCGTTCCCGGCGAAATGGCGATCGAGGATCTCGACGAGGCGCAGGAACTCGCCCTCCATCTCGGGCTGCGCCGAGCGATCGGCGCCCACCGCGGCGGCGGTCTTCGTCGCCCAGGATTCCACGCTCGACCGGACCTTCTCGACCATCGCCTCGCCCTCGGCATCGAGTTGGGCGTCCTGGGCGAGACCCAGAAGATCGCGGGCGATCGAGCCCCCGCCGACGGCGCGGCTTTCCGGGTCATACCAGCGGAAATGAAGCGCTTGCCTTGTCGGCCATTCATCGAAGAAGTCCTCCAGAATGCGCGCCGTCAGATGCAGCAGCGGCGTCTCGGGCAAGACCGCGCTTGCGGGATAGCGCCGGTCCATCTCGAGCGCGATCGGGGTCGAGTCCCACAACCACTCGTCCCGGGGCGTGACCACCACCGGCATCAGCCGCGTGCCGGCCCTGGCCTCGATCCCGGGCGCGATCATGAGCGTCTTGCGGCGAAAGTCCGTCGGCAATTCCTTGTAGGCGAAGAGCGCCAGTACCTTGCGCGTGAAGTAGGATGCCTCCACACCGTAAAGAATGAACCGCTCGCTCATGTCGCCCACGCTCCCCTGTTCCGTTCCACCGGGCCCTGCGAGGGACTTGCACCGGCGCCCGATCGCTGGCACATCCAGGGCCGTGGGGCAAGCCCCAGCCGCCACGACCGTGAAGGACGGACTATGCCGGATTCCCTGCCCGACGACGCCTCCCCGATGGAGCGATTGCGCGCCCTCATGGCGCGCCTGCGCGATCCCGAGACCGGCTGCCCGTGGGACGTCGAGCAGGATTTCGCCAGCATCGCTCCCCATACCATCGAGGAAGCCTACGAAGTCGCCGACGCCATCGCCCGCGGCGACATGATGGGCCTCAAGGACGAGCTCGGCGACCTCCTGTTTCAGGTGGTCTTTCACGCGCGCATGGCGGAGGAGAGCGGGCTATTCGATCTCGATGACGTGGCGCGCGCGGTGACCGGGAAAATGATCCGGCGTCATCCGCATGTCTTCGGGGATACCGAGATCACCGATGCCGCGGCGCAGACCCGCGCCTGGGAGGACCACAAGGCGGCCGAGCGCGAGGCCGCGGCAAAAGCCTCGGGACGCGTCCCGAGCGTGCTTGACGGCGTCACCCGCGGTATCCCGTCCCTTTCCCGTGCGATGAAGCTGCAGCGCCGCGCCGCCCGCGTCGGCTTCGACTGGGCACGGCGCGAGGACGTGCTCGCCAAGGTGCGTGAGGAGCTCGACGAGATCGCGGAGGAGATGGTGCAAGCGGAACCGCGGGAAAAGCTGGACGAGGAACTCGGAGATCTCCTCTTTGCCGTCGTCAATCTCGCGCGCGTCCATGACATCGATCCCGAGGAATCGCTGCGCCGCGCCAATTCCAAGTTCGAGCGCCGCTTCCGCAAAGTCGAGCAATATCTTGCCGAAAAAGGCAAAACACCTGCAAATTCAAACCTCGAAGAGATGGACCGCCTGTGGGACGCCGTCAAGGCCGCAGAGCATGACGAAACGCCATAAGCGCGGCTCGCCGCCGCCTCGCCCGCCGGCTCCTTCTCTCGTCGCCCACCGCCTCTCTCTTCGTCACCCGACGGCCCTTTCTCTCGTCACCCGACGGCCCTTTCTCTCGTCACCCGACGGCTTGACCGGCGGGTCCACCACGGTCACAGTGCGCCCGGCCCGACCATGGATTCGCCGGTCATCGCCGGCGAATGACGCACTTGGGTGCGATGGCCAGAAAATATTCCGTCACCCGACGGCTCCCCCGGCCGGTCGCCCGCCGGCTTCCCTTCTCTCGTCACCCGACGGCTTGACCGGCGGGTCCACCACGGTCACAATGCGCCCGGCCCGACCATGCATTCGCCGGTCATCGCCGGCGAATGACGGTTCTTCTCACGGGCCCCGTCCTTTCGGCGGGCTTTTTATCGCTTTCCGTCCTTTTCCGACGGCGCCCCGGGAAGCGCGATCGGCTCTAGAAGGGAATCTCGTCGTCGAGGTCGCCGCCGCCTGCCGGCTGCGCGGCTGCAGGCGCCGCCTCGTTCGTCGCAAAGGCGCCGGCGCCTTCTCCGCGCGAGGCAGCGCTATCGAGCATGACGAGTTCGCCGCGAAAGCGCTGCAGGACGATTTCCGTGGAATAACGGTCCTGGCCCGACTGGTCGGTCCATTTGCGGGTCTGCAACTGGCCTTCGAGATAGACTTTCGAGCCCTTGCGCAGATATTGCTCTGCGACGCGGGCGAGGTTCTCGTTGAAGATGACGACGCGATGCCACTCGGTGCGCTCGCGTCGCTCGCCCGTGCCCTTGTCGCGCCAGGTCTCGGAGGTGGCGACCGAGAGATTGACCACCGGAGAACCGTCATTGAGCGAGCGGACTTCCGGATCGCGGCCCAGATTGCCGACGAGAATCACCTTGTTGACGCTGCCTGCCATGGCTCTCCGATCTCCCTTTGCGCGTGCTGCTTTCGACGAGCGAAACTAGCCCATCGTGCCGGCGGATGCCAGCCCGTCCCGCTTTCGTTCCGGCGATATCCGGGTATCAGACGAGGAACAGCGCCATCCCGACGAGGAGCACCACCGAGCCGATGCCGATCCTGGTTGCGAGACGCAGGAAGCTCTCATAGGTCCGCTGCTGTTCACGAATGTCCATCTTCACGCAATCCTTTACCGATACGATATACAGACGATGCGGCCACCCATGAGTCGGGTGGCCGCACCGGGCGCGCTCAATAGCGAAAACGCGGTGGCTTGAAAAGTCCTAAAAGCGCAGCCGCGCGCTCACCGCGGCGATGTGGGAGAAAAAGCGGCTGGCGCGTTCCGTGTCATAGCTCAGGGTAACGACGAGATTGCGGGTGATGAAACTCAGCCCCGCGCCGCCGAAGAGAACGTCGTCCTGGGTCACCGGAACGACGAAGGAAACGTCCCGCGTGCCACCGGCGAAGCGCGCAGTGGTGGTGAACACGGTGTCGTCGAGTTCGCTCATATAGCCGCCCTTGAGCCATGGCCGGATGAGGGCTTCCGGTCCCCAATGGAAGGTGGCATCGATGCCGACGCTGCCGCCGGCCCGCAGCGATGTCGTGACCCGCTTGTCGACCTCGTAGGCGAGCCCGCCGGATTTTTCCGTATAGCTGCCCTCGTCGAGCCGAACATAATTGACGACACCGGCAAGGGTCACGCCCGCCCGCTTGCCGAGAGCGAAGCGAAAGCCGCCCTGTGCGCTGCCGCCGAGCTGCGTTGCCGTCCAGTCGGCGTCCACTTGGCGCGTGAAATCGGCGAAGCTGATCCTGTACGTGCGCGAGAAGTCGTGATAGGCGAAGCTCCCCACGAGATCGAGGAAGAAGCCCTTGTGCGACAGCGTCGCATAGAGGTTCGCCTGGGTGGACAGGACCTCGAGACTGTTGTCGGCGGTGAGATCGTCGTCGAACTCGGAGATGCTCTGCATGACCGAGAATCCGACGGCGTCGAAGCCGAGCATCGGCTTGTCGACACCCGCCATGAAGCCGATATAGCTGCCGTTATAGCCCGGCGTCTCGGTGGCCGGATCGGCGTTCACGTCGGCGAAATAGCCGATCTCCTGGAGGAAATAGCTCCAGCCCTTGCGTTCCGCCTCGAGCTCGAGCTCGAGCGCCGGCCGCGCCGCTTCGGAGACCTCGGGAATCGGCGCATCATCGATCGCGCGATGGCTGCTGAACCGGTGCGAGAGCGCATTGAGCGCGAGATTCTGGGAGGTCACCGCGATCTGCCGCGAGACACCGGTGATCTCCGGCGTCAACTGCCCGAGCGCGTTGTCGAGATCGTCGAACGAATCGATATTCGCGATCGCCGTACCGAGCTTGTCATCGCTCGACAGGACCTCCGTCGCGGCATCGAAGACCTGTGCCCGACGCCCGCCGAGGCCGATTTCCCCCGAATCGCGAAGACGCAGATTCAGAACGAGCTGCTGCTTGCCCGAAACGGTCCGCATGGCGAGTTCCTGCTCGAAGACGATCGAGGACAGGTCGAGCTTGACATTGAGGTCGGAAAGCGGCGCGCCAAGCGACAGAGTATCCGCGGAAATCAGGACGATGGGCTGGCTCGCGGTCGGAAAGACGAAGAAATTGGGATCGATGGCGACCTCGGCGCCGACCGTCACACGATCGCTGGCGACGAGAACGCCTTCGGGATTGTCGGCCGCGAAAATGCCGAGGCTGAGCGTCGAGGTGCCGAGAAAATCCGCCTCTCGCACCCGCAGCGGCTCTTCGCTGGAGATGCTGAAGAGGGAGTTCTCGACAAGAATGTCGAGGTCCGACCCCTTGAGCGTTCCGACGAAGCTCGCATTGTCGCGCAGCGTCAGGCTTCCCGAACCGAGACCGAAATCGAGCGTTCCGAACAGGGCGCCGCCGGTCATGCTCACATTGTCGTTGCCCGCACCCAATACGACATCGCCGGCGATCGAGCCGGAGTTGACGAAGGTGATATCGTCGACGGCCTTCGACAGATCGACGGCGATTGCCGTTCCGGTGCCGTCCGAGGGCCGGCTGACGGCGATCGTGCCGCTGTTTTCGAAGTCGGTGACCGTTCCCGAAAGATCGAGCACGCCCCAGACACTGGAGTCCTGCCCGTCACCGGTAACCTGGATCGTTCCCGAATTGCGGATGGTGCCGACCGTCGCCTGGGCGTCGATCAGAATTCCCACCGCATCACCACCGACACCGACCTCCTCGAAACGCCCGTCGAAATTGGTGTCGAGCTGGAAAATCGTCGAACGCGCGGCGATCGAGCCCGCATTGTCGATCACCGGCACAGTGGCGAAATCGCCGATATGGATGCCCACGGCCCGTCCGTCGGCGGCACGCGCATCGATCACGCCATCTCTCTGATTGGTGAGCCCGCCCGCGAGGTCGACCCGGAAGACCGTTCCCCCGATATCGGCGCCTTCGATCTTGACCGCTGCGACATCCACGCCCTTGAGCACGCTCGACGAGGCGATCGAGGCGCGGTTGACGACGCCGAAGGCATCGACACCATTGCCGACCGCGCCGATGCTGATATCGCGCCCGCTTCCGTCGGGAGCCCGGCTCGAAATCAGGAGGGCGCTTTCGCCCAGGCTGGAGAGCGAGGCGAGCGAGCCCGCCGTGTCGTCCGGATCGCTTGTGCGTGGCCCGTTGACGATGCCGCCGGCGATATCTGCATGGACGGCGAGAGCGGGACCGCCGGAGACTTCCTGCTGCAGCTTGAGCTTGCGGTCGAAACTTGCCGCGACGCCGGTCGAGACGCCGCCCAGATTGAGCACGGCCCCGTCGATAGGGGCGTCGATCCGGATTCCGGTCACGGCACCGGCAATGGAGCCGGTGATGGTACCGACGTTCTCCAGATTGCCCGTCAGCGGGGCGCGCAGGGCGATCCCGATCCCCCCTTCGCCGGCGACCTGCAACGCCCCCCCGTTGCGCACCAGGCCGATCACCGGTGCGCCGAGGTCGATGCCCACCGAACCCGCACCAAAAGCCCGGATCCGCGCCCCGGACTCGTTTCGGATATCCCCGGTGAAGGGGCCGTCGCCGCTCACCCGAATGCCGAAATGAGGTCCGGCGGCATTGATGACGGCTCGATCGAAGCGACCGTTGCGGCCGACGAGATTGCCCGTGGGAATGGCGTCGATATTGCCGCTGTTGGTGATCCCCGAGGCAATGCCGCTCCCGGTCTGGACGTCGACGCCCGTGCCTTCCTGATCGGCGGTCACGGAGATCGTTCCCCCATTGCTGAGGGTGTTGCTGCTGTCGATAACCACCGCGGTCCCGCCCGTGACCTCGACACTGCCGCCGGTGGTGACGGTGACATCGGCCGGACCGTCGCCCGCCGGGTTCGAGGTGCGCACCGTTTCGGTCCGCGCGCTGTCGATATCGACCGACTGCGCCTGCACCGCGGCGCAGGGAACCAGCGCCATGGCGGTGCCGGCGAGAGAGCGCAGAAGCATCCGCCTCCTTACTCCCAACCCTCCGCCCTGTCGCCGACATCCGGCCCCAGAAGGACGATTGGAGCGGTGAGAATGAATCATTATCTGCGATCTCCCCTTGGCATTGCCGGGACCGCGCGGCACCGGTCCAAGGCGAGCCTCCTGCCACAGCAATGTGTTTTTTTCCAGTCTTTCGATGTCGCGCCTGCACGGGAGATGGTCGAGGCGGTCCCGTGCCGGGGCCGGAGTCAGGCCCTTGCGCGCACGGTCCGCCACGGCGTCATTCGTCCGCTTCGCGCTTCTCCGGCTCGTCCCTGCGCCGGGCCGTGCGGCGCGCCCACCAGACCGCCGCCCGCCGGCGCCAGCGACGAATGAACGGAATGTCGACGGCGAGGACGGCGAAACCGAGCGGAATCATCCAGAACCCCAGAATGGGGAGAAATCCGAAGAGGCCTCCCACGAGCAGGGCAATCCCGAGAGCGATCCGGGCCGGTCGCCAGGACGGAAGCCGCTTGCGAAAATGGTGATGGCTCCTGATCACGGTGTTTGCAATCCTTGTCCCCCGGACCGTCGGCATGCCGATGGGATCATGCGCGCACCCTGCATTCACTTCGGTGTTCCCTGCGCGGGCGGATCATTGCCCAGCGGAACGCCCCGGGGCAAGGGGTGGAGGGACGCCGGCGCAGAAGTCCGGATGCCGCCCGCGATCGATTGCGGCGACAACCTCCCGCCGAGCCCAGATTCACTCTTGCGGCAGACGTTGCAGAGGCTAATCTTGCTGGCTTGGAGGAGACGCAAGGTGCAGCACCGATGAGGGACTCTGCTGCGGGAGGGGCGGATTCGCCTGCCGCTTTGTGGCGGGCCAACACGATGCCGCGATTTCTGGTACTCTTCTGCCTCGGCTACGGTCTGGGGTTCGCGGTCCTTGTCCGTCTTGCCTCCCTGCTGCCCGGGCTGGCACCGCACGAATTGTGGTTTCCGGCCGCAGGCCTGCGTTTCGCCGTCATGCTGCGCTACGGACCGCGGGTCGCCCTCCCCGCTCTTCTGAGCGAAATCGCCGTCCTGGCAGCCCTCGGAGAATTCGCGAACGGCGACGGCCCCGGCAGGGCCACCGCGCTTCTCACGGCCAGCCTCTCCCCGCTCGTCTATGCGATCGTGATCTGGTTCGTGGTCCGCCGTCCGCGGGTGGCCCTGACCCTGGACCGCTATACCAACCTCCTGTGGATCGGGGCGGCGGCGATCATCGCTTCCGCGCTGAGTGCCATCGCCTCGACGGCTCTCCTTCCCGACGGGCCGGCTCTCGGACACGGCGCCGACGTTCTTGCGGCAACGGTCGCGTGGTTTCGCGAGTTCCTCGGCATCCTGATCCTCGCCCCTGTCTTTCTCGCCCTCATCCATAGCCTGGAAGAACGCATGCTGCCGCGCTGGAACGGCCCGCTCGTCTTCGAGATCATCGCCGCCCTCACCATCGGCGCGCTTCTCGTCACCTTCGTCGGGGCCACCAGCCGCTTCGTTCACTGGTATCCCGCACTGCTGCCGGTCCTCTGGCTCGCCGTGCGTCATGGCTGGACCGGCGCCGTCGTGGCCGTCCTCGCCGTCGCGCTGGCGACCATCGCGAATGTGGCGAACGCCGCCACCCCGGCAGCGCGCCTCGAGATCCAGCTCTTTCTGCTCCTGCAGTCCGGGATCGGCCTCCTGCTCGGCGGCCTGTCGACCTCGCGGGCGCGCATGGCGGCCAATCTCAAGGTGCGTGAAACCGCGCTGGCCCATCTCGAACGCCTGAGCCTGCTCGGCCAGATGGCGGCCAGCCTGGCGCACGAAATCGCCCAGCCGCTGTCGGCGATCTCCGTCTTCGCCAAGGCCGGCAGCGAGTCCACGGCCGACGAGGCGCGCCGCAGCGAGGCCTTGCGACTGATCGGCAAGGAGGCCGAGCGTCTGAAGGCGATCATTCAGCGCACGCGGGCGCTCAGCCAGAA
>CAZAEP010000042.1:0-13799 GCA_964484045.1 uncultured Sphingomonadales bacterium
CCATCGCAGCCCGACACCCCTCCATCGTCACCCGCCGGCGTGACCGGCGGGTCCACGTCCGGGCCGGGCGCCCGGCACGACCATGGATTCGCCGATCAAGTCGGCGAATGACGGTCTTTTGGTAGGCGGCGAATGACGGACTTTTTCACGGGTCCTCCGCAACCCGACACACCCCCGTCGTCACCCGCCGGCGTGACCGGCGGGTCCATTTGCGGGCAGGGCGCCCGGCACGACCATGGATTCGCCGATCAAGTCGGCGAATGACGGGCATTTCGCAGGTCGGCGAATGACGGACCTTTTCGCACGTCGGCGAAAAACACGGCCATGTGGCGTGAAGACGCCCTACCCCTCGAGGTTCCGGAGGTCGCGATCGAGCCCGAAGCGCTTCGAGGTGACATAGGACTCGAGCCCCTGCAGCCGGCGGTCGATGGCGCGGAAGCGGCGCTTCATGTCGGCCGCCATATGGTCCGGCCGGGTGCGCACGGTGCGCCAGAAGTTCTCCTCCTCGGCATCGCGATAAAGCCCCGCGGGCTTGGGATCGAGGACGAAGCCGAGGACGAAATAGATCGGCACCAGCGGCAGGAACCAGCCGAGCAGCAGGCCGACGATGAAGAGACAGCGGATGACGTTCGCCTTGATCCCGGTATAGTCCGCAAGGCCGGCGCAGACACCCATGACCTTGCCGTTCCCGGGGTCCTTGTAGAGCTTGTTGGGGCTAAAGCGTGTCATGACGTCGTGACCTCCAGTCGGGAACCTCGTCATCGAGAATGCGTTCCATCACGGCGAGGCGTTCTTCCAGCTTCTCGGCATGGCGCCGCAGATCTTCAAGTGTGGCTTCGTCGTCCGCGGTCAAGCCCTTCGCCTTCTTCCACACGGTCGCATAGTGGAAAATGAGCCACAAGGGCGCGATGACGAAGACAAGGCCGATGGTCAGCAGTTCGAGCATCGAATCCACCCGCTCCCCCTATTCCTTCTCGGCTTTCCTGGCCGGCTTCAATTTGGCCTTGAGGGCCGCAAGCTCGGCCTCGACGGCCTCGTCGACCTCGAGCTCGGCGAACGCGTCGGCGAGCGTCCGCCCCGCATCGGCCCCGAGGTCGTAGGACTCGACCTCGCCCTCGAGACGGTCGAGCCGCATCTCCACGGCCTCGAAGCGCGAGAAGGCGTCGTCGATGCGCCGGTCGTGCAGCGTGCGGCGCACGCGGAGCTGACTGGCGACCGTCTTGTGGCGCGCCTCGAGCGTCTGCTTCTTGGTCTTCGCCTCGCGCAGCTTCGCCTCGAGCTTGACCACATCCGCCTCATGGTGCGCCAGCGCCTCCTCGAGATGCTCCAGATCCGCCTCGAGCTCCCGCGCCAGCTCCGCCAGCTTCGCCTTTTCCAGAAGCGCGCCGCGGGCGAGATCCTCGCGCCCCTTCGAGAGCGCGAGCTCGGCCTTGCGCTGCCATTCCGCCTCGGCCTCCCCGAGCCGCTTCAGCCGGCGCCGGGCGTCCTTCTGGTCGGCGATGGTCTTGGCCGCGGCGGACCGCACCTCGACCAGCGTGTCCTCCATCTCCTGGATCATCAGCCGGATCATCTTCTCGGGATCCTCGGCGCGATCGAGAAGCGCGTTCAGGTTCGAGTTGATGATGTCGCTCAGGCGGGAAAAAATACCCATCGAAACTGCTCCTTCGTCTTCCTCTTATCCTCACTGTCGTCACTCGGGCAGGCAAGCCTTATCCTGCGCGTCCGGATATCTTTTCCGGCCCTATCCGTCGCGCCGGCGGATGCGATCCCGACGCCGCTGACGCGGGCGCATGCGGTCCTCCGCCCGCGCCCGGCCGCCTGCCGCGAAAAAAGACGCGACCGCCGTGCTCTCCGCGTCGAGGCGGTTGCTCGCGGCGATGGCCTCGGACAGATGCAGCAGAATGTTCATGCGAGTCCTCCTGGTCCGGGTTGTTCTGACGCCCCCATATGAGCAAGGCGCGTGCCAGTCGCCCCACGGAGGCGCAACACCTTGTCCCCGCAGTGGATTTCCGGGCGAAGAATGGGATTGTACGCTGCACATGATATGTATAAAATCCTATTTCTTCGTAGTTTTTCCTGATTATTGGCTATATATGCGCGACACGGATATTCCCATTCTCGGATCGGCGCCCGTTTTTCTCGATCTCATGGATCGCGTCAGCGCGGTGGCGCCGCTCGACCGCCCGGTGCTCATCGTCGGCGAGCGCGGCACCGGCAAGGAGCTGATCGCGGCGCGGCTGCACTATCTCTCGCGGCGCTGGGATCAGGCGTTCCTCAAGCTCAACTGCGCCGCCCTGCCCGAGACCCTGCTCGAGGCCGAGCTCTTCGGCGTCGAGCCAGGCGCCTATACCGGGGCGGTGCGGCGGCGGCGTGGGCGTTTCGAGCGCGCCGACGGCGGCAGCTTCTTTCTCGACGAGATCGGGACGCTGTCGCCGGCGGCACAGGAAAAGCTGTTGCGCATCATCGAATATGGCAGCTTCGAGCGGCTCGGCGGCGCCGAAACGCTGCAGGTCGACGTGCGCATCATCGGCGCCACCAATGTCGACCTGCCGACGCTGGCGGCGGACGGGCGCTTCCGGGCCGACCTGCTCGATCGCCTCGCCTTCGACGTTCTCACCGTGCCGCCCTTGCGCGCCCGGGTCGACGACATCCCGCTGCTGGCCGAACATTTCGGGCGCATGATGGCGCGCGAGCTCGGCTGGTCCGCCTTCCCCGGCTTCAGCGACAAGGCGCTCGCCGATCTCGTCGCCCATCCCTGGCCGGGCAATGTCCGCGAGCTCAAGAACACGGTCGAGCGCGCGGTCTATCGCTGGCCCCATCCCGGGCGCCCGATCGATGCGGTGAGCTTCGATCCCTTCGCTTCACCCTGGCGCCCGGCGACGGCGGACGCCCCGCGGCAGAAGGCCGGGGCGGCGGAAGAGGAGCGCGACGGAGCGATTCCGCTTCCCGCCCCGCCCTACGACTTCCGCGCCACCATGGCCGCCATCGAGCGCCGCCTTCTCGCCGAGGCCCTGGCGGCGCACCGCTTCCATCAGCGCAGCACGGCCGAAGCCCTGGGACTGAGCTACGACCAGCTTCGCCACGCGGCGAAAAAGCACGGCCTTCTCTGAACCGCACCGCCGGCCGCAAGGGGACTTGCGCTCGCCGGCGCGCGCGGGCAGGCTGCACGGCGGGTGCGAAGACGCGAACACATGCAGGCCCGGCCAGCCATGACGAGAAGAGACGATCCCCCGCCCGCCCCCCGTCGCCCGCGTCGCCGCTGGATGATCACGCTCGGCGCGGGGGTCATCGCCTATGCGGCCTATCTTCTCTATCGCCGCTACGGGGCGCAGGATATCAGCGAAGCCGAGACCATCGTCTACGGCATGTTGCTGTTTCTCGCCGCGGCGGCGGGGCTCGCCTTTCTCGTCGTTCTTCTGCTCAGGCTCCTTCGCCCGCGCGGCCGCCGCCTGATCGGCGCGCCGGAAGACAAGAACGACCGACCCCGATGAGGAGCCTCGCGATGCGGCAGATCCCCGGTGCCGTTCTCCTTTTTCTTGCGCTTGCCCTGACCGCGCAGCCGGCGCGCGCGGCCGACCTTCTCTTTTACGGCGGACCGATCCACACCGGCCGCGACGACCGACCGACGGTCGAGGCGGTGCTGGTCGAGGGCGACCGCATCCTGTTCGCCGGCGCCCTCGCCGCGGCGCGCGACCGCATGCCGGAGGGGACGCAGGAGATCGACCTCGCAGGCGCCGCCCTCTTTCCCGGCTTCACCGACAGCCACGCGCATCTTTATGGCATCGGCCTGCGCGAGCTGACGCTCAATCTCGAGGGGACCGCATCGATCGCCGATCTCAGGCGGCGCGTGGCCGCGGCCATCGCCAAGGCGCCGCCGGACGCGGTCATCCTCGGTCGCGGCTGGATCGAGACCCACTGGCCGGAAGCGCGCTTTCCCGACCGGCACGACCTCGACGCCGTGGCCCCCGATCGCCCGGTGATTCTCGTCCGCGCCGACGGCCACGCGCTGGTTGCCAACAGCGCCGCGCTCGCCGCCGCCGGCGTGACCCGCGACACCGCCCCTCCTTTCGGCGGCGATATCCTCAAGGATGCGGACGGCGCGCCCACGGGCATGGTGATCGACGCCGCGATGGCGCTTTTCGCCGATCTCAGACGACAGGCCGAACGGGTCGATCCGCGACGCGCCTACGCGGCGGCGAACCGGGTCTATGTCTCCCGTGGCTGGACCGGCATCCACAACATGTCCGTCGATCCGGCGCATCTCGATCTCATCGAGGCGCTTGCCGACGAGGGCCTGCTCAGCCTGCGCATCTACAATTCGGTCGATCGCGCGGGCGCCGACGCCCTGCTCGAAAACGGACCGCGGGCCTCGAGGAACGGCCGCGTGACGACGCGGGCGATCAAGCTCTATATGGACGGGGCGCTCGGCTCGCGCGGCGCGGCGCTCCTTGTCCCCTATGCCGACGCCCCCGAAACGCGCGGTCTTCTGCAGATGAAGAAGGCCGACACGATGCCGCTTCTCCTGCGCGCGCTCGAACGGGGCATCCAGGTCAACACCCACGCCATCGGCGATCGCGGCAATCGCCTGGTGCTCGACTGGTACGAAGAGGCCTTCGCCGCCGTGCCGACGGAGCGCCGGGCGATCGCACGGCCGCGCTGGCGGATCGAGCACGCGCAGATCCTCGATCCCGCCGACATCCCGCGCTTCGCACATCTCGGCGTCATCGCCTCGATGCAGCCGAGCCACGCCATCTCCGATCTCTATTTCGCGCCGGCGCGGCTTGGCCCGGAACGTCTCGAGGGCGCCTATGCCTGGCGCAGTCTTGTCGATTCGGGCGCGATCATCGCCGCGGGGTCGGACGCACCGGTCGAGCGCGGCGACCCCCTGATCGAGTTCTATGCCGCGGTGGCGCGCCGTGCGCTCGACGGCTTCGCCGGGCCGGACTGGCATCCCGAACAAGCGGTCGATCGCGCCGCCGCGCTCAGGATGCTGACGCTCTGGCCCGCCCATGCGCGCTTCGCCGAGCGCACGCTCGGAACCATCGCGGCGGGCAAGCTCGCGGACCTGACGGTCTTCTCGGGGGACCTCATGACCATTCCGCTGGCGGATATCCCGAAGCAGAAGGCGCTGATGACCGTCATCGGCGGCGAGATCGCCTACCGCGCCGAGGGATTCTGAGAGAGCAGGGCCGGCGTCCACCGCCCGCACAAGCTGCACTTGTCGCGCAGGTGACAAAAACTCCGTTTGACAGCGGACGCGAAACCCTTAGGGTCCGCGGTGGGCCACGCCTCCCCAACGAGGCGCGCGCTCTCTGGAAGGAGAGAGACATGATGACACCGACCCGCCGTCCGGCGCGGCCCCATTTCTCGTCGGGGCCGTGCGTCAAGCGTCCCGGTTGGACGCCGCAATCCCTCGACACCACCGTTCTCGGGCGTTCGCATCGCTCCGCCCCCGGCAAGGCCCGGCTCCGCGAGGCCATCGACCGCACCCGCAGGCTGCTGCAAATTCCCGACGATCATCTGATCGGCATCGTGCCGGCCTCGGACACCGGCGCCGTCGAGCTGGCGCTGTGGAACCTTCTCGGCGCCCGCCCCGTCGACATGCTCGCCTGGGAGAGCTTCGGCCAGGGCTGGGTCACCGACGTGACGAAGCAGCTCCGGCTCGCAGATGTGCGCGTCCTGACGGCGCCCTATGGCGAGATCGTCGATCTCGGCGCCGTCGATCCCGCCCACGACGTGGTCTTCACATGGAACGGCACGACTTCGGGCGTGCGCGTGCCCGACGCCGACTGGATCGCCGCCGACCGCGCGGGACTCACCATCTGCGACGCCACCTCGGCGGTCTTCGCGCAGCGGCTCGACTGGTCGAAGCTCGATGTCGTCACCTTCTCCTGGCAGAAGGTGATGGGCTCGGAGGCCGCACATGGCATGCTCGTTCTCGGCCCGCGCGCGATCGCGCGGCTCGAAAGCCACACCCCGCCCTGGCCGCTGCCCAAGATCTTCCGCATCACCAGGGGCGGCACGCTCAATCGCGCGATCTTCGAGGGCGCCACCATCAACACGCCGTCGATGCTGGCGGTCGCGGACTATCTCGACGCGCTCGCCTGGGCGGAGGCGCTCGGCGGGCTCGACGCGCTTATCGCGCGCAGCGACGCCAATGCCCGCGTGATCGCCGACTGGGTCGATCGCACGCCGTGGGTCGATCATCTCGCGGCCCGTCCCGCGATCCGCTCCAACACATCGGTCTGTCTCCGGATCGTCGACCCCTGGTTCACGCGCCGCGCGCCCGAGGCGCAGCGTCGCGTCGTGAAGGATGTCGCCGCCCGTCTCGAGGCCGAGGACGCGGCCTATGACATCGGCGGTTACCGCGACGCCCCGCCGGGCTTGCGCGTCTGGTGCGGCGCCACCGTGGAGCGGGACGACCTTAAGGCGCTCACACCCTGGCTCGACTGGGCCTATGCCGCCGTCAAGGCGGACCACGCGAAAGCGGCCTGAGCCGCCCGCCTTCCCCGTCCGCCGCGCCGGGCCGGAGCCGGATGCAGGACCATGAGAAACGAAGGACCATTCCATGCCGAGAGTGTTGATTGCCGACAGGATGAGCCCCAGGGCGGCGGAGATTTTCCGCAGCCGCGGCATCGAGGTCGACGAGACGCCGGGCCTCACGAAGGACGAGCTGCGTGCCGTGATCGGCCGCTATGACGGCCTTGCCGTGCGCTCGGCGACCAAGGTGACGGCGAAGCTGCTCGCCGCCGCCGAACGTCTCAAGGTCATCGGCCGCGCCGGCATCGGCGTCGACAATATCGACATCGCGGCCGCCACCGCCCGCGGCATCGTGGTGATGAACACGCCGTTCGGCAATTCCATCACCACCGCCGAACACGCCATCGCGATGATGTTCGCGCTCGCCCGCCAGATCCCGCAGGCCAACGCCTCGACGCAGGCCGGCAAGTGGGAAAAGGCCCGCTTCATGGGAGTCGAGCTCGCGGGCAAGACGCTGGGCATCATCGGCTGCGGCAATATCGGCTCGATCGTCGCCGACCGGGCGCAGGGGCTGAAGATGAAGGTCATCGCCTACGATCCCTTCCTCTCGCCCGAACGCGCCGAAGAGCTCGGCGTCACCAAGGTCGATCTCGACACGCTTTTCGCGCGCGCCGACTTCATCAGCCTGCACACGCCGCTCACCGAGAAGACGCGGCACATCATCGACGCGGACGCGCTCGCGAAGATGAAGCCGGGCGTGCGGCTCATCAATTGCGCCCGGGGCGGGCTCGTCGACGAGGCCGCGCTCAGGGCGGCGCTCGATGACGGCCATGTCGCCGGCGCGGCGCTCGACGTCTTCGCCGAGGAACCGGCGGGCGACAATCCGCTCTTCGGCCATCCGGCCCTCATCGCGACGCCGCATCTCGGGGCCTCCACCACCGAGGCCCAGGTCAATGTGGCGATCCAGATCGCCGAGCAGATGTCGGACTATCTTCTCCTCGGCGGGGTCGCGAACGCTCTCAACATGCCCTCGATGACCGCCGAGGAGGCACCGCGGCTCAAGCCCTATATGGCGCTCGCCCGCGAGATCGGCTCCTTCGCCGGCCAGCTCACGCGCAGCGGCATCGCCAGGGTGACGATCGAATATGAGGGTCATGTCGCGAGCCTCAACACGCGTCCCCTGACCGCGGTCGTGCTCGAGGGCCTGCTCAAGCCGGTGCTCGAGACCGTGAACATGGTCAATGCCCCGGTGATCGCGCGCGAGCGCGACATCGAGGTCGCCGAGGTCGTGCACGAACGCGAGGGCGACTATCACACCCTCATCCGCCTCACGGTCACCACCGAGACCCGGACCCGCACCATCGCCGGCACGCTCTTCGCCGATCGCGCGCCGCGCATCGTCGAGGTGCACGGGGTACCGCTCGAGGCCGAGCTGTCGCCGCACATGCTCTATGTCATCAATGACGACCGTCCGGGCTTCATCGGGGCCCTGGGCACGATCCTCGGACGTCATGGCGTCAATATCGCCACCTTTCATCTTGGCCGCTCGGAAAAGGGCGGCTATGCAGTGGCCCTGATCGCGGTCGACCAGCCGATCGAGGATGCGGTGCTCGAGGCGGTGGCCGGTCTCGACGATGTGCGTCAGGCCATGCGCCTGAGCTTTTGAGGGCCGAGGGGCGTCCGCATGACGGAGACGAGCTACAGCCGCCGCGCGCTCCTGCCCGAGGGCCTGCGGGATGATCTGCCGCCTTGGGCGGAGCACGAAGCGGCGATGGTCGACCGCCTGATGGCGACCTTCGCGGCGCACGGCTATGAGCGCGTCGCGCCGCCGCTCGTCGAATTCGAGGAAAGCCTGCTCGCCTTCTCCGGTGCCGGCCAGGCAAAGAGCATGTTCCGGCTGCTCGACCCGGTGAGCCACCGCATGATGGCCCTGCGCGCCGACATGACGCTGCAGGTGGCGCGCATCGCGACGACGCGACTCGGCGCGGCGCCGCGCCCGCTGCGGCTTTCCTATGCCGGGCATGTCCTGCGCGTCAGAGGCACGCAGTTGCGCCCGGCCCGACAGTTCCGGCAGGCCGGCGTGGAGCTGATCGGGGCCGACGGCGTCGCCGCCGATCTCGAGATCATCCTCCTCGCCGCGGAAGCGCTTGCCACGCTTGGCGTCCGCGACCTTTCGATCGATCTCGTCTCGCCGACGCTCGTGCCCGCCATCACGACCGCGCTCGGACTAACGGCGGAGGCCGCCGCGGCCGCCCGGCATGCGCTCGACGCCAAGGACGTCGGGGCGCTCGAGACCATCACGGGCGAGGCCAAAGAGGTGCTCGCCGGGCTGATGCACGCCGCCGGTCGGGCCGCGGACGCCGCGCCGCGCATTGCCGCGCTGCCGCTCGAGGGCGAGGCGGCACGCGTCCGCGATCGCTATCTTGCGACGGCGGAGGCTCTGGCGGCCCGGGCGCCGGACCTGACGGTGACGCTCGACCCCGGCGAGATGCGCGGCTTCGAATATCAGACCGGGATCGGCTTCGCCTTTTTCGCCCGCGGCGTGCGCGGCGAGCTCGGCCGCGGCGGTCGGTATGCGGCGCGGCACCCCGATGGCCATGGCGAGCCGGCGGTTGGCTTCTCGATGTATCTCGACAGCCTCCTGCGCGCGATTCCCGCCCCGGCGCCGGCGCGGCGCATCTACTGCCCCCCGGGGACCGACGCCGACGCGGCGCGGCGGCTGCGCGAAGAGGGCTGGCGCACCGTCGCCGGTCTCGGCGCGGTCGAGAACGCGCGCGCCGAGGCGCAACGGCTCGGCTGCAGCCATGTTTTTGACATCGAGGCCGGGGCGATCGCTGCGCTGGCCCCGGAAGGAGACTAGACGGCAATGGCCAATGTGGTGGTGATCGGTTCGCAATGGGGCGACGAGGGCAAGGGCAAGATCGTCGACTGGCTGTCCGAACGCGCCGACGTCGTGGTGCGCTTCCAGGGCGGCCACAATGCCGGGCACACGCTGGTCATCGACGGCACCGTGCACAAGCTGTCGCTGCTGCCGAGCGGCATCGTGCGCGAGGGCAAGCTTTCGATCATCGGCAATGGCGTGGTCATCGACCCTTGGGCGCTGCTCGACGAAATGGCCCGGCTCGAGAGCCGGGGCGTGCCGGTCACGCCCGAACGGTTGCAGATCGCGGACAATGCGACGCTGATCCTGCCCTGTCATCGCGAGCTCGACGCCCTGCGCGAGGATGCGACGAGCGGCACCCGCATCGGCACGACGCGGCGCGGCATCGGTCCGGCCTACGAGGACAAGGTGGGACGCCGCGCGCTCCGGATCTGCGACCTGAAAAGCCGGACCGCCGTCGAGGAGCGCCTTGCCGGTCTCCTCACCCATCACAACGCCCTGCGCGCCGGGCTCGGAGCGGACGCGATCGACGCCGACGCCATCGCCGACGCGCTGATGGCGGTCGCTGAACGCATCCTTCCTTTCGCCGCCCCGGTCTGGCGAACGCTCGCCGGCGCCCGCGCCGCCGGCAAGCGCATTCTCTTCGAGGGCGCACAGGGCGTGATGCTCGATGTCGATCACGGCACCTATCCCTTCGTCACCTCGTCCAACACCATCGCCGGCCAAGCCGCCGGCGGCGCCGGCGTCGGTCCCGGTGCGCTCGACTATGTCCTCGGCATCACCAAGGCCTATACGACGCGGGTCGGCGCGGGCCCGTTTCCGAGCGAACTCGATGACGCCATCGGCCGCCGTCTGGGCGAACGCGGCCACGAATTCGGCACCGTCACCGGACGCTCGCGCCGCTGCGGCTGGTTCGATGCCGTTCTCGTGCGTCAGGCGGTGCGCGTCGCGGGCATCGACGGCATCGCACTCACCAAGCTCGACGTCCTCGACGGGCTCGCCGAGATCAATGTCTGTGTCGGATACCGCCTCAAGGGCCGGACGCTTGACCACCTGCCTCCCGACATGGCGGAACAGGCGGCGGTCGAGCCCGTCTATGAACGCCTCGAAGGCTGGTCCGAGAGCACCCACGGAGCGCGGAGTTGGGCCGACCTGCCGGCGACGGCGGTCAAATATGTCCGCCGCATCGAGGAGCTGATCGGGGCCCCGGTGGCGCTTTTGTCGACGAGCCCCGAGCGCGAGGACACGATCCTCATGCGCGACCCCTTCCGGAATTGAGGCGCGTGCTCCGGCTGCGGGTTAACGCCGATTTAAGTCGCCGGTGTTTCTATGGCGGGCGGGCCTCGGTCCCGGGCCATAGGAGCGGTGCAGTATCGAATGGCGCAAGCGCAAAAAGCGGGAGAAACGAGCCCGTCGCCGGAGGTCGGCGAAACGGGATGCCTCGCCGGTCGCTATATCCTCGACCTGAACACGCCGTTGCCGCATTTCGACACCGCGGGAGGGCGGGCGTTTCGCGTGATCGATCAACGGGACGCCGGGACCGGTCTCTACGCCATCGTGCATCACCGCGGGGTCCCACACCGGCGGGACGTCCTGCTCTCGCTGATGCAGTCGCCGGTGGCGAACATGCTCAACCCGATCCTGCAGGAGATCATCCGGCCGGCGCCGGGAAAGCCGGAACATCTGGTGACCCTCATTGAAGCGCCCGCGGGCCCTTCGCTCGCCGTTGCGACGGCCAAGGCCCCGGTCAATGGTCACCGCATCCGGCGCATCCTCGTTCCGGCCATCGTCAAGGCGCTGACGGCCCTGCACACGCGCAAGCTGACCCACCGGGCCCTGCGTCCCGAGAACATCTTCTTCAGCAACGAGTCGTGCGATGAAATCGTCCTCGGCGACTGCTTCACGGCGCCGCCGGCAATGGACCAGCCGGCCTGGTTCGAACCCCTCGAGCGGGCAACCGCGGAACCCTGCGGACGCGGCATCGCCGACGAGGGCGCCGACATCTTCGCCGCCGGGGCGAGCCTGCTCTCGGCCTATCTCGGACGCCTGCCCGGCGCCGAGCGCGAGCCCGACAAGCTGCTGATGGCGCGGGTGGCGCAAGGATCCTTCTGGGCCCTCTCGGCGGGGGTCGAAATCCCGGGCATCATCGGCTCGCTTCTGCGCGGCATGCTCAATGACGATCCCGACGAGCGATGGACGCTTAAGGAGGTCGGGGCCTGGGTCGATTCGGCGCTGCCGAGCCGTCGCTCGGTGACCACCCTGTGGACCTTCGCGCGGCCGGTGACCTTTCGCCGCACGAGCTATTCCGACCGCCGCATCCTGGCGCAGGATTTCGCGAAATATCCGCTCGAGGCGGCGCCGTTCCTGCGCGGTCTCGAATTTCCAAAATGGATCCAGCAACTGGTCACCAGCGAGCTTTTCAGCGAACGCCTCGAGCGCCTGCTCGACGTCCGCCCGGAGGTCGACCTTTCGAGTTCGCGGCATGGCGATTACTCGCTGGTCGCCCGGGTCGTCGCCCATCTCGATCCCTGGGGGCCGATCCGCTTCCGCACGCTGAGCATCTGTTTCGACGGCATCGGCCCGGCGATCGCCCGAATCTTCGAGGAAGGCGACGAAAAGCGCCTCGACGCGCTCACGCATCTGTTCGATTCGAATGTCCTGGCCGCGATTCTCGATATCGTCGCGGATCGCAATCCGTCGGTGTCCCGGGTGGTGCAGGAATTGACGTCGGCGATTGCGCTCGTCCGGGCCGGCACCATGGGAAGTGGTCTGATGCGCGTTCTCTACGACCTCAACCCCACCCTCGCCTGCCTCAGCCCGCAGCTCGGCGACCGCTGGATTCCGACGCCGGAAGCGCTTCTCGATCACATCGAACAGACGGCCGGCAAGGCGGGCGCCGGCCACAATCTGCTCGATCCCCACATGCTCGCCTTCTTTTCCAGCCGGGTGGCGCAGGCGCAGCGCTATATCGACCGCATCGGTGCGCGCACGTCCGATCCGACGCGGGCGATGAGCGCGATCGTCGATCTCTTCGCCTATCTGCAATCGGTTCTCCGCGCGGGAAAACTTCCCAATCTGTGCCGGCATCTGACCAAGGGCATGCGGCCCCTGGCAAAACGCATCCGCAGCAGGACCCGTCGCGAGGCGACCTTGCGTCGGCTCGATCAGCTCGCACGATCGGGCGATATCCGGCGCCTGTCCGAATCGGTGGATCTGGCGAAGATCCTGCAGCAGGACGCGCGGGAATTCGCCGGCGCCCGGTATCGCATCGCCGAGCTCGAGCAACAGCGCCGCGCGCTCCTGCGACCGGTCCAGCCGAGCGATCCTTCGGCCATGGCCGCCGGCTATCGCCTGGCCGCCGCCATCGGCTGGCTGGTCATGCTCGGCACCATCACCGCGCTCACATTGGCGGGATAGGCGATGGCGAAAAAGACCGCATCGAAGAACGCTTCCAAGCCCGCCATGTCGGACAGCGGGAGCCGGACCCGCAAGAGGCGGCGCGGCAACCATTTCTTCATCTATATCCTGATGGGCATCCTGCTCATGCTCTCGCCGCCCATCGCCGCTTTGCTGATCGTCGGCCTGCTGCCGACGCTGGTCATCCTGTTCGTCGATATAGGGCAGTTCAAGGCGCTCCGCCTGAATGCCATGTTCGCGTTCAATCTCGCCGGCGTGCTGCCGTTCCTGGTCGAGCTCTGGGATGCCGGGCCGAGCATGGAGCAGTTCAAGGCGATGGCCGGCGATCTCTCCGTCTGGGCAGTCATGTACGGCGCCGCCTTCGCCGGGGCGGCGATGCTCTGGCTCGGTCCCGTTCTCGCCGCCAGCACGCAGCAACTGCTCAATGGCGAAGCGGCCAGACGCGTCGATCGCCATCTCAGGATGCTGGTCGACGAATGGGGCGAGGAAGTGGCGCAATCGAACGCGGCGCAGGATCGCAAGCGCCAGCAGCCCCGCGAGGACGATTCGCGCGCCGCGTAGAGTCTGCCGCGAACGGGCGCCGCTCTCGTCGTGTCAGGGGCTCTCCCCGCTCGCGCCGACCTCTTCGCGCGGCGGCGTGCCAAAGCGCTCGGCGGCCGCCTTGCGCATCGCCTTTTGCAGTTTCTCGAACGCCCGCACCTCGATCTGCCGCACCCGTTCACGGGAAATGTTGTAGACCTTCGACAATTCCTCGAGCGTCGTCGGATTGTCCTTGAGCCGCCGCTCGGTGAGAATGTGCCGTTCGCGTTCGTTGAGCGTCCGCATCGCTTCCTCGAGCAGCGCCCGGCGGTTCTCCAGCTCTTCCTGCTCGGCGACCAGGCTCTCCTGATCGGGGCTCTCGTCGACCAGCCAGTCCTGCCATTCGCCGTCGCCGTCGATCTTCATCGGGGCATTGAGCGAGTGGTCCCCGCCCGCCATGCGGCGGTTCATGCTGATCACTTCCTCTTCCGAGACGCCGAGC
>CAZAEP010000043.1:0-12371 GCA_964484045.1 uncultured Sphingomonadales bacterium
CGCCGGCACGGTCTCGGCCAGCGCCGGGGCGGAGCGGGCACCGGCGGCGGTGTCCTGCCGAGAAGCGCCGGCGCGTGGCGTTCGAGAAAGGCGACGAGACCGGCTTCGATCACCTGACCGGTATATTCGCCGGCCATCGGCAGCACGTCCTTGCCGACCACCACCGTGTCGAGCCCGGCGCGGCGCAGGATGGTGTTCACCGCCTGCTCGATATAGTCGGGCTGCCCCTCCTCGAGGAGCAGCACGGCCTTCTTGTCGGCGCAGAAGCCGGTGATCTCGTCCGCGATCAGGGGATAGGTGACATTGAGGCAGTAGATCGGCAGGCCGGTGTCGCCGAAGGCGTCCGCAAGCCCCAGGAGCGCGAGCGCGCGCATGAGCGTGTTGTAGAGCCCGCCCTGCACGATGAGGCCGACCGCGCCCTCGCTACCGCCGAGGAATTCGTTGAGCCCGTGCGTGCGAATGAAGCGCTCGGCCGCCGGCCGACGTTCGGCGATCTTCTCGCGTTCATGCTGAAAATTGGCCGGCGGCAGAACGATGCGTCCGGTGTCGCGCACCGGGTGCTCGAGCGCCTCGCGCAAGGAGAAGGCGGGGCGCCTGTTGTCCCTGGCGGTGAAATGTCCGTAGACATGGCAGGCGCGGATGCGCAGCTCGAGCATGACCGGCGTTCTCGAGGCTTCCGAGAGCGCGAAGCCGTTCTCCACCGCGGCGACGATGGAGGGGAGGTCGGGGCGCGGATCGAGCAGCCAGATCTGCGACTTCATGGCGAAGGCGTGGCTGCGCTCCTGCATGATCGACGAGCCTTCGCCATAGTCCTCGCCGATGATGATGAGCGCACCGCCGGTCACCCCGCCCGAGGCGACATTGGCAAGCGCGTCGGAGGCGACATTGGTGCCGACGGTCGATTTCCAGGTCACCGCGCCGCGCAGGGGGTAGTTCACCGACGCCGCCAGCATCGCCGCGGCGGCGGCCTCCGAGGCCGAGGCCTCGAAATGGACGCCGAGTTCCTCGAGAATGGGTTGCGCGTCGGAGAGCACGTCCATGAGATGCGAGATCGGCGCCCCCTGATAGCCGCCGACATAGGCGACGCCGGACTGCAGCAGCGCCTTGGTGACGGCGAGGATGCCTTCGCCGGCGAAGTCGGCGCCGGCACCGAGCCGCAGCTTTTCGACCTCTTTCGCAAAGGAGCGTTCGGCCATGAGCTCTTATCGCTCCGCCGGCACCAGCGCGAAGACGCGCAAGGGGCTGCCGGAGCCCTCCTCGATCTTGAGCGGCGCGGCGACGACGAGCGCGCCGGTGGGCGGCAACCGGTCGAGATTGGTCATGCATTGCAGCCCGTATTTGCCGGCCCCGTGCATATAGTGGTGGCAGGGATATTGCGGCTCGAAGCGGAAGGCCTGGCCGGCATCGGTGCCGACGCACTCGGTGCCGAAGCCGAGCACGTCGCGCTCCTCGATCATCCACAGCACGGCTTCGGCGTCGGGGCCCGGGGAATGCGCGCCGTCTTCCTGAAGGTTGGTGTAATTGTCGGGATCGGCGATCTTGCGCCAGTCGCTGCGCATGAAGAGCCAGGCGCCGGCGGGAATGCGGCCGTGGCACGCTTCCCAGGCCTCGAGAAAGGCGCGGGTAAGGATGAAACCCCTGTCGGCGGCGACCTCCTTCGTGCAATCGACGACGCAGACGGGCGCGATGAAGTGCCGCAGGTCGAGAGTGTCGACGGCGTTGTTCGGCAGGTCGCGCCCGGTCACCCAGTGGATCGGCGCATCGAAATGGGTGCCGCTGTGCTCGGAGACGGTAAAATTGTTCCAGTACCAGGCCGGGCCGCGCGCGTCATAGCGCGAGATCTCCTCCTTGACGAAGGGCGAGGCCTGACCGAATTCCGGCGGCAGCGCAATCGTCGGATAGTCGGGACGCAGGGTTTCGGTGAGGTCGACGACCCGTAGCCCGCCATCGGCGATCGATGACATGAGATCGGTCAGCAGGTGCGACGTCATGGCGCAATCTCCTTGCCGGTACCGGCCGGGCCTCAAGTATGGCGGATACCGCGGCGCCAGTCTATGGAGCAGCATCCGGCCCTGTCAAATTTTAAACATAAAACATTATCGCGGGCACACCCCCTCCTCGGCACGCCGCAGACCGCGCTCCTTGAGCAGCGGCAGCACGGTCTCCGCGAAATAGGGGAACTCCTCGGCGTAATTGACGAAGGCGAGCGTCGAGCCGCCGAAGCCGGCCTCATGGAGCTCGGTGAGACCGTCGGCCACCTGCTCCGGCGTGCCGACGAGCGGAAAGCCGCCATGGCCGGCCGCCATGCGGTCGCGAATCAGGCGCAGGAGGTCGTGCGGAAAGGACCGGGCGTGGGCGAACTGCAGACGGATGAGATTGTCGACCGCCGCCCAGTCGGCATGGCTGTCGGCATAGTGCGCATGGTAGGCCTGCGCCTCCTTTTCCGTCGGCCGGCAGACGACGTAGGAGAAGGTGAGCACCTCGATCTCGCGGCCCTGATGGCGCGCCTGCTCCTTGAGCGCGGCGACCTCGTCCTTCGAGCGCGCGAGATCGATCGCCGGCGTGAACAGGAAATTGGCGTTGCGGGTGGCGAATTCGCGCCCCTGTGTCGATCCCGCGGCATTGATGATCGGCGGCATGCCGCTCACCGGCTTGGGATCGGAATGCACGCCCTTCAGCCTGAAATAGCGACCCTGCCAGTCGAAGGCCTCCGATTCCTGCCACAGCTTGCGCACGATATCGAACCATTCCTGCGCATAGCCGTAACGGGTCTCGTGATCGTCGGGCAGTTCGAGACCCATGGCGTCGTATTCCGGCTTGTTCCAGCCGGCGACGATATTGAGCCCGGCGCGGCCGGCGCCGATCCGGTCGATGGTGGCGATCTGCTTGGCCACCACGACCGGATGATTGAACGCGGTGTGCATCGTGGCGACGACGCTGATGCGCTCGGTGATGGCCAGGAGCCCGGCCGCCCAGGTCACGGTCTCGAGCACCGAATGATGGAAATTGGTCTCGCCGCCATAGCCGATCCAGCGCGCGATCGGGAGCATGAAGTCGAGTCCCGCGGCATCGCACTGTCGCACCAGCCGGGCGTTGTTCTCCCAGGAATTGACCCAGCGCTCGGGTACCTTGGTGACCGCCATGCCCGACGAGCAGTTGGCGGAAAAGATGCCCAGCTTGAAGTGCCCCTTGCGGAACAGTCTGTTTCGCGGCGGCGCCATGATCGTCCTCCCCCCTCCCGGCCTGCGACGAAATTCGCGGAGTCATTTTAAGCTAAAAATATTTTCCTGTCCATGCGCCGTATCGACCGATCCGCGCGCGCCGCCGCCGGCGCGGCCGCGTCGCCCCCTGAACGCGACGGTCGCCATCGATGCCGCCTCCCCGCGCACGCCCCCCGACATCCGGCCTCCGCCGGCGAAGATTGGCTTTGACAGGATCGGCATTTTAAGCCTAAAGTAATGACCGTCATCGAGCCGGGAGGGTGGTGCGATGAATCGGTCCCCCCGCGGGGGGACGAGAAGGGGAGGGCAATCATGACTCGTCTTTACGGGGTGGAATGCGACCGCCGCCCGGCACGGACGGTGCGCGGGCACGACCGGCGCCGGGCATCTGCACCGGACGCCGGAACCGCCATGCGGCATCCATATGCCGCCGCGGGCAGGCTGGCGATGGTCTCGTCGCTCTCTCTCGCCGCTGCGCTGGCGGCGGCCCCGTTGCCGGCTGCCGGGCTTGCCTGGTCGGCCGAGGAAGGCGCCGCCGCAAGGAACGACCGGTCCGCCCTTCAGACCACGGACCCGTCCGCAGCGCCGGAGGCGCGCGCATCGGGGCGCCTGCTCGAGGAGATCGTCGTCGTCGCGCAAAAGCGCCGGCAGAATATCCAGGATGTCGGCATGGCGATCGACGCCTTCTCGGGCGATCAGTTGCGCAATTTCGGCATCCAGCGCAGCATGGACATCGCCACCCTTTCGCCTGGCGTCCATGTCGCGGGCAGTCATGCCGGACAACAGCTCCAGTTCAGCATTCGCGGCGTCGTCAACAACGATTTCAATCCCGTGGTCGAGACCCCGAACGCGGTCTATCTCGACGAGGCCTATATCGCCGCCCTGCCGGGGCAGAATTTCGGGCTCTTCGACATCGACCGGGTGGAGATCCTGAAAGGCCCGCAGGGCACGCTCTTCGGCCGCAATGCCACCGGCGGCCTCGTCCATTATCTTTCGCGCCAGCCCGGTTTCGACCACTGGGAGGGCTATGCGCGCGGCGAATTCGGGCTTTTCGATTCCCCCGCCAGCGGCACCGGCGGGCACGTGACCGCCGCCCTTGGCGGCCCCTTGGGCGAGACGGTGGCGACCCGCGGCGCGATCTACTGGAGCCGGCACGGCGGTTATCTCAGGAATCTCTATCCCCAAGGCGCGGTCGGCGGCGCCTCCGGACCCGGTGCGGGCGCCGATCTCGGCGACGACGACACCTTCGGCAGCCGTTTCATCCTCGCCTTCGAGCCGGGCGACCGCCTGAGTCTGCGCATCACCGGCAATTTCGCCCGCAGCCGCACCGCCACCGCACCCTATCAGGCAAAGCCCACGATCGGCATCTTCGACGATGTCGGCGGCGGCCTCGAGCTCGTCGACGTCATCGACGCGGCGCCCGATGAGGGCCGGGCGAGCATCGGCCCCGGCGGCAGCGACATCGGCACCGACCTCGACAATGACGGTCTCTTCGGCAGCCAGGACGCGCCGGGGAGCGAGTTCTTCGGCCGTTTCGCGCCGGGCGGCGACTTCTTCGGCTATCGCGACCCCGACGGACCGGGGTTCACGACCTCGAGCGATTTCGCCTTCAAGGATCACAATTTCACGCGGAGCTGGGGCTGGAACGGGCGCGCCGTCTACGACGTCAACCCCGACGTGACGCTCACCTATATCGGCGACTTCAAGAGCTATGACGAGCTCATCTTCCTCGATGTCGACGCAGGCCCGGCCAATCAGTCCGCCAACTACGCCGCCATCGACGCCACCAGCGTCACCCAGGAGCTGCGGCTTGACGGCACGACCGGACGGCTGACCTGGGTCGCCGGCTTCTTCTATCTCAACATCACCAATGATTCCGACGACGGGCTCAAATTCCCGGCCAACGGCGTCGTGCCGGGCTCGCCCTTCGACCTCAATTCCGAAGCCGATCTCAAGACCAATTCCTATTCCGGCTTTCTCCATACCCAGTACGACCTCACCGACAAGCTCGCGCTCATCCTCGGCATTCGCCTGATCCAGGAGCAGAAGGACTATTTCTTCGAACAGGCGATCTATCCGAC
Source organism: uncultured Sphingomonadales bacterium (assembly GCA_964484045.1). Lineage (GTDB taxonomy): Bacteria > Pseudomonadota > Alphaproteobacteria > Sphingomonadales > Rhodothalassiaceae > J134. The sequence continues at coordinate 5,303 of CAZAEP010000043.1, forward strand.
GCAAAGCAGCTTCGCGATCAAGCAGGGGGCGAAATTCGTCATCGGGCCGGTCTTCGGCGGCGGCGGGCCGGACGCCTTCACCGCCGGCACGTCCGACACGCTGTGGGCCGGTGTGGCGCGGCTCGAATACCGCGCCGGTCCCGACCTCATGCTGTGGGCCTCGGTCAAGCGCGGGGTCAAGGCGGGCAGCTTCAACGCGCAGCTCGCCGGCGGCCTCGGCGTGCCGACGAGCGCCATCCCCTACCGGCCGGAAATCCTCTATTCCTACGAGACCGGCTTCAAGAGCACGCTGCTCGACGGCCTGGGACGGCTGAACGCCAATTTCTTCTATTACGACTACAACGACTATCAGGCCTTCCTGTTTACCGGCGTCTCGGGGGTGGTCATCAACAATGACGCCACCTACAAGGGGCTCGAGGCCGACTTCACGGTCTCGCCGACGGACGGCCTCGACATCCGCCTCGCCGGTGCCTGGATCGATGCCAGGGTGAAGAACGTGCCGCTGAGGGTCGGCGGGCCGATCAGCCGCAATGTGCGCCCGACCTACACGCCGAAATTCCAGGCCAACGCCATGGCCGGCTACGCGTGGGCGGCCTTCGGCGGCCGCATGCACCTCTCGGCGGAGGGCAGCTACTCGAGCGACTTCTTCTACAATCTCCGGAATTTCGCCGCCGACAAGTTCGATTCCTACTTTCTTCTCAACACCCGGCTCGACTGGACCAGCGCCGATGAGCGCTGGGAGCTGGCCTTCAACATCCGCAATCTGACGCAGGAGAAGGCGGGCGTGCTCGGCTTCGATCTCGCCACGCTGTGCGGCTGCAACGAGGTCAGCTACCGGGCGCCGCGCTGGTTCGGACTCGAGCTTGTGTACCGGCTGCACTGAGAGACCCCCACCGCGGCTCCCCCGTCGTGCCTCGTCCGGCCGCGCCGGCGGGGCGGGACGGGGGGGTCAGTCGGGGAGCACCGCCGTCGCCTCGATCTCGATCAGCGCCTCGGGCTCGACGAGCGCGCTGACCTCGAGAACCGCCATCGCCGGATAGTGCCGACCGATCAGCCGCCGATAGACCGCGCCGAGGTCCGGCGCGGCCATGCGATAGGCCGCGATATCGGTCAGATACCAGGTCATGCGGACAATATGCTCCGGCCCCGCGCCCGCCTCGGCGAGCACCGCGAGAATGTTCTTCAGAACCTGCTCGAACTGGCCGACGAGATCATGGGCGCGGAAGACCTGATCCGCGTCCCAGCCGATCTGCCCGGCGACGAAGATCACCCGTCCCGCCGCCTCGATCCCGTTGGCATAGCCCCTGGGCCGCGGCCAGCCCTTCGGTTGCAAGATGCGCATACCCCTTCCGATCCCTTCTATCCCCGCCGGGTTTTCCTGTCCGCGTGCCGGACCAGCTCCTGGCGCGCGATGATGATCTTCTGCACTTCGCTTGCCCCTTCGTAGATCCTCAGCGCCCGGATCTCGCGATAGAGCCGTTCGACGGTCGCGCCCGCCACGACGCCGGCGCCGCCATGGAGCTGCACCGCCCTGTCGATCACCCGCTGCGCCGCCTCGGTGGCGTATAGCTTGGCCATCGCCGCCTCCCGCGTTACCCGCTCGGCGCCGCTGTCCCGGGTCCAGGCGGCGCGGTAGACGAGCAGCGCCGCGGCGTCGATGTCGAGCGCCATCTCGGCCAGTGCCGCCCGGGTCATCTGCAGATCGGCGAGCGGTGCCCCGAAGAGCTCGCGCCCGGTCACCCGGTCGAGCGCCGCCTCGAAGGCGCGGCGGGCGAAGCCGAGGGCGGCGGCGCCGACCGTGGAACGAAAGACGTCGAGCGTCGCCATGGCGATCCTGAACCCTTCGCCGGGCGCGCCGAGCCGTCGCTCGGCGGGCACGAAACAGCGCTCGAAGCGGAGCCCGGCGAGCGGATGCGGCGCGATGAGCGGGATGCGTTCGGCGACGGCGAAGCCGGGGGTCCCGGCATCGACGATGAAGGCGCTCAGGCCGCGCGCGCCGTCGCCCTCGCCGGTGCGCGCGAAAACGATGTAGAAATCGGCGATGCCGCCGTTCGAGATCCAGTATTTCTCGCCATCGAGGACATATCCGTCCGCCGTCGCCCGCGCCCGTGTCGCGATCGCCGCGACGTCCGAGCCGGCGCGGCGTTCCGACAGCGCGAAGGCGGCGATCTTCTCGCCGCGCGCGACGGCCGGAAGCCAGGCGGCCTTCTGCGCCTCGCTGCCGAAAAGGGTGATGGCGCCCGAGCCCAGTCCCTGCATGGCGAAGGCGAAGTCGGCAAGAGCGCTCTCATGGGCGAGCCCCTCGCGCATCAGGCACAGGCTGCGCACATCGAGGGTGTCCGCCGCCCCGCCATGGGCCGCCGGCACGGTGTGCCTGAGCCAGCCGGCCTCGCCGAGACGCGCGACGAGATCCCGGCAGGCGCGATCGACATCGTCTTCCGCCGCCTGCAGCGCCGGCCCCTGCGCCGCGATCCAGGTCTCGAGATCGGCCTTGAGCGCGCGATGGCGCGCGTCGAAGAACGGCCAGTCGAGATGGCACCGATCCGCCATTCAATCGCCCTTGAAGACGGGGGTGAGCCGGGCCGCGAAAGCCTCGTAGGCGCGCCGGAAGTCCTGTGTCTGCATGCAGATGGCCTGCGCCTGGGCCTCGGCCTCGATGGCCGTCTCGAGGCTCATCGCCCATTCCGCATTGAGCTGGTTCTTGGTGATCCCGTGCGCGAAGGTGGGACCGCGGGCGAGCGTTTGCGCCATCTCGCGTGCGCTGTCGAGCAGCGCCTCGGGCGCGCACAGCCGGTTGAAGAAGCCCCAGCGCTCGGCCTCCTCGCCGGAGATGGCGCGTCCGGTGAAAAGCAGCTCCGCGGCGCGCCCCTGGCCGACGATGCGCGGCAGGATGGCGCAGGCCCCCATGTCGCAGCCGGCGAGCCCGACGCGGGTGAAGAGAAAGGCGATCTTCGCGTGCCCGGTGCCCAGGCGCAGGTCGGCCGCCATGGCAAGAATGGCCCCGGCGCCGACGCATACGCCGTCGACCGCGGCGATGACCGGCTGCGGACAACCGCGCATCGCTTTCACCAGATCCGCGGTCATGCGGGTGAAGGCCAGAAGCGGCGGCATGCCCATCCCGGTCAGGGGCCCGATGATCTCGTGCACGTCGCCGCCGGAGCAGAAGTTCCCGCCGGCCCCGGTGAGGACCACCGCCTTGACGCGGGGCGTATCCTTGAGGGCGCGGAAGAGATCGCGCAGCTCGGCGTAGGATTCGAAGGTCAGCGGATTCTTGCGCTCCGGCCGCGCAAGCGTGACGGTGGCCACGCCGTCGGCGAAATCCCAGGCGAAATGGGCGGGGGCATAGGTCGCGGGGTCACGCATCGGCCGCCCTTTTCTCGCTGCGGGCCACCGAGCGGCGAACGCGCACGAGCTGCTCCATCAGGGCCTCGATCTCCTCGTTCGTGAGATCGGCGAACATGTCGTCGACCCAGCCTTCATGGACCTTGGCCATGGCCGCGAACTCCGCGCGCCCCTTGGGCGAAAGGCGGACGCGGAAGGTGCGCCGGTCCCTGGCGTCGACCTCGCGGATGATGAGGCCGTCGGCGATCAGGCGATTGGCGACGCCGGTGACATTGCCGTTCGAGACCATCAGTGCATGCGACAGCTCGCCCATGGTCAGGCCGTCGGGATGGCGATCGAGCGCAGCAAGCACGTCGAACCGCGGCAGGGTGGTGTGAAACTCCTTCGCCAGGCGATTGCGCAGCCGCTTCTCGATCACCGTGGCACAGGACAGGAGCCGCAGCCACAGCCGCAGCGACTGCTTGGAATGCGGCGCACCGCCCAGTTTTTCGCGCAAATCCGGCACCGTCACATGACCTCCCCACCCGCGACCACAACGGCCTGGCCGGTCACCGCCCGGGCCGCGGGCGAAACCAGCCAGGCGACAGATTGCGCCACTTCGGCGGGCGTGATCAAGCGCCCTTGCGGATTGGCGGCGGTCAATTTCTCGCGCGCCTCCTCACGGGTGCAGCCGGTCCTGGCGGCGATCGTCGCCACCGCGTCCTCGACGATCGCGGTCTCGGTGTAACCGGGGCAGACCGCATTGACCGTGATCCCGGTGCGCGCGAGCTCGAGCGCCAGCGCCCGGGTGAGTCCGAGCAGCGCGTGCTTGGAGGCGGTGTAGGCGCTGGCATAGGCGTAGCCTTTCAGGGCCGCGGTGGACGCGACATTGACGATGCGCGCGGCCGCCATCCCGCGCATCGCCGGCAGCACCGCGCGGATGCAGTGGACGGCGCCCATGAGATTGACGTCGAACATGCGTCGCCAGGCGTCGTCGGACAGGTTCGCGAAGGACGCGGTCTCGACGACGCCGGCATTGTTGATGAGCACATGGACGGGGCCGAGCCCGGCGAAGACGTCGTTCACCTGCGCCGCGTCGCCGACGTCGCAGACCGCCGCGCGGGCGCCGGCGATTCCTGCGGCGGCGTCCGCGAGCCGCGCCGCATTGCGCCCGACGAGCGTCACCGAGCAGCCCTCGGCGGCGAGACGCCGGGCGATGGCGAGCCCGATGCCGGAGCCGCCGCCGGTGATCACCGCCTGTCGCCTTTGCCTGCTCATCATGGCTCCTAGGCGAGGAGCGCCATCTGCCCGGCGCGTTCCAGATTGCGTTCGAGTTGCTCGAAACCGGCAAGATACTGCGGCGGCACATGGATTCCGTGATAATGCTGCTGCGCCGCCGCGCGCAGCGTCCAGCAGGGGTCCATCAGATGCGCCCGCGCCAGGCAGACGAGATCGGCCCGCCCCGCGGCGAGGATCGAATTGACGTGATCGACCTCGTAGATATTGCCCACCGCGATGGTCGCGACATGGCCCTCATTGCGTACCCGGTCGGAAAAGGGGGTCTGGAACATGCGGCCGTAGACCGGCCGCGCCCGGGTCGAGGTCTGGCCCGCGGAGACGTCGATGATGTCGGCGCCGGCGGCGACGAAGGCGCGGGCGATCGCCACCGCGTCGGCATCGGTGATGCCCTCCGATCCCACCCAGTCATGGGCGGAAATGCGCACCGAGAGCGGCTTGTCCGCCGGCCAGGCCGCGCGCACCGCCTCCATCACCTCGATCGGGAAGCGCAGCCGGTTGGCGAGCGAGCCGCCATAGTCGTCGCGGCGCCGGTTCATGAGCGGGGTGATGAAGGCGGAGAGCAGATAGCCGTGCGCGGCGTGGAGCTCGAGGATGTCGAAGCCGGCCCGGGCGGCGAGCCCGGTCGCCCGCACATAGTGCGCGATCACGCGGTCCATGTCGGCGCGGGTCATCTCTCTGGGAGTCTGGTTCCGTGGCGACCAGGGCACCGGCGAGGGCCCGAGAAGCGGCCAGTTGCCCTCCTCGAGCGGCGCGTCGGCGCCCTCCCAGGCCCGTTTCGTCGAGCCCTTGGGCCCGGCATGGCCGAGCTGGATGCCGATTTTCGCCGGCGTCTCGCGATGGACGTAATCGACGATGCGCTTCCACGCCGCCATCTGGGTCTCGTTCCAGATCCCGGCGCAGCCGGGCGAGATGCGCGCGTCCGGCGAGATGTCGGTCATCTCGGTGAAGACGAGCCCGGCGCCGCCGGTGGCGCGTGCGGCAAGGTGCACGAAATGGAAGTCGCTCGGCACGCCGTCGGTCGCCGAATACATGCACATGGGCGAGACCACGACCCGGTTGACGAGCCTCATGTCGCGCAGGGCGAAGGGCGCGAACATCGGCGGCACCGGCTTTTTCGGCCGCTCTCCGGTGGCTTTCGCGTAGAACCATTTCTCCACCTTCGCCAGCCAGGCGGGATCTCTCTTGCGCAGATTGTCATGGCTCACGCGCTGCGAGCGGGTGAGCAGCGAATAGGAGAACTGGATCGGCTCCATATGCACATAGCGCTCGACCTCCTCGAACCACTGCGTGGAGTTGCGCGCCGCGGACTGGAGCTTGAGCGCCTCGAGATGGCGCGCCTCCTGATACTGCCTGAGCGCACGGCGCACGGGAAGATCGCTCGTCGAGAGCACCTCGGCGAGCTTGATCGCGTCCTCGAAGGCGAGCTTGGTGCCCGAGCCGATCGAGAAATGCGCCGTGTGCGCCGCGTCGCCGAGAAGGATGATGTTCCTGTAATACCACTTCCGGCACAGGACGCGGCGGAAATTTAGCCAGATCGCGGCGCCGCGCAGATGCCGCGCATTGGACATCAGCCTGTGGCCGTCGAGCTCCCTGGCGAACACCTGCTCGAGCGTCGCCAGAATCTCCGCCTGGCTCATCTTCCCGAAGCCGAAATTGCGATAGGTCTCTTCGGAACATTCCGGGATGAAGGTCGAGGTGCTGTCGTCGAAGCGATAGGCATGGACCCAGATCCAGCCGTGCCGCGTCTTCCTGAAAATGAAGGTGAAGGCGTCGAACACCTTGTGCGTGCCGAGCCAGACGAACTTGTTGGCGCGGGTCTCGATATCGACCCCGAAATGCCGCGCATGGCGTTCGCGGATGCGCGAATTGATGCCGTCCGAAGCGATCACGAGGTCGCAGTCCGAGAAGGCCGCAAGGTCCGGCTCGACCTCATGCTCATAGACCAGCTCGACACCCAGTTCGGCGGCCCGCTCCGCCAGGATGTTGAGCAGGCGCTGGCGACCGATGCCGCAAAAGCCGTGGCCGCCCGAAGTGATCACGCGGCCCCTGAAATGCACGTCGATATCGTCCCAGTGGGCGAATTCGCCGAGAATCGCCTGCGCCGAGACCGCGTCGTTCGCACGCAGATAGTCCATCGTCCGGTCGGAAAAGACGACGCCCCAGCCGAAGGTGTCGCCGGGCCGGTTGCGCTCATAGACGACGATCTCGTGCGAGGGGTCGCGCCGCTTCATCGAGATCGCGAAATAAAGCCCCGCCGGTCCGCCACCCACACAGGCGATCTTCATGGCTCGGATCCTTGCAGTCAGGTGCCACTCCGCCCCATAGCGCGTCACCGCGATCGCGGTCCAGTGTCGCCGCCGACACGGCACCGGGGGCCGATATCCACGATAGGCGCGACCGCATTATATTTCAAGATTAAAACATCTTCGCCTGCCGCGACAAGATGCCC
>CAZAEP010000043.1:12471-13793 GCA_964484045.1 uncultured Sphingomonadales bacterium
CCCGCCGGCGTCACCCGCCGGCGCCGCCTCAGAAGGCGCCGTGGCAGTGCTTGTATTTCTTGCCCGAGCCGCAGGGGCAGGGCGCATTGCGCGCCACCCGGCCCCAGCTTTGCGGATTGTTGGGATCGATCGCCGTCGCCGCCCGGCGGGCCCGCACGGTGCCGCCGGCATTCACGATCCGGCCGCCGGCGGCGGCGGCCTGGTCGAGCGCGCGGGCGCGGCCGAGCTCGTCCTCGCCGGTCAGGGGATCGACATGATGCGCGTGCATCTCCCTGGGCGGCTCGGGCTCGGCGATCGCCGGCTCGGGCTGCGCGAACTCCACATGCGCGAGGATCTGGGTCACCGTCTCGCGCACCCGTTCGAGCATGGTCTCGAACATGGCGAAGGCGTCGGTCTTGTACTCGTTCAGCGGATTGCGCTGGGCATAGGCCCTCAGATTCACCGCCTGGCGCAGATAGTCGAGATTGGCGAGATGGTCCTTCCACTCCTGATCGATGACCTGCAGGAGCAGACTCTTTTCCACCTGGCGCCAGATCTCGGGACCGTAGCGCGCCGCCTTTTCCGCCATATGGCGATCGGCGGCCTCGGTGATGCGCTCGATATAGACCTCCTCGTCGACGCCCTCTTCGGCGAGCCAGTCCTTGAGCGGCAGGTCGATCCCGAAGACGCGCTTGCACTCCACCGCCAGCCCGTCGATATCCCATTGCTCGGGAAAGGTCTTGCGTGGAATGTGCGCGGAGACCAGCTTGACCACGGTGTCGTGGCGCATGTCGCGGATGGTCTCGGCGACGTCCTCGACGTCCATGATCTCGCGACGCTGCTCGAAGATCACCTTGCGCTGATCGTTCATCACGTCGTCGTATTTGAGAATCTGCTTGCGGGCCTCGAAATTGCGCGCCTCGACCTTCTCCTGCGCCTTCTCGATCGCCTTGTTGAGCCAGGGGTGGGTAATCGCCTCGCCGTCCTCGATCCCGAGCTTCCTGAGCCAGGCGTCCATGCGCTGCGGCCCGAAGATGCGCATCATGTCGTCTTCGAGCGAGAGGTAGAATTTCGAGCGCCCGGGATCGCCCTGGCGGCCCGAGCGCCCGCGGAGCTGATTGTCGATGCGCCGCGACTCATGGCGTTCGGTGCCGATGACATAGAGCCCGCCGGCCGCGATCACCTTCGCCTTCTCCTCTTCGACCTCGCGCCTGATGCGCTCGACGATGGCGGCCCGCTTTTCGGGGTCGGTGACGTCGCGGGTCTCGTCGGCGATGCGCATCTCGAGATTGCCGCCGAGCTGGATGTCGGTGCCGCGGCCGGCCATGTTGGTGGCGATGGTC